>JBAYZB010000043.1:0-19915 GCA_041672765.1 Gammaproteobacteria bacterium | reverse complement strand
CGGTTGGGCTCCCCGCTACAACCGCGGAAGTGCATCAACACCGCTCGCATACCGTTATCGTGCAAGGTCCTCAGGATGCCGGCGGCATAAGGCGATGCGCTGCATCCTTCCAGGCCATGCAGAATGAGCACGAGTGGACCGCTCGTGCCGGTGGTCCAGTCCAGATCAACGAAATCTCCGTCCGGCAGTTCAAACCGCTCGCGGACAAGACTGAGGCGTGACCGCTTGCGCAACAGGTTCGGCCACAGTGTTTGCAGGTGACCGCCCGGCAGCCACCAAGCAGGCTTGAAAGGGCTGTTGACGATCAAGGCTTATCCAAAAAAAAGGACGTTCGGCCACAGTGTAGCCGAACGTCCGGCAGGTCAAGTCGGACAGCTTAACGGTTTGCCCGATTCTTGATGAGCTCATCCACCACGGCGGGATCCGCCAGGGTGGAGGTGTCGCCAAGATTCTCCAGCTCGTTGGCGGCGATCTTGCGCAGGATGCGGCGCATGATCTTGCCGGAGCGGGTCTTGGGCAGGCCCGGCGCCCACTGGATGATGTCCGGGGTGGCGATGGGGCCAATCTCGCTGCGCACCAGGGTAACCAGTTCCTTGCGCAGCTCTTCGCTGGGCTCCACACCCGCCATCAGGGTCACATAGGCATAGATGCCCTGGCCCTTGATGTCATGCGGATAACCCACCACCGCCGCCTCGGCCACGGAATCGTGCAGCACCAGGGCGCTCTCGATCTCGGCGGTACCGAGGCGGTGGCCGGAGATGTTGAGCACGTCGTCCACACGGCCGGTGATCCAGTAATAGCCGTCCTGGTCACGGCGCGCACCGTCACCGGTGAAGTACATGCCCGGGTAGGTCTTGAAGTAGGTGTCGATGAAGCGCTGGTGATCTCCGTACACCGTGCGCATCTGAGCCGGCCACGGACGTGTGATAACCAGGCTGCCTTCGCCCGGGCCTTCGATGATCTTGCCGTCGTTGTCGACGATGGCCGGCACCACGCCGAAGAATGGACGCGTGGCGGCCCCCGGCTTGAGTTTGGTAGCGCCGGGCAGCGGGGTGATCAGATGCCCGCCGGTCTCGGTCTGCCACCAGGTGTCGACGATCGGGCAACGGCCGTCGCCCACCACATGGTAGTACCACTCCCACGCCTCGGGATTGATGGGCTCGCCCACGGTGCCGAGCAGGCGCAGGCTCTTGCGGCTGGTCTTCTTGACCGGTTCATCGCCCTCGCGCATGAGCGCGCGGATGGCAGTCGGGGCAGTGTAGAAGATGTTGACTTGGTGCTTGTCGACCACTTGCCAGAAACGCGAGGCGTCAGGATAGCTGGGCACGCCCTCGAACATCAGGCTGATGGCGCCGTTAGCGAGCGGACCGTAGATGATGTAGGAGTGGCCGGTCACCCAACCCACATCGGCGGTGCACCAGTAGATATCGCCTTCGTGATAGTCGAAGACGTACTTGTGGGTGATGGCGGCATACACCAGATAACCGCCGGTGGTGTGCAGCACGCCCTTCGGCTTGCCGGTAGAACCGGAGGTGTAGAGAATGAACAGCGGGTCTTCGGCGTCCATCTCCTCCGGTTCGCACTCGGCCGGTACATCCGCGATGGCTTCGTGGTACCACACGTCCCTATTGTCGTGCCAGGAGATGTCGCCGCCGGTGTGTTTCACCACGAACACGGTGTGCACGTTGGGGCACATGAGCAGGGCCTTGTCGGCGTTGTTCTTCAGGGGCACCTTGCGGCCGCCGCGCAGACCTTCATCGGCGGTGATGACCACCTGGCAGTCAGAGTCGAGAATGCGGTCCTTCAAGGATTCGGGCGAGAAGCCGCCGAACACCACCGAGTGGACGGCACCGATACGCGTGCAGGCCAGCATCGCGACGGCGACTTGCGGGATCATGGGCATGTAGATGCACACGCGGTCGCCTTTCTTGACGCCGCGGGCCTTCAGCGCGTTGGCGAAGCGGCAGACCTCTTCGTAGAGTTCCCGGTAGGTGATCTTGCGGTCGACGCTGGGATCATCGCCTTCCCAGATGAGCGCCACCTGGTCCCCGCGTTTTTCGAGATGGCGGTCGAGGCAGTTGTAGCTCACGTTGAGCTTGCCGCCTTCGAACCAGCGAATTTTGCCCGTATTGTAATCCCAGTCCAGCACCTTGTCCCAAGGCTTGTACCAGGTCAAAAATTCCTTGGCCTGCTCCGCCCAGAAGCCCTCGGGATCCGCGACAGAGCGCGCGTACATTTCCTGGTACTTGGCGTCAGTAATGTGGGCACGCGCGGCTATTTCCGCCGGGACCTCATAGATCTTTTCATCGGACATATGCATTTCTCCTTACGTTGCTAAATACAAGGGCTTTATTGTTATGGACGATCGGGAATCAGGCCTTGTTCTCGCATGATGCCCGCAGCCGGTCATGCTGCCGGGCGGCGGGCAGGTCGTCGTCGGGCAACACGCTTGCCCGAAGCGAAAGCGGCGGTCGTGGATGGCGGTCCATTGCGAGGTTACGTCGATTGTTCCGGCGCAATGGCGAGCCCCGATGCCGTGGGGATCCAACCTTGGCTATAGAACGCCATGTAGACGACGAGCCGAAGCAGCAGTAGTAGAAACAAGGCGATAAACCCGATATGGGCGTCGACGACGAACCGGGGCATGACGGCACGCGTCGTGCGGATCACGGGGTATGTAATGCTCGCCATGAAGCGGTAGACGAAGTTGATCCTGCGCTTTGGACCTAACAGCAGGGCCAGTACGCCTTGACCGATCAGGGTCCAGGTCACGGTGGCGATCACCATTACCAGGATCTGATAGATCGCGAACATATCCATACTTGACAACCCGTTTCACTCACAGAGCGCCTAGCGCTCCAGGATACAGTAGAAGTCTTACGGAAAGCTTACGCGGCTTGTCGCGTTCGGACGCCTATTGTACCTGGATCGATCGGCCGCCGTACCTTTGTCGACCGCAAATGTTATGTCAGTTCGGTTTAATAGTACGCAAGGCCCGGTTTCCCGGACCTTGCGCTATTTGCCTTAATGAGGTCAGGCAATTCCGAGGCGCGGATAACGCACGCTCTCGACGAATGCCTGCATCTCGGCGTCCGGCTCCTTGGTCAGCAGGCTCACCACGATCAGGGTAATCATGCCGGCCGGGATGCCAAACAGGCCCGCCGAGATGTCCTTGATGCCAAACCACGGCGTCATGCCGTAGAACTTCACACCGATGAGGTAGAACAGACACACGCTCAGGCCCACCAGCATGCCCGCCACCGCGCCGGCCTTGTTGGCTCGCTTCCAGAAGATGCCGAGCACCAGCGCCGGGAAGAATGCCGAGGCCGCGATGGAGAACGCCCAGGCCACCATGTGCAGGATGGTGTCCGGTTTGAGCGACGCCGCGTAGGCCGCGACGCCCGCCACCACCAGCAGCAGTGACTTGGAGATCAGCAGGCGGCGCTTGGTGGGCGCGTTCGGGTCGATCATCTTGAAGTACAGGTCGTGGGACAGCGCGTTGGCGATGGTGAGCAGCAGGCCGTCCGCCGTGGACAGCGCCGCTGCCAGACCGCCGGCGGCCACCAGGCCCGCCACCACATAGGGCAGACCCGCGATTTCCGGCGTGGCTAACACGATGACGTCGGCGTTGAGCTTCAGTTCGGAGAGCTGCAGGATGCCATCGTTGTTGGTGTCGGCGATGGTCACCAGCCCCACCTTGCTCCACGAGGCTACCCACGCGGGTAGCTGATCGATGGGCAGGCCGATCACATTGGTGTAGACCTCATACTTGGCGAAAGCCGCGTAGGCCGGGGCCGAGAAGTACAGCAGGAAGATGAAGAACAGCGACCAGCCCACGGAGTTCCGCGCCTCGCGCACGCTTGGCGTGGTGTAGTAGCGCATCAGGAAGTGGGGCAGGGCGGCGGTTCCCACCATCAGGCAGAAGGTCAGCGCCAGGAAGTTGGCCTTGTCGTTGTTGACGAACGGCTGCACGTGGTGCTTGGTGATGCCGAGCTGGGTCTCGAGCTCGGTGATTCGCTGCAGGATTTCGCCGTACATGAGCTGCGGCACCGGCACGCCGGTCAACTGGTAGGACAGCCAGACGATCGGCACCAGGTAGGCGATGATCAGGATGATGTACTGGGCCACCTGGGTCCAGGTCACCGCGCGCATGCCCCCCAGGAGCGAGCAGATCAGGATGCCGACCAAGCCGACGAACACGCCCACTTCGAGCGCGATGCCCAGGAAGCGACTGGTGATGATGCCCACGCCGTACACCTGCGCCGTCACGTAAGCGAAGGAGGCCATGATCGCTGCGATGATGCCGATGACGCGGGCCGCGTTGCCGCCGTAACGGGTGCCCAGGAAGTCCGGGATGGTGAACTGGCCGAAGCGGCGCAGATAGGGTGCCAGGAACAGGGCCACCAGCACGTAGCCGCCGGTCCAACCCATGATGAAAGCTAAGCCATCATAGCCGAGCGCATAGAGCGTACCGGCCATGCCGATGAAGGAGGCCGCGGACATCCAGTCGGCGCCCGTCGCCATGCCGTTGAACACAGCGGGCACGCGCCGGCCGGCGACGTAGTACTCCGCCACGTCGCTGGTGCGGCTGATGATCCCGATCATGGCGTACAGGCCGATGGTGGCCGCCATGAAGATCCAGCCGATCATCTGGTTCGACATGCCCATCTGCTCAGCGATGGCCAGGAAGATGATGAAGAGCAGGAAGCCACCCGTGTAGGCGCCGTAAATCTTCGGCAGATTGTTAACAAATATATTGTTACCCAATTGATGCTACTCTTCGTGTACGTCGTATTCCCTGTCCAGGCGGTTCATGTACCTGGCATAGAAGGCGATAAGCGCCAGATAAACGATCGGCGCGCCCTGGGCGCCCATGTAGAAGCCGAATGGAAAGCCCAGGAACGTCATCTCGTTAAGCGCTGGCGAGAAGAGCGCAGTCACGTAGGTGACCACGAACCAGATGGTGAGCAGAACCGCCGTTATCCGGAGGTTCTTGCGCCAATACTCCCGCATTTTTACGGATACTTGCACGTTAGATTTCTCCTTAGTCGTTGCCCCAACGGCCCTGGACCGCGCGGCGCCCAGGCAGCAAGACCGGGAACGTTGTCATCGGCACGACGTTTGCCAGACCTGATGTTTCTTCCCACACCATGCTACGCCACCGCACTGCACGAGGCGACGGGTTGGCATAGGAGCGACAATCACGGCGTGCCACGCTCATAGTTGATAATCGATCGCTATGCGCGTCTGCAGCTTGCGTGCCTGGCGGAACGCCTCCTTCAGGATGCGCCGGTCAAGTTCGTTAAGTTGACCGGGATCGATCAGGTTTTCCAGCGGTTTGCCTTCCGGCCCCTGCGCCTGATTCGCCCGCATACGCAGTAACTGGATGTAGGAATAGGCGTCACTCCAGGCGGCCGCTTCATCGTTCTGCAGGATGTTCATTTCCGCTGCGGTTCTGAAGCGGCTCAACGTATTGGTTTCGTGAATCCGGTTTCCCAGCGCGATGATGCGCGCGCCGTCCACGAACGGCGCTGTTCCGTGGATCTTGAGGTTGAGCATGTTGGGATGCGGTCCGCTGCTGGACACCACGAAATCGCGTACCAGACCGAGCGGCGGGCGATTGCGCAGGGCATTGATGGCCATCTGGCGCAGGAAGCGCTGATTCGACGTTCCCTGCTCGATAACCCATTGGCGCAGTTCCTCCGCAGGTGTGACATCGCCATACAGTGGTCGGAAATCGAAGAAGATGGCCGCCTTGAGCAGGCGTTCCGGCGAGCCCTGTTCGATCCAGGAGCGGAAGCGTTGTTTCCACTCGTCGAGGCTCAGGCAGTACTCAGGATTGCTCGCCATGATATTGACGTAGCAGAGCGGGCAGCCGCAGTCCGCCAAAGACTGGTTGATGCGTCGCGCGAGGGGGAGCAATTCCCGGCGCACATCCTCGGCGGTTTTTCCAAGCGGCGTGACGAACAGGATGCCGTTGTCCTGATCGGCTCTGAGCGTCTGTTCATGGCGTCCCTCGCTGCCAAAGGCCAGCCATGTGAACGGCACGCTGGGTTTGCCCGTCTCGGCGACGCATAGCTCAATCGCCCGGCGTGTGATGTGGTCGTTCAGCATGGCGACGATCTGGGTGATCTGGGCCACCGCCACGCCCTGCGCCAGCATCTGGTTGATCAGGTCCTGCACATCGCGGCCAAGTGTCGCCAGGCTATGCGTATCCCCGGCGCGGGTAATGGCCCGGCTCAGGTTGGCCAGACCGACACGCTGCAGTGAGAACAGGTCGCGCTCTGTCACGACCCCGGTCAAGCGTCCCTCCTCCACTACGCAAACATGGCCAAACCCCTGGCTGGCCATCGACAAGGCCGCCTCATAGGCGAATGCGGAGGGCGGCAGATGGAGGGGGCGCGCGCTCATCACCTGCCGAATGGGAGTGTCCAGACCAATCTCCGGCAGCGCAACACGCGACAGCAGATCGTGCAGTGTAAAGATTCCCAAGGGGGTCATACGCTCGTCCGTGATGACGATGCTGTCGACGCGCTCCGTGTTCATCCGTTCGAGGGCGGAACGGATGGAACTGTCTGGTCGGCAGGTGATGGGGCGCCTTTTGATGAGCGAACTGAGCGGGGCGCTGAACGAGGTGTCCTCCAGTACCTCGGTGGCAGACTTGGCCTGAACGCCGCGCAGGGCCTGATCCAGCAGGCTGGCCATACGGCGCGTGCAGAAATCGTGAAAAACCGTGCTCTTCACCAGCAGCTTGTCGAAATCGTCCCGATCCAGCTCGAAACAGAACGTGTCGTCGACCGCCCGGTGCACGGTGCGCGCCGGACGGCGGGCGAGCAGGGCGCCGATGGGGAAGCACTCACCGGCCACCAATTCCCAAGCGCTGTCCTCCGGGAGTCCGCCTTGCTCCGTTTCGCCCCGGATCCGTCCTTGCTTGATGATGTAGAAGCGCTTGACCGGGCCGTGGCCGGGTTCGGTAATGGCCGTCCCCCTGGCGTAGAAGCCAAGCTTGAGCCGCTTGGCCAGGAACTCGATGTGTTCCGGCGCCATCTGGTCGAACGGGGCATGCTGACACAGAAAATCGAGCACCGGTGCCAGGATGCTGATGGTGGCGGCCTGTTTCTTGTGCATGGGGATCGCCCGTGCGAATGCCTTCAAGTGTGTAAGGTTATGGCAAGGATAATGAGGTCATGCAATTAAGGTGCCTATATACAGCCTGTTGATAATTAAAGGGATAATTTGGAGGGTTACAGAGGGCTGTTACCGAGGGTAACGCATAATGTTACCGACGGTAACGCTGATTGTTACCGCAGGTACCAGAAGCGCGGGGCGAAGCAGCGGACATGACTTGTCGGAACTCGAATCAGACGCCCCTCATCCAAGCACCACGTCCAGAAACATCATGAGCGCCAGCCCGATCATGAGACCGGAAGTAGCGACGTTCTCGTGCCCTTTGCGGTGGGTCTCGGGGATGATCTCGTTGCTGATTACGAAGAGCATGGCACCGGCGGCGAATCCCAGGCCCCAGGGCAGCAGCGGATCGAAGATCGTCACGGCGGTCACGCCGAGCAGCCCCCCGATCGGTTCCACCGCGCCGGTCGCCACGGCAATCGCCAGCGCCGCCCTCCTGGAATAGTTGAGCGACGCCAGCGACACGGCGACGGCCAATCCCTCCGGTATGTTCTGAATGCCGATGGCGACTGCCAGGGTCATACCGTTGGCAATGTCGCCACCTCCGAAACCCACCCCCACCGACAGCCCTTCCGGGAAGTTGTGCAGCGTAATGGCGATGATGAACAGCCAGATCCGGCGCAGCTTGGTGGTTTCCTTGCCGAAGCGCCCGGTGATGAAGTGCTCGTGTGGGACGTAGCGGTTGATCAGCGAAAGGGAGGCTCCGCCCAGCAGAATGGCTGCGATCACGATAAGAGTGGCCGATATGCTGCCGCCGGTTTGTGCCTGTGCCTTGTCGATCCCGGGAATGATGAGCGAGAAGAACGATGCGGCCAGCATCACGCCTGCGGCGAAGCCGAGCAACATGTCCTCCAGCCGCTCGGACAGGCGCCGGATGAAGAGCACCGGCAACGCCCCGGCGCCGGTGGCGCCCACCCCGGCTGCCGCGCTGGCCGCAAAACCCATGAGAATGATCGATCCATCCATGAATGACGTATCCGTTCGGTGCGTGGGGCCGCCCTCAGGGCTGCTGCCGCTGACTCGCGCTGTTGGCCGGGAGAGCTTTATCCGGGTGCTGTCGCGGTGCGCAATGCGTCGCGCGCCCGCCGGATCACGCCCCAGGCGGAGTGCAGGAAAAGTCCCGCAATGGCGAGGCCTACCGCCACGTCGGGCCACGGGCTGCCCGTATGAGCGACCGCCGCTGCGGCCAGCAGCACCGCGCCGTTGGCGATCAGGTCGTTGCGCGAGCAGATCCAGGTGGAGTGCATATTGAGATCGTCCTGACGGTGCCGCGCCAGGAGGAAAAAACAGAGGGCGTTAGCCGCGAGCGCGAGCAATCCCACGGCGCCCATGATCGAGGCCGCGGGTATGGCGCCGGTCAACAGCTTTCCGATCGCCTCGGCGCACACCACGGCCCCGAAGCCCAGCATCACGATCCCCTTCGTCAAGCTCGCCCATGCCTGCCAGTGGGGACCGCGGTGCAACGCATAGAGGCTCAGGGCATAGACCGAGGTATCGCCCAACATGTCCAGCGAATCACCCAGCAGCGCCGTGGAACGGGCGAACCAGCCGCTCCCGAACTCGACGACGAACATTGCGGCATTGATGCCCAGCACCGCGCGCAGCACCTTGCCCTGCCGCTCGCGCAGGCGTTTCAGTCCCTCGCTATCGTGTTCGCAGCAGTGCTCCATGCGGAGTCCTCCTGGCAAACGGGCGACATGCAACCCTGAGAATAACAGTAGTGCGGATTGCGCTTGCCTGGGGCCCACAATCCTCCGGTGCAGAGAGCCGGCAGCGGATTCCTCAGGAGCGAAGGGGTTTGGCACGGATGGCGATCAACGCAACGGCGGACAACGCACCTTGTCCACCAGTTCCTGCATCCGCGCATCCGGCGCCCTGGTCAGCAGGCTCACCACGATGATGGTGAGGAAACCCGCCGGGATGCCGAACACCCCCGCGGAGATGTCCTTGATGCCGAACCAGGGCGTCATGCCGTAGAACTTCACACCGATGAGGTAGAACAGGCAGAGCCCGAGGCCCACCAGCATGCCTGCCACCGCGCCGGCCCGGTTCGCGCGCTTCCAGAAGATGCCGAGCACCAGGGCCGGGAAGAACGCGGAGCCGGCGATGGAAAAGGCCCAGGCCACCATGTACAGGATGGTGGCCGGCTTGAGCGAGGCCACGTAAGCAGCGATCACGGCCACCACCAGCAGCAGCACCTTGGAGATGAACATCCGCCTGGTGGTCGACGCATCGGGGTCGAGCATCCGGTAATACACGTCGTGGGACAGGCCGCTGGTGATGGTGAGCAACAGCGCGTCGCCGGTGGAGAGGGCGGAGGCCAGGCCGCCGGCGGCCACCAGCCCGGACACCACATAAGGCAGCCCCGCGATCTCGGGCGTGGCGAGCACGATGATGTCGGGATTCAGCGTCAGTTCTGCCAACTGCAGGATGCCGTCACCGTTGATGTCCTCGATCTTCAGCAGGCCCACCTTGCCCCACGCCGTCACCCAGGAGGGCAGGTCGGCGATGGCGACGCCGATGATGCGGTTGTACACCTCGAATTTCGCCAACACCGCCAGGGAGGGCGCGGTGAGGTAGAGCAGCAGGATGAAGAATAGCGACCAGAAAACGGAATCGCGCGCCTCGCGCACGCTCGGCGTGGTGTAGTAACGCATCAGGATATGCGGCAGCGATGCCGTGCCCACCATGAGGCACAGCGCCAGGGCCAGGAAATTGAGCCGAGCGGTATCGCGTTCCTGCTGGTTTTCGCCGGGAAAGGGCTGCGCATGGGGCGCGGGCGGTTTGGCCTGCGCCCGTGCCTGCTCCAGCGCCTTGCGCCACTTTTCCCGGGCCTCGTCCGCGGTGCGGGGCAATTCCTGGAGCGCACGTTCGGCCTCTGCGAGGGCGAGCGGATCGGCGGCGTCGGCCTGCAACCGCGCCAGCCGTTGCTCCGCCTCCCGGCGCGCCGCCTCCAGTGAATCCGGCAGCGCTGCGATCCGGGCCGCGATCGCCTCGGCCTTCTGCCGGAATAGCGCCTGCGCCTCCAGTTGTCCGGGATCCTGAAAGATCTCCCGTTCGCGCTCGGACACCTCCTGCAACACCTGGCCGTACATGAGCTGCGGGATCGGCACCTCCGTGATGCGCTGCGACAGCATCACCACCGGCACCAGATAGGCGATGATCAGAATCACGTACTGGGCCACCTGGGTCCAGGTGATCGCCTTCATGCCGCCCAGCAGCGAGCAAACGAGAATGCCCGCCAGCCCGACGAAAACCCCGGTGGTGAAGTCGATGCCCAGAAAGCGGCTGGAGACCAGGCCGATGCCGTAGACCTGCGCCACCAGGTAGGTGAAGGAGGCGAGCACCGCCGCCACCACGCCGATGCCGCGCGCGAAGTTCCCGCCGTAGCGGGCGCCGAGAAAATCGGGAATGGTGAACTGGCCGAAGCGGCGCAGATAGGGCGCGAGCAGCAGCGCCACCAGCACGTAGCCGCCGCTCCAGCCCATGACGAAGGCGAGCCCGTCGAAGCCCGACAGATACAGGATGCCCGCCAAGCCGATGAAAGAGGCCGCGCTCATCCAGTCGGCCGCGGTGGCCATGCCGTTGAAGATGGCGGGCACGCGCCGCCCGGCCACATAGTATTCGGCAATGTCCCCGGTGCGGCTCAGGATGCCGATGAGCGTATACAGCCCGAAGGTGGCGGCCATGAAAATGTAGCCGATCCAGACGTTGGGCAATCCCAGTTGCTCGGCGATGGCCAGCAGGATGACGAAGGAAATGAAGCCGCCGGTGTAGTAGCCGTAGTACTTGGTGAGATTGCGGGTGAGGGTGCGGGCACTGGGGTTACTCATGTCGATTCGCCGCGATTCAAAGGCTCGACGCAAAGGCGCAAAGCAGATGCCGGCTGGGCTCCCTCTTGGGGATATGCGGGGTGCCCGACCTGCATTTACTCTTTGCGCCTTTGTGTCGAGTAGTTGGCCGGGGAGCGCACCGCCTTCAATTCGCCCAGTTCAGCCAGCGCTGCGCCTTTTCCAGGCTCTGTAGCGCCTGGTAGGTTTCGATACCCTGCTGGCGCGCGTTTTCGAGTGCAACCTGGTACAACTGCGCCGTGGACAGCGCATCGGCCAGGGCGTTGTGGCGGGCGTAGTTCTGAATATGAAAGTGCTCGGTCCAATTGTCCAGTGTGCGGAGCTTGCGCGCCAAAAGGGGATGCAGCCCCGGCATGAGGTAGGCGAGATCGAGCCACGGGTGCTTGAAGTTGAGTCCCAGATACTCCTTCAGCGCGCGCCGGATCATGGTTTCGTCGAAGGTGACATGAAAGGCCACCAGGGGCGATTTGCCGAGATATTCCAGGAACCGCAACAGCGCCTCCACAGGCGGCACGCCCTCTCGCTGCGCGGTGCCGCCGATGCCGTGGATGAGGATGTTGTCCCGGTCGCTGACGGTCTTCTGCTGCAACACGATTTCGAAGCTGTCCGACAGGACCGCCCGACTCTCGACCACTGCAATGGCGCCGATGGCGATCAGTCGGTCGCGTGCGAGATTGAGGCCGGTGGTCTCCACGTCCACCACCACGAAACGCGCCTCATCGAACGGCTGTTGCAGATCGGCGGCGGGCTGATTGTGCCATGCGGCGAGCCGGGCCGCCTGGTTCGGTGTGAGTTCGGGTCTGCGCGAGAATATCCGTGAGAACGGATTCATAGCTGGTAATCCAAAGCGAGACGTGTCTGCAGCTTGCGCGCCTGGCGGAACGCCTCCTTCAGGATGCGCCGGTCGAGATCGTTGAGTTGATCGGGATCGATGCGGTTATCCATCGCCTTGCCTTCGATGAGGTCCTCGTTCTGATGGTGCAGGCGCAGGAACTGAATGAAATAGAGGGCATCGATCCAGGCCTCGGCCTCGGTCGACGAGACGTTGAGCTTGGGTGCGGCGAGCCGCAGGCGCTGCGCCGTGTTGGTGTGCGTAATGCCCGTTGCAAGGCTGTAGATGCGCGCCGCATCCACGAACGGCGTGATGCCGTTGATCTTGAGGTCCAGCGTGTTGGGACGCTCGCCGCGTGAATCCACCACGAAGTCGCGCACCAGCCCGAGGGGCGGGCGGTTGCGCAGGGCGTTCTCGGCCATCTGGTGCAGGAACCGGGAATGCCCCGCCACCCGGCGCGTCAGCCATTCGCGCAACTCCTCGGCCAGCGCGTGGGCGCCGAAAATCGGCCGGAAATCGAAAAAGATGGAGGCGTTGAGCAGCGCTTCCGGATCGCCGTGATCGATCCAGTGGGCAAAGGTGTTCTTCCACTCGGCAAGCGACAAGCACCACTTGGGGTTGGAGGCCATGATCTGGCCCTTGCACAAGGGAAAGCCGCACGCCTCCAGGGCCAGATTGATGCGCTTTGCCGCCGGAAGCAGTAGCTGCCGCATCTCTTCGGCGGTGGAGCCTTCCGGGACTGTGAAGATGATGCCATTGTCCTGGTCGGTGTTGAGCGTCTGTTCGTAGCGGCCTTCGCTGCCAAGTGCAATCCAGCAGACCTGGCCGCTGCAGAACAGCCCCTGGTCCACGCCCGCGGCAACGCACTCCAGTTCGATGATGCGGCTGGTGAGCAGATCGTTGAGCGTGGAGATGAACTGAGTGACCTGCTCGGCCGCCACGCCCTGGGCGAGCATGTTGTGGATCAGTTGCCGGATGTCGCGCGCGCATTGCTGCAGGGTTTCAAGATTCATAGCCTGGCGGATCGCGGTACTGAGCTGGCGCAGGCCGACCCGCTGCAGCGAGAACAGATCCTTTTCCGAAATGACCCCGGTCAAGCGGCCGTTGTCGGTCACCAGCACGTGGCGGAAGCCGTGGCGCGCCATGGCGAGTGCCGCCTCGTAGGCGAACGCCTGGGGCGGCAGGGTGGTAAGCCGGGTCGTCATGACGTTGCTGATAGGCTCGGCGAGGTCGCGGCGCTGCAGCGCCACACGGCTCAATACGTCGTGCAGGGTGAAGATCCCCAGCGGCCGCGCGGCGCCATCGGTGATTACCATGGAACCGATGCCCAGGCGGTGCATCGTCTCCAGTACCTGTTCGATCGGCGTTTCGGGCGTGCAGGTGATCGGTTCGCGGCGGATTACCGTTTCCAGCGGGCTGTTCAGCGACTGCTGCTCGGTGGATGAGTGGGCGTATTGAGCCTGGATGATTTGCTTGGACTGTTCCAGCAGGCTGGCGATGCGGCGGGTGCAGAAATCCTGGAACGCGGGGCTGATGCGCATGAGTTCGAGGAAATCGTCCGCTGCGAGCTCGTAACAGAAAGTGTCTTCGCCGGCACGGTAGATGCTGGTCACCGCCCGCTTGGATATGATGGCGCCCAAGGGAAAGCATTCACCCTCGTGCAGTTCCAGCCAAGTCCGCTCGTCGGCGGTGCGGGTGACGTTCTGCTCGCCCTGCACCACGCCCTGCTTGATGATGTGGAACTTGTCGGCAACGCCGTGTTCCGGGGAAAGGATCACCTCGCCCTTGCCGTAATAGCTGACGGTCAGCCGCTCCACCAGGAATTCAAGGTGCGTGCGTTCCATCCGGTCGAACGGCGCGTGGCGTTGCAGGTGCTCGATGGTGGCGTTGAGAAGGGAACGCGGGGGCAGGGTCGAAGAACTCATGGATGTGTGTCGTAACCTATGTTTATTGCTGTCGCGCGCATTGTACGATTCTGACCCGGGAATCCCAAGAGGCCAAAAAAGAACCCCCGGTGACTGGCCGGGGGTGATGGGGGGACCTTCCTTGGTCCAACGTGCACGGTTACAGGACTAGTGTGCGTGGGCTCCCTCGGCGTGGATGCCGGTGTGCTGGCGTACGTACAACTCGTCCCACATCTCCTCGGAGCGCTTGTCGCGGAACAACAGCGAACCGATGATCACGCACAGGAAGCCGAGCGGGATCGAGATCAGCCCGGGGTTCTTCAGCGTAATCAGCGGCTTTTCCAGACCGACCAGGCTGGTGGTCTCGTTTTCGTAGCGCTTCAGGTCGCCTTGTGCCTTGGCGATGTCCCGCTCCAGCTTGGCGATGCTCCTGGAGACCTGCGCCTGCTCCGCAGCGTCGGTGATGGTCGGCAGCTTCGCCTTGAGCTCTTCGACCTTGGCCAGTGCGCCGGAGTTTTCGGCGTCGCCGTGCAGCACCTTGTTCGCGGCGGCCTTGATCGCCAGCGGATAGGTCATGTTCGGCGACACCATTACCAGCGCGATGGCGCTGAAGGCGCCCACCAGCATGCCCAGCACCACGCCATGGGTGTTGCAGCGCTTCCAGTAGAGCGTCAGGAAGATCGCCGGCAGGTTGCTGGAGGCGGCGACGGCAAATGCCAGCGCTACCAGGTGGGCCACGTTCTGGCCTTTGGCCAGGATGCCGATGACGATCGCCATGATGCCGACGATGATCGACGATATGCGCGCGGCGCGCACCTGCTCCTGCGGAGTGGCGCGGTCGCCCTTGATGACGCCGACGTAGATGTCGTGCGCCATGGCGGAGGCGGAAGCCAGCACCAGGCCGGCCACCACCGCCACGATGGTGGCGAAGGCAACCGCCGCCACGAAGGCGAGGAAGAAATTGCCGAGCAGGGAGTCGGCGCCGCCGCCCAGGTACTGCGCCAGCAGCGGAGCCGCCATGTTGCCGCCCTTGTCGATGGCGGTGATCTGCTCCGCGCCCACGAACATCGCCGCGCCGGTGCCCAGGAACAGGGTCAGCAGGTAGAAGCCGCCGATGATGCCCATTGCCCAGATCACGGACTTACGCGCTTCCTGCGCTGTCGGTACGGTGAAGAAACGCATCAGGATGTGCGGCAGCCCGGCGGTGCCGAGCACCAGCGCCATTCCCAAGGAGATCTGATCGATCGGGTTTTTCAGGAACAGGCCGGGTTCCAGGAAGCGCTGGCCGAGCTCTTCCAGGGTCATGTTATTGGCCGCGTCACCGAGGAGCCTTGCCACCTGCGCCTGGACATTGGCGTCGCTCACCACGGCCGTGAAGTACCCGGGCACGCTGAAGCCGTAGGGAGCCCAGGTGAACATCACCAGCACGATGGAGGCGGTCACGAGCAATACGGCCTTCACGATCTGCACCCAGGTGGTGGCGACCATGCCGCCGAACACCACGTAGGCCAGCATCAGGATGCCCACGCCGATCACGGACACTTCGTATTCGATGCCGATCAGGGTCTTGATCAGCACGCCGCCGCCCACCATCTGCGCAGTGAGGTAGAAGGTGGAGATGGTGATGGTGGAAATCGCCGCGATGGTCTTGGACTTCTTGGGATCGTTGCGGAACGCCAGGATGTCGCCCAGGGTGTACTTGCCGATGTTGCGGCAGGGCTCGGCGATTACCAGGAGCACCGTGATGTAGGCCATCAGCCAGCCCACGGAGTACATGAAGCCGTCGTAGCCATAGAGCGAGATCAGGCCCGCAATGCCCAGGAAGGAGGCGGCGGAGAGATAGTCGCCCGCAATCGCCCAGCCGTTCTGCACGCCGGAGATGGAGCGGCCGGCGGCGTAGAACTCGGAGGTGGAGGTGACGCGCCGCGCGGCCCGGTAGGTGATGTACATGGTGAGGGCGATGATGCCGCCGAACACCATGAAAGTCAGCCACTTATATCCATCCGCCACGGCAGCCTCATCCGCGGCCAAGGCGGAGGCAGACAGCAGCGACAGGGCGCCGGTCCAGGCAGAAAATTTCAGCAATTTCTTCATCTTTTAGCGTCCTACGAGCTGGTGTGCGGTCTTGACGATCTCTTGCGCCATGGCGTCGAACTCCCGGTTGGCGCGCTTGGCGTAGACTGCCGCGACGGTCCAGGCCACCACGAATTCGGACAGGGCGAACAGGAGACCTACGTTCAGGACACCCCAGACCTTGATCCGGAACAGTTCCGGGAAGTAGGCTGCGCCGATGGGCAGCATGAAGTAGTACAGTACCGAGAAGATCATCAAACTCCAGAGGAATGTCGTTTTCTTCCGGTGCAGCGCCTGGAATCGCGGATCGGCGTCGATTGCGCTCCAGTTTATTTTCCTTTTGGACATGAGGCTGCTCCTATTAGAATTGCGAACCCAAAACCGGTCTTTGTAGCGGGTGGCGGCATAATTTAGAGATGCTGCCTTACAACAACCTTACATCATATGCGCATCCTGATCGTAGAAGACGATGAAGTGCTTCGGGACGGGCTGTCCCGCTCGATGAAAGCCAGTTATGCGGTGGACTGCGCCACCAACGGCAAGGAAGCGGTGCAGATGGCGTGCGACGGCTGCTACGATCTGGTGATCCTGGATCTGGGCCTGCCGCAGATGGACGGGCTCGCCGTGCTCAAACAACTGCGCAGTCGCAATCTCAACATGCCGGTCATCATCCTGACAGCCCGCGACGGCGTGGAAGACCGCGTAAAAGGTCTCGATCTCGGCGCGGACGATTATCTCGTCAAGCCGTTCAGCCTGCCGGAACTGGAAGCGCGCGTGCGGGCGCTGCTGCGGCGAGGGCAGGGCGGCAGGAATCCGGTCATCAGTTGCGGTGCCTTGGCATTCGACAGCGTCGGTCGACGTGTCACCATCGATGGAGAGTATGTCGAACTGTCCCAACGCGAAATGGGCGTGCTGGAAGTCCTGCTGACCCGCGTCGGCAAGGTGGTGAGCAAAGAGCAATTGCTGGACCACCTCTACAATCACGACGAGGAAGTAAGCGGCAACGCCATCGAGGTCTACGTGCACCGCTTGCGCAAGAAGATCGAATCGGCGGGCGTGACCATCCGCACCATCCGTGGCTTGGGTTATCTGATGGACAATGTGTAGGATGGGCGCTGGCCCTGGTGCATCAATGGCAAATAAACGCAAAGGCGCCAAGGCGAAAAGTCCGTCAATGCAATGATGGTCCGCGCCGCGGCGGGTGCCTGGCACGCCGGCATCACTCGATGTGATGCGATGTTACGTTACGGCGCAATATGACCTGTGGGTTCCTGCCGTGCGCTGAACCGCATCAAAGCCTTTGCGCCTTGGCGTCTTTGCGTTGCATGGTTGGAAATGGTGCGCGCGGCGCATCGGACGATTTTCGCGGTTTCGCTCATATGCACGACATCCTCTCCCTCCGCACCCACCTCATGAACTGGCTGTTCACGCCGCTGTTCGTGCTGTGGATCTTCAGCACCGCCGCAGGCTACATGGCCACGGTGAACTACGCCAACGAACCCTACGATCTCGCGCTGCTCGACCGTGCGCAGATGCTGGCGGCGCAACTGCAACTGGACGACGGGCATGGGTGGATTGTGCCGGATGCGGACATTCCGGAACTGTTCCTGCCGGGAGGCGGCGACAAGATCTTTTATTCGGTATTCGACGCGGACGGCAAACTGCTCGCCGGCAACGCCAGTTTGCCGCGCCCGCCCGCGTTTTTAGCCAAGAAGCGCGAGCCGGTGTTCAGCGACAACGAGTGGCGCGGCGAAAAGATCCGCATCGTGAGCCTGCGTTATCCGGTGGCATCCGCGCACGGCGAGCGCGAAATCCGCCTGGAGCTGGCGGAAACCACCGGGCGGCGCCAAGCCCTGGCGCGCGGCATCCTGGGCAACATCGTGCTGCCCCAATTGCTGCTTATCATCATGGCGGTGGCGGCGGTCTGGTATGCCCTGCGGCGCGGTCTGGCTCCGCTGGAGCATTTGCGCGAGGAGGTGGCGCAGCGGGCGCGCGACGATCTGAGGCAGTTGGATGCACGCAAGGCGCCGCTGGAAGTCCATCCCTTGATCCACGCCGTCAACAACCTGCTCGGGCGGTTGAAGGGGGCGATGGATTCCCAGCGGCAATTCATCACGGACGCCGCGCATCAGTTGCGCACTCCCTTCGCCGGTCTGAAGACTCAGGCGGAACTGGCGTTGCGCGAGACCGAACCGGAGCGCGTTCACCACGCCCTGCAGCAGATCCTCGCTTCGGCGGAGCGCTGCAACCACTTGGTGAACCAACTGCTCTCCCTGGCGCGCAACGAACCGGGCGCGCATTCCTACTCGTCCTTCGCGGTGCTCGACCTGAACCAGTTGGCGCAGGAGAGCGCCATGTTGTGGGTGCCGGAGGCCCTCAAAAAGAACGTCGATCTCGGATTCGAGGGGTTGCAACAGGTGGCCCCGGTGAAGGGGGACGCCATCGCGCTGCAGGAGATGTTCAACAATCTGCTGGACAACGCCATCCGCTATACGCAGGAGGGTGGTACCGTGACGGTGCGCGTCAGCTATGAATCAGGCCATGCAGTGCTGCGCATCGAGGACAACGGGCCGGGTATCCCGCCGGAGGATCGCGACCGGGTATTCGAGCGGTTCTATCGCATACTGGGCAGCGGCGAGAAGGGGAGCGGGCTGGGCCTGGCCATCGTGCGCGAGGTGGTGAGGCTGCATGGCGCGGAAGTTGGAATATCCGAGGGTGCGGCTGGATGCGGCACGGTGGTGACAGTGACATTTCCGCATCACGGCACGGTATGACACAGGCAGAGGGCCGCCCCGCAGCGGCGGAAGCCGCGCCGGGCGCGGAAACGACTCCTAATCCCATTACAGGTTGAAATTCTTGCGCAGGAAATCCAGTTCCTTGGCAAACATCTCCTCCAGGAGGGACCGGTAGCGCTCCGGCAGTTTGTCGGACATGGTCGCGTTTACCTTTTCATGCGCATGCTGTGTGATGTATCGGGGGCTGGCATCGACGCCGAGGAACGTATAGACCCGGCGCAACAGACCTGCGGGATCGGTGCGGATCTCGTCGAAACGGCCTATGAACAGGTTGCCGTCGAGCAGCATGTCGGTCCAGTTCTGAATCATCCGCTCATAGTCGGCGCACGCCCGTTGGTACGGGTCGGCAAAAAAGCGTTCGAACTCCTGTGAGGGCACTGCAGATACGGGCCGGTGTTTTCTCACGGCCAGATCCTTCTTCGCGTGGGACCAGGCCCGCTCCAGCGGGTTTCGGATCATCAGGATGACCTTGATTTCTGGCCGCAGCAGGACGATGTCTGAAATGACGTCCTTCTCCAAGGCGGCATAGCTCGCCGTCGCCTCCCCGCGCATTTTCGGGCGATAGGGTTCGCGGTAACGGGACAGGCACGAGAGCATCTTGTACGAGTAACTGAGCGGGGTATCCTGAAAATGTTTCTGATACCACCCGAGATTGCTCGATCGGTATTTGATGTGTGCAGGATTCTTGAGACAGTTGAAATAACAGATCGCCCGCGGGTCGGCGACAAAGATTTGGGGATGATAGCCAAGATTCCGCCATAGCCAGGTGGTGCCCGTGCGCTGCGGTCCTGCAATAAAGAAGTGCGGAAAGTACCGCAAATCGAGTTTGTCGCCGTTCAGTTTTACATACTTCAGTTGGGTCTCCGTGGGCGCGAGGACCCTTGTCCCTGATGCCATTGTGCCTCCCTTCGATACGAGTTCGCGTTCCTGAAACGCGTATTTGCGACCGCGCGGGAGCCCGGTTGCGGCCCTGCGGATGATGCGCTCCAGTTCCAGAATGGTTTTATAGTATAAATTTTCCCGTTCTGCGCGCTTTGACAGGGTGGACTTCCGCCGGTCGGGCGAACAGATGCGGGCGGGATGTCGCGTCCTCATTACACTTGGCGGCACGATGCGTCCTGGCGCCTTCTTGGATTTCGGCAGGTCTCTCGGGGTGGCTATCCCGGCCTGGCATGGCTGCCGCTGCCATTTCACGAGCCTTGCGAAATGGCGCAGGGACATGCCAAGATCGGGACGCGCGGCACCATTGCGCTCGCGGGAGCTTCGGCGTAA
>JBAYZB010000042.1:0-20213 GCA_041672765.1 Gammaproteobacteria bacterium | reverse complement strand
TCTGCACGAACCTGACCAGCACCCGCATCCTAACTATCCTGGAAGCGTGGCCGCGAAACCCGATGTCCGTAGTGACGCCCATTTGTCTCAACCGCCGGGCCGCCCAATGCCGTAACGCGTATTTTCATTTTGGCTGTATCGGACCACGCTGCGGCGGCAACAACGTTAAAGTCACTCGAAGCATGGTTTCTCTTGCGTAGCCGCGGGATCTGACATGGAAGAATCATTGCAGAACATCCACACCCTGCACGTAAAGCAAGCCTGCACAAATTGTCGCGTGCGCAAACTGTGCCTGCCGGTGTCGCTGGACAGCACGGCGGTGCAGACTCTGGCCCAACTGGTGAAACGGCGCGCCCCTCTCAAGCGGGGCGAACATCTGTACCACTTGGGCGATCGGTTCACGTCGCTGTACGCCATACAGGTGGGCGCACTCAAAACCTACGGCATCACCCTGGAAGGCGCGACGCAGGTGACGGGTTTTCACCTTTCGGGCGAACTGGTGGGCATGGACGCCATCGACAACCTCGTGCACCCATGCAGCGCGGTGGCGCTCGAAAACACCTGGGTGTGCGAACTGCCGTTCAACCAACTCGAGACGCTGGCGCTCCAGGTGCCGGGCCTGCAGCATGAGATCATGCGGCTGATGAGCCGCCAGATCCGCGACGAAAGCAACATGCTGCTGATGATGGGCAAGGTCAGCGCGGAAGTGCGACTGGTACGCTTCCTGCGCAACCTGCACCAGCGCATGCGCAAGCGGCTGGGGAACATCGACGAGATTCACCTGCCCATGACGCGCGAGGACATCGCGAACTATCTCGGGCTGACGCCGGAGACGGTGAGCCGGGTGTTCACGCGGCTGCGTTCGGAGGGAATCATCACGGTGCGCAATCGGCGACTCAAGTTCGTCAACATGCGCGCCGTGGAGCAGCTCGCCTCCTGAGCGCATGCGGCTGGTCAATTTTCGGTCGGACGTAACTGCGGGAGCACAAGCGTAGTCAGTCCCGCCGCGCGAAAACGGGCAATCTGATCCACCGCCACCACGCATTCCAGACCGAACGGCAGATAGCCCGCATAGCCCAGCAGCGGCATCTCGAAGACTTCGAAGCGGTGCACGAAGGGAATGCTGTATTCCCAGCGCGCGAGACTGTGGTAGTTCCACATCTCCCAAAAGAAGCCGCATATCAGGGCGGCAATCCCGGATACGAAGACCGGCCGCCAATCCCCGCGCCGGACATTCGACAAGACCGTGCGCTCGCCCGCGAGCATCTGCAGCGGGACGAGGATCAGCAAGGGCGACAGCCAAAGCAGCGGAAACAGGTACTGGGGCCAGACACCGATACCCGCCAATCCGCCGCCGGCAACCAGCAGCATGAGCCACGCGAGCATCTTCCTGCGCCGCACGCGCACCGGCAGGAACTCGCCGCGATTCGCGCCCAAGGAGGGCAGCGCGGCCAGCCAATGCCAAGTGCTCAAGACGGCGGGCAGAACGGTGCTGAAGGCGACGCTGGCGGCCGCGACATAGGCCCAAGCCCCGAACGAGCCGACCCCATCGTAATACCAGTTCTGCACGAAGCGATTGAGGTATTCGAAATACCACCAGAACAGCGTGCTCAATGGAAAGAGCGCCAGGAAACAGCCGGGCCGGTCCGTCAGCAGGGAGCGACCGGTCTGTCTGCAGGCGAGGGCGTTGACCACGAGGATATAGCCGATCCAGAGGGGCGTGAAGGTGTAGGGACGCAGCGCCGCGGTGTCCCCCTGAGGACTCCACGCCAAGCCCCAGGAGGCCGCCAGCAGCAGAACGCCGAACCACCCCCAAACCGGAAACGAACGTGCCCGCGTTGCTGTAGCGAGCGGCGCGGCGTGCACGGGGCGCTGCAGCCACGCCACCAGCAGGCCGACGAAAAGCAGCGGAAGGAGCGCCAACAGCGCGAACGCCGTCCAGGAAAACGGCGCCTGCTCCCGGACGGTGGGGACAGGGGGAAATTGCAGATAAGGGGCGAGGGGCCGGCCGGCCAGCCACACGCCAAGCAACGGCAGGCCTACCAACAACAGCGACAGGACGAAAAACCGGACGACCGCATTCCTTAGCAAGGACATGGCACTCCTTGACCTCCGCCGGGCCACGCGCTTCGAATGGCGCTGCGGCGACCGCCGTTTCCGCCGCCGCAGCGGCTATACGAGGTACGCCAGCCGCTGGTGCAAGGGACTGGTGCGCGGGAAGTGGGCGAGCAGAAACTCCATCTGGTCCGTCAGCACGCGCCGTCCCTGCAAATAAATATATTCGGCATGCGTCGGAATGAATGGCACGGCCAACAGCTCCATGCCCGCCTCTTCGGGCGTGCGGCCGGCCTTGTGGTTATTGCAGCGCCGACACGCGGCCACCACATTGTTCCAGGTATCGGTGCCGCCGCGGCTGATGGGCCTGACATGCTCACGGGAGAGGTCGGCCGAGGAGAAACGCTCGCCGCAGTAGAGGCACAGGTGGGCATCGCGCTTGAACAACGCGGGATTGTTCAGCGGAGGAACATAATTCTCGCGCGCCAGGGCCAAGGCGTGATTGTGGCCGTAGGTGGCGATGATGGAGTTGACCTCGATGACGCTGCGGCGCCCGGTGACGGCATTTCGACCGCCGCGGACGCGGTACAGCAGAGTGCCGCAGCTATAGGCCACCTGCTCCAGATGATAAAGCCGGACCGCGTCCTGGTAGTCGATCCATTCCAGCGGCATCCCCGCCGCGTCGGTTCGTAAAACTTGCTGGCTCAGGTCGTACACGAGTCCTCCCCGAACTGACAAGACTTAGCAATCTGTTGCGAAAAAGGCATCAAAACACGCTGACGGTGTCATTTTGCCCAATTCATAACATATGATACGCCCTCCTGGTCCGCCCGCGGCGGAAAAATTGCGAAAGGTACTTTACTCGTACGCCGAAATCTGGCTACAGTACGGGCCTTCTGCTACAGTACGCCCCTCTTATAAGAATCCGAACCCGCATTTCCGAGCGAAGGCAATGAAGGATAAGAATTTAACGTTCCGCCGGTTCCAAGACGGTGATCACCAGTACCGTCAATGGCAAGAAGAGATTTTCAACGCCGGCTGGTCACACAAGTGTCCCACGTACATTCACCGCACGCCGCCCTGCCAGGGGAGTTGCCCCTCGGGGCATGACGTGCGCGGTTGGCTTGGCATCGTCCGCGGCATGGAAAAACCGCCGGCGGACATGAGCTGGCAGGAATACGCGTTCCGCCGCGCCACCGACGCCAACCCGTTCCCCTCCATCATGGGCCGCGTGTGTCCGGCGCCCTGCGAGTCCGGTTGCAACCGCAACGAGGTGGACGACCGGGTCGGCATCAATTCCGTCGAGCAGTTCATCGGCGATTATGCCCGGGAGCACGGCTTCACCTTCGCCAAGCCCGAGCAGGAGACCGGCAAGCGCGTGGCAATCATCGGCGGCGGCCCTGCGGGCCTCGCCTGCGCCTATCAGCTACGGCGCAAGGGCCATGCCTGCACCATCTTCGAGGCCCACGAGCACCTCGGCGGCATGATGCGTTACGGCATCCCCGGTTACCGCACGCCGCGCGACGTGCTGGATGCGGAAATCCAGCGCATCCTCGACATGGGCGTGGAAGTCCGTACCAAGACCCGCATCGGCAAGGACATCAGCCTGGAAGAGCTGGAAAAGCAGTTCGATGCGATCTTCATCGCCATCGGCGCCCAGGCCGGCAACCGGCTCGGCATTCCGGGGTCCGACGCACCCAACTGCATCACCGGCGTGGCATTTCTGGAGGCGTTCAACGACGGCCGCCTGAAATTCGTCGAGAAGCGCGTGGTGGTCATCGGCGGCGGCGATACCGCGATGGACGTCGTCTCCGTGGCCCGGCGGCTGGGTCACATCAAGGCCACCCATGAGAAGGACCGACCCGAGTACGTGATCCTCAATCAGGCGGCCCAGGACGTGGCGTCGGCCGCCAAGAAGGAGGGCGCCGAAGTCATGCTGGTCTACCGCCGCCCCATCGAGAAGATGCCCGCCGCCAAGCACGAAGTGGAAGCCGCTCGGAAAGAGGGCGTGGAGCTGCGCGGCAGCCTTGCGCCAGTGGCCGTCATCAAGGGCGAGGACGGGCGCGCCAAGGCGCTGCGCGTGGCCGAGGTGGAGTGGCAGGGCAACAAGGCCACCCTCAAGGAAGGCTCCGAGTTCGACATCGAGTGCGACCTGATCGTGGCCGCCATCGGCCAGACCGGCGATCTCACGGGTCTGGAGCATCTCGACAACGGCAAGGGCCTGATCAACGCCGACAAGTTCTACCAGGTGGCCGGCAAGCCCGGCTACTTCGTGGCCGGCGACATCGTGCGGCCACACCTGCTCACCACCGCCATCGGCCAGGCCTGGGTCGCCGCCGACAGCATCGATGCCTATCTGCGTGGCCAGGAGCACGGCAAGCGTCCCAAGGTGGACGTACACCACTTCAACCTGCTCAACAAGCTGCGCGAGGCGAACCTGGAACCCGAAGAAGTCCCCCACGGCAATATCTGGGGCACTTCCGAGGCGAAGTTTGCGGTCCACAATTACGAGGATCGGTCAGCGAATGAGATCATCCCCGCGGACCAGCTCTTCCTCGGCCACTTCACGTATACCCCGCGCAACAAGCGCCGGGAGATCGAAGTCAGCGCCGAAGAGGTGCTCGACCACTTCCAGGAACGCCTGCTGGCGCTCTCCCAGGAAGAGGTTCGGGCCGAAGCGGGCCGCTGCATGAGCTGCGGGCTGTGCTTCGAGTGCGACAATTGCGTCATCTATTGCCCGCAGCAGGCGGTCAAGAAGACGCCGCGCAAGGAGGCGACGACGGGACGGTATGTGTATACCGATTACACGCGCTGTATCGGCTGTCACATCTGCGCCGATGTGTGCCCCACGGGCTACATCAGCATGGGGTTGGGAGAATAATCCCCAGACCGGCGCGCGGAGTCCGCGCGCCCTCCACACGATACGCCTGTCGCGGGTAGCCCCTGCCCGCGACAGGCGTTGCTGTTTTCACCCCCCAAACTTCCCCCATTCAAATTTCCCACAATTGTGTTCAGGTTCTTTTGAACCACACCATATATTATTAATTTAATCAGTTTTATTGCGCCCGCTGACAGCAAGCCCAATCTCGGTGTGCATGCGCGATCGCCGTTGCGCGGCACTGCCGGGTTTTCGAGGGACCGGAAAACGGCATGTGCAGCCATGAAGAATAAAAATCTTTTTTGCCCTTGTATAAATCATTATTATGGACGGGCAATCCTGATAGCGCACTGCAAACCCCAAATGCGTGCAAGCAACAGGAGCTATTCTATTTTTTGTCTCCAAAGCGGATGACAAGAACCTGGAGAGGAGACCATGCCCCTACGAGTGGCGATACCGAAGGAAATCACCCCGGGCGAGCGGCGCGTGGCGCTGGTGCCGACGGTGGCCGAGCGCTTCGCCCGGCTCGGCGCGAAGGTGGTGATCGAAGCCGGCGCGGCGGCCGGCGTGCACTATCCCGATACGGCGTATGCCGGCGCCGAAGTGGTGACAGACCCGGCCGCGCTCTACGCCGCCGCCGACGTGGTGCTCAAGGTGCAGCCACCCACCGTCGAGGAGATAGCACTCATGTCGGAAGGGGTGGTGCTGGTGGGCTTTTTGCAGCCGCACCGCGACCCCGAGCGGGTCGCCCTGCTGCGCGACCGGCGCATCACGAGCTTTGCCGTGGAGCTCATCCCGCGCATCTCCCGCGCTCAGTCAATGGATGCGCTCTCCTCCCAAGCCGCTGTGGCCGGCTACAAGGCGGCGCTGCTCGCCGCCAACCTCTCCGGACGCTTTTTCCCCATGCTCACCACCGCCGCCGGCACCATCCGTCCGGCCCGGGTGCTGGTGCTCGGCGCGGGCGTTGCGGGCCTGCAGGCCATCGCCACCGCACGCCGCCTCGGCGCGATCGTCGAGGCGTATGACGTGCGCAGGGCCACCAAGGAACAGGTCCAGTCGCTCGGAGCGAAATTTCTCGAAATCCCCGTGGACGCCGAGGCCGCCGGCGGCTATGCCCGCGAGCTCACCGCCGAGGAGAAGCAGCAGGAGCAGGCGATGGTGGCCCGCGCCGTGGCCGAGGCCGATGCGGTGATCACCACCGCCGCCGTGCCCGGCCGCCCGGCCCCGCGTCTGATCAGCGCCGAGATGGTGGCGGCCATGAAGCCCGGGGCGGTGATC
This sequence comes from Gammaproteobacteria bacterium, assembly GCA_041672765.1. Lineage (GTDB taxonomy): Bacteria > Pseudomonadota > Gammaproteobacteria > JBAYZB01 > JBAYZB01 > JBAYZB01. Next base: position 14,002 of record JBAYZB010000042.1, on the reverse strand, counting down.
GTTGATCTGGCCGCCGAGACAGGCGGCAACTGTGAACTCACGCGTCCCGGTGAGGAGATCACGGCACATGGGGTGACCATCGCCGGACCGCTCAATGTCCCCAGCATGATGGCGGAGCATGCGAGCGAGATGTACGCGCGCAACCTCCTCGCCTTCCTCACCCCGCAGATTCACGACGGACGGCTGGAACTGGATTGGAACGACGAGGTGATCGCCGGTGCCGCACTCACCCACGCCGGACAGATCCTCCACGCCCCCACCCGCCAACTCGTCGAAGGAGGAGATAAGCACAATGACGATTGAAGGCTTTGTCGCGCTCTACATCTTCATGCTCGCCGCCTTCACCGGCTACGAGGTGATCAGCCGCGTGCCGGTGATCCTGCACACCCCGCTCATGTCCGGCTCGAACTTCGTGCACGGCATCGTGCTGGTGGGCGCGATGGTGGCGCTCGGCCGCGCCGACACCGCATTGGAACAGGTCATCGGCTTTTTTGGCGTACTGCTCGGCGCAGGCAACGCGGTCGGCGGCTATGTGGTCACCGCGCGCATGCTCGAGATGTTCAAGCCCAGCAAGGGGGGTAAGGCGTGAACACGCTCATTCAGTTCAGCTACTTCGTCGCAGCGGTACTGTTCATCCTCGGTCTGAAGCGCATGAGCTCGCCGGTCACCGCCCGCGGCGGCATCCTGTGGGCAGGCGGCGGCATGGTGGTCGCCACGCTCGTCACCTTCCTCTGGCCGGGCATGGGCAACTACGGGCTGATGCTCCTGGCGATCCTGATCGGCGGCGGGCTGGCCTGGTACACGGGCCAGCGCGTGGCCATGACCGACATGCCGCAGATGATCGCGCTCTACAACGGCATGGGCGGCGGCGCGGCGGCGGCGATTGCCGCGGTGGAACTGTTCGGCGGCGGGGAACATGAGCTGACCGTCCTGGCCCTGGCCCTGCTCGGCGCCCTGATCGGTTCGGTGGCGTTCAGCGGCAGCCTCATCGCCTTCGCCAAGCTCCAGGGCTGGATGCCGCGGCCGGTGTTCTTCCCGCAGCAGCAGCTCATCAACCTCGCCGCGCTCGCCGCGGCGGTACTCCTCGGGCTGTTGGTCTTCACGTGGCAGGTCTCCCCGCTCATCGTCCTGTTCTTCCTGCTCGCGCTCGCCTTCGGGGTGCTCATGACGCTGCCGATCGGCGGGGCCGACATGCCGGTGGTGATCTCGCTCTACAACGCCCTCACCGGCCTTGCCGTGGGCTTTGAGGGCTTCGTGCTCGGCAACGCCGCCATGATCATCGCCGGCACCGTGGTGGGAGCGGCCGGCACGCTGCTCACGCAGCTCATGGCCCGCGCCATGAACCGCCCGCTCGGCGCGGTGCTGTTTCGCCGCTTCGGCGAGAGCGCGGCGGCGGGCACCGAAGCGGTCACCGGCAGCCTCAAGCCGATCGATCCGACCGATGCGGCCATCACCCTGGCGTACGCCAACAAAGTCATCGTGGTGCCCGGCTATGGCATGGCCGTGGCCCAGGCCCAGCACAAGGTCTGGGAGATGTGCAAGCTGCTCGAAGAGCGGGGCGTGACCGTGAAGTTTGCCATCCACCCGGTCGCCGGACGCATGCCCGGGCACATGAACGTGCTGCTGGCCGAGGCGGGCGTGCCGTACGACAAGATCTTCGACATGGAGGAGATCAACGCCGAGTTCGCCACCGCCGACGTGGCGCTGGTGATCGGGGCCAACGACGTGGTCAACCCGGTGGCACGCACCGACCCGTCCAGCCCCATCTACGGCATGCCCATCCTCAACGTCGATCAGGCGCGCAACGTGCTCGTCATCAAGCGCGGGGCGGGCAAGGGCTTCGCGGGCATCGAGAACGGCCTCTTCTACCTCGACAACACCCGCATGGTCTACGGCGATGCCCAAGCCGTGGCCACCCAGCTCATCCAGGGCATCAAGGACTTGTCCTAGCCTCGATTCCGACGGAGTGAAATAATACGCGGCGGCACGCCCGGTCTTCCGGGTGTGCCGCTGTCGTTTATACGGCCCGGCAACCGGAGGAAGCCGCCATGGGTGTGCACGAGAGCATCAGCCCTGAACTCGCCGAATGGATCGCCGCTCAGCCGCTGTTCTTCGTGGCGACGGCCCCCTTGAGCCCCGCTGGCCACATCAACCTGTCACCCCGGGGACTGGACACCTTCCGCATCCTCGGCCCGCTGGAAGTGGCCTATCTGGACCTCACCGGCAGCGGCAACGAGAGTGCAGCCCACGTGCGGGAGAACGGGCGCATCACCATCATGTTCTGCGCCTTCCAGGGCCAGTCCAAGATCCTGCGGCTGTTTGGCAAGGGCGAGGTGATCACCCCCCAGCATGGCGACTGGCGGTGCCTGCGCGACCTCTTCCCGCAGAACCTGCCCGCGGTGCGTCAGATCATGCGGATCCAGGTGACGCGGGTGCAGACCTCCTGCGGCTTCGGCGTGCCGCTCATGGAGTATGCGGGCCAGCGGACGGCGCTGGCCGAGTGGGCCGAGCGCAAGGGCGAGGCGGGGCTTGCGGAGTACCGGCGGCGCAAGAACGCCGTCAGCATCGACGGCCTGCCGGCCCCGCCCCTGGACGGGGAGGATTGAGCCCTTACGGGCTGAAAAACTGCAACGCAACGACGCGAAGGGTGCAAAGGGCACAAAGAAATTATCTGTGGTGGTGCGCCCCAGTACGCCCACCGTCCAAGGCGCGAACCCCGGACATGGCACAGAACAAGCCCTTTCCTCCTTTGCGTTCTTGGCGTCCTTTGCGTCTTTGCGTTTAACCACCGACATGCCGCCGAACAGTTTTTCGCCAATCCCCGGAAGATGCAGCAGCGACGCAGCCCGGAGGGGATTGGCCCAGGGATTCCACAATGTTATCCACAGGTTTTGGGGATAGAACGATCCCCGCAGGCATGGAAAGAGTTTTTTACAACAAGACCATTCATGTCATTCAAGTTTGTCACAAATTATCATAAGACATTGTTGTAAATCATATTTTCAATCATTGTCGAAAATTTCGACAGTCCGCGCCGCCCTCAGGCGCCATGCGGGCTGCAGCGGATTTGCCCCAAGTGTCCCACAGAGTTATCCACAGAATCTGGGGACAATCCCGCGGCAGCGCCGGCGGGCCGATCAAACCCGATGCCGTAAACCCGATAGCGCCACGCTCGCTTGGCCAGGATGACGGGAAGCTGAGTCCCCACTCGCAACATGCTAAATTAGCCCCATGCCGCCCGCCTGTGCCTTTCTTCGTATCGCCGTCCCTTCTCCCCTTTACCGGAGCTTTGATTACCTGCCGCCGCCGGACCACGATCCGAAAACGCTGCAACCCGGCGTGCGTGTGCGCGTCCCGTTCGGCCGCACCCAGGCCATCGGCATCCTGCTGGAGGTGACGGGACAGACTTCGGTCACCGCCCGGCAGCTCAAGCGCGCGCTGGAAATTCTCGACAGGCAGCCGGTCGTGCCGCGCGACATCCTCGACCTCGCCCTGTGGGCCAGCGGCTACTACCACCATCCGGTCGGCGAAGTCCTCGCCGGCCTCCTGCCGCCGCCGTTGCGCGAAGGCCAGCCCGCCCGGATCAGCGGACTGCAGCGCTGGCGCCTGACGGAGGAAGGCCGGCGCATCGACCCCGCCACTCTCGTCCGCGCGCCGCGCCAGGCGGCGCTGCTGCGCCTGCTGCGCGACGAACCCCAGGGCGCGGCCCCGGAGACGCTGTCCGCCCGGGAGGAAAACTGGCGCAACTCCATGCGGGCTCTTGCGGAAAAGGGCTGGGTGGAGGCGGTGGACAGTCCATGCCTGAGAACCCCGCTGCTGGACGATCCCGGCGCTCTCCCGGCGCTCAATCCGGCCCAGGACGCCGCCGTGGAAACGGTGTGCAAGACGCTGGATCGCTTTCAGGCCTTTCTCCTGGACGGGGTGACGGGCAGCGGCAAGACCGAAGTCTATCTGCGCATCGTGGAACGGGTGGTGGCCGGCGGCCGGCAGGCCCTGATCATGGTGCCGGAGATCGGCCTCACCCCCCAGCTCGTGGCCCGGTTCCAGCGCCGTTTCCAGGTCCCCGTGGCGGTGCTGCACTCGGGCCTGTCGGACCGGGAACGGCTCTGCGCCTGGCTCATGGCGCGGGACGGCCGCGTTCCCATCGTGATCGGCACCCGCTCCGCGGTGTTCACCCCGCTCCCCGCCCTGGGCGTGATCGTGGTGGACGAGGAACACGACCTGTCGCTCAAGCAGCAGGAGGGCTTTCGCTATTCCGGGCGCGACGTGGCGATCGTGCGCGCGCACCGCGCCGGCATCCCGGTGGTGCTGGGCTCCGCCACGCCATCCCTGGAGAGCCTCTACAACGTCCGCCAGGGCCGCTACCGGCACCTGGTGCTGCCCGAGCGGGCCGGCGCCGCCAGCCACCCCACGATCCGGCTGGTGGACATGCGCCGCCAGCCCACCCTGCACAATCTGTCCGAGCCCCTGCTCAAGGCCGTGGAACGCCAACTGGCCGAAGGGGGGCAGGTCCTGCTGTTCCTGAACCGGCGCGGCTATGCCCCCACCCTGATCTGCCACGATTGCGGCTGGGTGGCCGAGTGCCGCCGCTGCGACGCCCGCATGGTGCTGCACCAGCGCCAGGGCGTCCTGCGCTGCCACCACTGCGACTCCCAGCGCCCTTCGGACAAGCGCTGCCCCCAATGCGGCGGCCTCGACCTGCGCCCCCTCGGCCAGGGCACCGAACGGGTGGAACAGGCCCTGCAGGAGCGCTTTCCGGAGGCGGGCATCGCCCGCATCGACCGCGACACCACGCGGCGCAAGGGCGCCATGCAGGCCCTGCTGGACGGGGCGCGCTCCGGCGAGCACCGCCTCCTGATCGGCACTCAGATGCTGGCCAAGGGCCACCATTTCCCCAACGTCACCCTGGTAGGCATCCTGGATGTGGACCAAGGCCTGTTCGGCACCGATTTTCGCGCTAGCGAGCGCATGGCGCAGCTCATCGTCCAGGTGGCCGGGCGGGCGGGGCGCGCCGACCGGCCGGGACAGGTACTGATCCAGACCTACCACCCCGACCACCCGCTGCTGCAGACGCTGCTGCACCAGGGCTACCATGTATTCGCGGAATCGGTGCTGCTGGAGCGCCAAGCAAGCGCACTGCCGCCGTACAGCAACCTGGCCCTGGTACGCGCCGAGGCGGCCTCGCCCCAACCGCCCCGGAGCTTTCTCGAAGAGGCGCGCGCCGCCGCCGACGAACTGCAGGTGAACGGGATCGAGCTGCTCGGCCCGGTGCCCGCCCCCATGGAGCGGCGAGCCGGCCGCTATCGCTACCATCTGTTGATCCAGGCCCCGCAGCGGGGCGAACTGCATCGGCTGCTGAACGCCTGGATACCGCGCCTGGAGGCGCTCAAAACCGCGCGCAAAGTGCGCTGGTCCGTGGACGTGGACCCGATGGAGATGTTTTGATCGAAGTTGGAAGTGGCGAGTTACAAGCGGCGAGTTACGAGGGATAATATGTCGCTTTGGCTCTCCAGCCTCCCAAGGTCTCGCGACTGGTCAGCCACGACCTTGCCCACTTGCAACTTGCCACTTGTTACTGAATAAATGAAACGTCACCTCGAACAACTGCTCAAGAGCGCTCTCCTCGGCCTGCAGACCGGCGGGGCGCTGCCCGACGACCTCCACTACGACATCGCCGTCGAGCGCACCCGCGACAAGCGCCACGGCGACTTCGCCACCAACATCGCCCTGAGCCTGGCCAAGCCCGCCCGCCGCAACCCGCGCGAACTGGCGCAGCAGATCGTGGGCGCGCTGCCCGCCTCGGACCAGGTTGCCAAGGTGGAGATCGCCGGGCCTGGCTTCATTAACTTCCACATGAGCCCCGTGGCGTTCCAGGGCGTGATCACCGAGATCCTGGCCGCGGGCGAGCGCTACGGCCGCAGCGACCTGGGTCAGGGCCAGCCGGTGCAGGTGGAGTTCGTCTCCGCCAACCCCACGGGACCGCTGCACGTGGGCCACGGCCGCGGCGCGGCCTACGGCGCCGCGGTGGCGGACCTGCTGGAGGCGGTGGGCTTCAAGGTACACCGGGAGTACTACGTCAACGACGCCGGCCGCCAGATGGACATCCTCGGCACCAGCGTGTGGCTGCGTTATCTCGAACTGTGCGGCGAGGAGTTCCCCTTCCCCAGCAACGGTTACAAGGGCGATTACGTCTACGACATCGCGGCGACTCTACACCGCGAGGAGCAGGACGCCTACCGCAAGCCCGCCGCGGAAGTATTCCGCGATATCCCGCCGGACGCCCCCGACGGCGACAAGGAGGAGCACATCGATGCCCTGATCGCGCGCGCCAAGGAACTGCTGGGACCGGACGCCTACCGCCGCGTGTTCGACCTCGGCCTCAACGCCATCCTGGACGACATCCGCCGGGATCTGGAGGAATTCGGGGTGGTTTACGATCAATGGTTCTCGGAGCGCTCGCTCACCGAGAGCGGCGCGGTGGACCGCGCCATCGAGAAGCTCAAGGCCAGCGGCCACGTCTACGAGAAGGAAGGCGCGCTCTGGTTCCGCTCCACCGACTACGGCGACGAGAAGGACCGCGTGGTGGTGCGCGACAACGGCCAGAAGACCTACTTCGCCTCCGACATCGCCTACCACATGGACAAACTGGAGCGCGGCTTTACCCGCGTGATCGACGTGTGGGGCGCCGACCACCACGGCTACGTGCCGCGGGTGAAGGCGGCGCTCGCCGCCATGGGCAACGACCCGTCCAAGCTCGACGTGCTGCTGGTGCAGTTCGCCATCCTCTACCGCGGCGGCGAGAAGGTGCAGATGTCCACCCGCAGCGGCGAATTCGTGACCCTGCGCGAGCTGCGCGAGGAGGTGGGCAACGACGCGGCGCGCTTCTTCTACGTGATGCGCAAATGCGAGCAGCACCTGGACTTCGACCTGGACCTGGCGAAATCCCAGTCGACCGACAACCCGGTGTACTACCTCCAGTACGCCCATGCCCGGGTGTGCAGCGTCATGCGCCAGCTCGCGGAAAAGGGCCTGGAGCGCGACGAGGCCCGCGGCCGCGCCAACCTGCACCGGCTCACCGAGGCGCACGAACAGGCGCTGATGGTGTCGCTGTCGCGCTATCCCGAGGTGGTGGAGGCCGCGGCGCTCAGCCACGAGCCGCACCAGATCGTCCATTACCTGCGCGAGCTGGCGAACGACTTCCACACCTACTACAACGCCCACACCTTCCTGGTGGACGACGCAGCACTGCGCGATGCGCGCCTGAATCTCATCCTGGCCACGCGCCAGGTGCTGCGCAACGGGCTCAAACTACTGGGCGTCTCCGCGCCCGAGACGATGTAACCCATGGCACGCGACTACAAGAATGCGGGCCGACGACGACGGCCGGCGCCCAAGCGGGGCCTCCCGGGCTGGGTGTGGCTGCTCGTGGGGCTGTTCATCGGCCTGTCCGTCGCGCTGGCGGTATACCTCGAAGGGGGCGGACGCAAGGGCCCGAGCCAGGCGCCCGCCGCACCCCCCCGCCCCGCGCCGGTGGCGCCGGAACCCCGCAAGGAACCCCAAAAGGAAGCGCGCGACGTGCGGAAACGGCCGGAAGAGCCTGTTCCGCCACCGCCCAAACCGCGCTTCGACTTCTACACCCTCCTGCCGGAGCAGGAAGTGGTCATCCCGGAGAAGGAGATCTCCGGCAAGCCCAAGCAGGGCGTGCCGCAGGTGGAGAAGCCGGGCACCTATCTCCTGCAGGCCGGCGCGTTCCGCAAGCTGGAAGACGCGGACCGGCTCAAGGCCTCCCTCGCCCTGCTCGGGATCCAGTCCAACATCCACGCCACGACCATCAATAAGGAACGGTGGTATCGCGTGCGCATCGGCCCTTACACCAACCTGGACGAACTGAACGCCGTGCGCCTGCGTCTGCGCGAACACGCCATCGATGCCCTGCTGGTGAAGATCAACCCCTGAGCAGTTTGCGTAGGACGGGCATCGCCCGCCGAACAACGCCTTGATAACTGGCGCCCGGTGGCGGTGCCACCCTACATAAGCTTCGGCGGATGCGTCCAACAGGCGGCCAGATCCTGCGGCGTGTCGATGTCGATATGGATGCCGATATCGTCGGTGGGCAGGAGATCCAGCAGTGCCACGCGCCGCCGCAGCAGGTGCCGCGCCCCGGCATCGCCCCAGAGCGAGGCGAGGGCATGGCCGAAGCCGCGGCTGAATCCCACCGGATGCCCGCGCCGCCCCCGGCACATGGGCGCCGCGATCGCGCTGCCGCGGCGGATCATGCGCGCCACGGCGCGGATGGTCTGGGGCTGAATGAACGGCATGTCCGCCAGCGCGATCAGCCAGCCGTCGGCCTCCGCCGTTGCGGTGACGCCGCGGGCGAGGCTCGCCCCCATGCCACCCTCGGCATCCGCGCAATACTCAATGTCCAGTCCCGCGGCGCGCAGCAATTGCTCCAGGCGCCGGTCGCCCGGGCGCACCACCGCCAGGGTCCAGTCGGTGCCCGCCCGAAGGTTGCGCGCCGCGGCCACCGCGACGGGCGTACCGTCCCGCAGCGGCTCCAGGAGCTTGTGGCCCCCGAACCGCCGACCGTTCCCCGCCGCCAGCAGAATGCCTGCGATCACGCCCGTCATGATTTTCCGCTCCCTGGTTCGCGCGGCACCTTCCCTGGGCCGCCAAGCCGTAACCCGACCTCCAACAGACGCGCCGGCACGCTACGCATTTGGTAGGGGGGCATTGCCCACCATGCGCCGGCTGCTATGGGCGGTGCCCACCCTACATCGAAATCCGGATCGGCAGTTTGCGCACGCGCTTTCCGGTCAGCGTCGCCACCGCGTTGGGCGCGAAGATCGCCGGAGCCTGTTCCGCGGGCGCCGCGCGATGTCGAATTCCGCTCCCATCCTTTACGCCTCCTCGCGTGATGCGCGGGCGGCGCGATGGATGGCACGGCGGATGCGCTGATAGGTGCCGCAGCGGCACAGCACGCCCGACATGGCGGCGTCGATGTCCGCATCGCTGGGATTCGGGATCTTCGCCAGCAACGCCGCCGCCTGCATGATCTGGCCCGGCTGGCAGTAGCCGCACTGCGGCGCCTGCTCGGCGATCCAGGCGCGTTGCACCGGATGGCTGGCGTCCGGCGACAGCCCTTCGATGGTGGTCACACTCTTCCCGGCGACGGCGGACAGCGGCGTCACGCAGGCGCGCACCGCCTCGCCGTCCAGATGTACGGTGCATGCGCCGCATTGGGCGATGCCGCAGCCGTACTTGGTTCCCGTCAGCCTCAGCGTGTCCCGCAATACCCAGAGCAGCGGCGTGTCCGGCTCCAGCTCCAGGTCGTGACGTTTGCCGTTGACGAAGAGGGAAATCATGCAGGGCTCCTTGCCGCGGGCAGGCGGATGAGATGCGATCCATGCCGGCGGGACCGCCGGCCATCACCTCTTCGGTATAGACAGGCGCATGACCGTTTGCAATGCGGGAAAATGGCAGTACGCGGCGTTGCAACGGAGTGCTGACGTGCGTGTACGCTCTGCCGCGAAGGGACGGTGGCGGCGTGCGCAGTGCCCACGCCGCCGGGTTCGTCAACATCCTGCTACCCGATCAGCGCGAGGCCGCCGCCGTTATCCCTGATCCGGGGCCGGGACGGCCGCGTCGCCCGCGGCATCCTGCCCGTCGGATACGTGGTGATGGTGCTCGTGCTCACCTTGATGATCGTCCGGGCCAGGCGGGTGATGGTGACCGGGCGCGTGGTGATGATGGTGATGATGCTCGTGCTCGTCATGGTCCTGCGCCAGACGCAGGGTTTCCGCCTTCAGGTAATCGATCACCATGCCCACCTCCTGGTCGTTCAGCCCCAGGGTCGGCATGGGCAGATCCTTGTACTGCGCCAGCAGCGCCATGGCGATCGGGTCTTTCTCCGCAAGCATCTTGCTCGGCTCCTTCACCCAGCGCGCCAGCCAGGCCGGGTCGCGCCGGTCGGTCACGCCCAGCAGGTCTGGGCCGAGACCATCCCCGCCGCCCACGGTATGGCAAACGGCGCAACGGGTGCGGAACAGGTATTCGCCCCGGTCGTAGCGCTTCGCCCGGTGATCCGCCGCCGCGTAACTCTGGCCCTGGGCGCTCACCACGCTGCGATTGAGCAGCCTGTGGCCGAGCAGATTGGTCAGTAGCTTGGTGTTTTCGTACGGTGACCGCTTCATCCACACCCCGGTGGCCTCGTTGCCCAGAAGCATGCTGGCCCGGTGCGCGGAGAGGTTCCGCACCTCGATCTCATCACCCAACAGGCCCAGCTTCTTGCGCAGCAGCGTGATGTCCTCCTTTTTGCCCGTCAGGAACTGCCAGCCCGGGCCCACCTCGAACTTCTCCATGAACTTCTTCAGCACCTCCGGCGTATCGCGCTCGGGGTCGATGCTGATGGAGTAGAAGAAGATCTCTTTGCCCACGAGTTCACCCAGCATCTGCTGGACTTGGCGCAATTTCGCCGTTTCCAGCGGACACATGTCCCCGCAACTGGTGTAGATGAAGTTGATGGCCACGACCTTGTCCTTGATCAGGTCGTCGTAGAAGCGCAGGGTCTTCCCGTCCTGGTTGACCAGGGGCACGTTGGGGAAGTAGCCCGCGCCCCAGGGCGAGCCCGGGGGCGCCGCTACGGCCCGGCCAAGTCCTGCGAACAGGACGAAAACGATCGCTGCCATCCAAGACGCGGTGGTGCTTCGCATGTTCATGGCGCGGGACTCCCTGTCTTGTAGGTGGGCAAAGTGAACGTATCCTCGTAGACCACGCCTTCCCAATCCGGCATGGGCGCCGGAATCTGGATGATCTGGCCCGGATTCTCGACGTCGTAGCGCAACAGCATGGCGTGGTCTTCGTGCTGGGTGTTGTGGCAGTGCTCGACGTAGGTGCCGGGGAACTCCCGGAAGCGAATGGCGACGGTGACATCGCGGCTGCTGTCCGGTCCGTCCCCGATCCGGAACACATCCTTGCGCGCCCATCGTTCCCAAACCGGCGGGGGCTGACCATCGCGGCTCAGGATTATTCCTTCCTCGAAGTGGATGTGAACCGGGTGGGCCCAGCCGCCGCCGGCGCCGTTCTCGAGGTGCCAGATCTCCAGGGTGCCTTCGTCCGGGGCGGCCGACAGGCGCCGCACATCAGCGGTGAACCCAGGTCCGCCGTCGGTCTTGACGGTCCACGGCTTGTCGTCGGTCCCGTCGCTGCGCCCGAACTCGAAGACCCGGTGCTTGGCATTGGCGAGTTCTTGTGCCGTGGGTCGGGGCAGCTCGATCATCTTCTTCTTGCCTTCCGCGTAATCAGCCGGGTTCATGCTCAGGTCGATGCCGTCGTAGGCTTTCACCCGGAACTCAAGGAACTTGCCGACCGCCGGGTCGCCTTCGTACTCGCCGTCTTCGACGTGGTTCTCGTACTCCCCGCTCAGGACCTCATTGAGCGGAATGAGGTCCTTCGGGCCTGCGCCGTCGTCGTGCTCCAGGAGGTTGACCATGTAGAGCCGGTCGCCTTCCTGGAACGGGCTGAAGTCGACGATGATGTCGTAGCGCTCTGCGATGGCCTGCTCCGGCAACTCCAGCAACCGCACCGCGTGCTCCATGATGTTGCCGTCGTTGGCGATCAGGTAGACCGGCACCCGGTTGCCAGCGGCATCCACCAGCGCGATCTTGAAGTAGCGCGACACGCTGCCGTTCAGGATGCGGAAGCGGTATTTGCGGGCGCGCACCTCGAAGTACGGCTTGTACAGCCAGTTGACGGTCATCTGGTCGCCGAGAAAGCCGTCGGTATTGAAAATGTTGAAATAGAGTTGGCCGTTCTGGTCCCAAGCCTTGTCGGCGATCAGCAGGTTGACGTCGTAATCGCGGTTGCCCCAATCGAGCGCTGTGCCGCTGGGCAGGCAGAGATTGACGTTCCGGTTGTCTTCGTAGTGGCAATCCAGGGCTTCGTTGCCGCGGTCGATGGCGCTATAGATGTTCATCATCGCGGCGTTGCCCTTGTAGACGTTCTGCGCGGTGAAGTCGAGCATATGGTCGTGGAACCAGTGGGTGCTCATGGTCTCGCGCCAGTCGCCGGGGATGCGGATGGTCCCGCCGAAGCCGTCCGGCGTGGCCGCCCGCGGATCGCTGGCGTCGGTGTTGATGTGATCGTGCCCCGCCAGGATCATGGGCCAGCGGTAGTCGAAATACTGGCCCGGATAGAAGAAGGGATGGGGACCGCCGTCGCTCTCGCCGGGGTTGTGACCGTTGTGCTGATGGGTGCTGATCTTGTGCAGGCCGAAGCCGTAGTTGGCCGTCTCGTCGATCGGCAGCGCGTTGTAATGGCGAAACAGGATCGGCTCCCCGTAGCGCGCCTGGAGCAGCTTGGGCGGCAGGGTCCCGTCGAACGTCCAGAGCGCCCGCGGGTCCTGGACCGGCATGTTCGGGTGGAAGCGAATCTCGATCCCGCGGGCGGTGCCGTCGAATCCGGCAAGCCCCGTGGTGTTGTGATACAGGCCGCCGGGACCGAACTCGCCTAGCTGGTAGCGATGCCGCTGCATCCGGTCGCGCACCCCGCCGTTCACGCGCGCCCCGGCCTGTGCCGTCTGGAAATAGACCACGGGGAAGAACTCGTCCCAGCGCTGATGAGCGAACCATTCTCCCGGCGACCGCCCTTCCGCCGGGCTGTACGCGAGGGGTCGGACGCATTCCGATATTTTGGCTTTCCAGGGGTTCTGTTTACGGGTATTGGCCTGCCGGGACGGCAGCGGATGCAGGTCTTGGCCGAGAAAGGTATCGATGGCCTGGTTGGCCGGCGAGCTGAAACAGTCCGCCGGGGGCGGCAGCGGCGGGCAGTTGCGGCACTCGCGGCTCGTCATGCGCTGTAGACCGAACTCCTCGAAGCGCAGCATCTTCTGAGTGAAGGGCTGGGCGCCGAACAGCGGACTCGGCGGGGCGCCGGTGGGAATGTCGAACTTCGCGTAGGCCGGGCCTGTCGTCGCACCGAACACGCCGGCGACCACGGCAGCCGCCGGAAGGGCGCGCGCGATGGCCGCGGCCAGGTGCCGGGCATGGGCAACCGGGCCTGGCTTGCGTAACGACAGACGTCCATGGATACGGTCGACATCGCCCGTCGGGGAAGGGCTCGGTGCATGGATCCTTTGCATGTCAGCTCTCCGTTTTCCTTTCGCTGGCGCCGTGCCAACCCGCCAGCGGTGCTGAATTCCAGTCATCTCTGGCCCGGCCTGGGCCTCTCCGCGTGGGGAAGGATTCGCCCATCACCACGGGCCCGCGGCGCAGGACGCAAGGTTCAACCGGCGAATGTGCAACTTCCGCACCAGCAGACGCCACGATCAGGAATCGGGCCCGGGGGGCGCCGCTGCCAGCCCGCCCGACCTCTGAAGCAGCGTCATGCATCGAGCCGCAAGGGATTGATGAAATTTGTTTATTGACGATTCAGACGGATTTCCCGGCGGCGCCACGGCCGCCGCACCCCGGCCCGGCGACGACGGCAAAGGGCCCATTCACCGGCTGCGGGGCGGGCGGAACACTCTCACCTGCGCACGCAAGCGCTCTCAGAATTGAGAGTGCCCGGAGGCCAGGCCGCGGGGCGCGGCCCGATATCGAGGAACGCTGGTCGGGCCGTGGCCTGCCGCCCGATCCCGACTTGTATCAGCGGTTCAGTCTTCGAGATAGGTGTAGCCCTTCAAGCCCTCTTCCAGCTCGCGCAGCGCCGCCTCGCGCCGCTCGGCATCGAACTGCGCCGCGGCGATCTTGGCGCGGTAGGCGGCGAGCAGATCCTCGGCGTTGAAGTGCACGTAGCGCAGCACCGACTCCACGGTGTCGCCCCGCTGCGGCTGGGTGAGGCGATGGCTGCCATCGGGCAGCAACTCCACGTTGACGGAATCCGTGTCGCCGAACAGGTTGTGCATGTCGCCCAGGATCTCCTGATAGGCGCCCACCATGAAGATGCCCAGCAGGTAAGGCTTGCCCGGCTGGATGGCATGCAGAGGCAGCGTGGTCTCCACGCCTTC
>JBAYZB010000041.1:0-20858 GCA_041672765.1 Gammaproteobacteria bacterium | reverse complement strand
ATCCCGCCCGAAAGGGAGCAGACTTCCGGCTGGTCTCTCTTTGCAAGAGAGTTTGAAGAACCTTCCTAAAGGAGGACAAGCAAATGACGACCATGCAGATGGTTGGTGCGGCCTCCGGTCCGGAGGTGGATTGGCACAGCATCAACTGGGCCAAGGCTCACCAAACGATCAGAAGGCTGCAAATGCGTATTGCAAAGGCGGTACGGGAAGGCCGCTGGGGCAAGGCGAAATCCTTGCAATGGCTGCTGACCCACTCGTTTTACGGCAAGGCAATTGCTGTGAAACGAGTCACTGAAAACCAAGGCAAAAAGACTCCCGGCGTCGACGGGGAAACCTGGAGCACACCGGAGTCGAAAGCCAAAGCTGTAAAGTCGCTCAGAAGACGAGGCTATCAGCCTCTGCCTCTGAGACGGGTATTCATCCCGAAAGCAAACGGAAAGCTGCGCCCACTGGGGATTCCGACGATGAAGGACAGAGCCATGCAGGCACTACACCTGCTGGCACTCGAGCCCATCTCGGAAACCACAGCCGACCCAAACTCTTACGGGTTCCGCCGGGAAAGAGCGAGCCGGGACGCTGCGGGGCAAGTGTTTATCGCACTTGCAAAGAAGCGCTCGGCCCAATGGGTCTTGGACGCAGATATATCCGGATGCTTCGACAACATCAGCCACGAATGGATGATTGCCAACATCCCTATGGACAAGGTAATCCTCCAGAAATGGCTGAAATCCGGCTTTGTCTGGCACGACCGAATGTTCCCAACAGAGGCGGGTACGCCGCAAGGCGGCATCATCTCCCCTACGCTGGCGAACATGACCTTGGACGGAATGGAACGAATCCTCTCCGAACGCTTCGGCGCAAATGAAGGGATGAAATCCAGGAACAAGGTCAATCTGATCCGATACGCAGACGACTTCGTAGTCACCGGTGCTTCAAAAGAGGTATTGGAGGAAGCGAAGACGCTGATTGAGGTCTTCCTGAAGGAACGGGGCTTATCCCTGTCCCCTGAAAAGACCAAAATCGTGCATATCGAGGAAGGCTTTGATTTCCTTGGCTGGAACGTGCGCAAGTATGATGGGAAACTTCTCATCAAACCTGCAAAGAAGAACGTGCAAACGTTCTTGCGGAAGGTTCGGGGAATAATCAAAGAAAACAAGACAGCAAAGCAGGAAACGGTGGTGGCAAAGCTAAACCCGGTAATCCGGGGATGGGCCAACTACCACCAAAACCAGGTGGCAAAGGACACCTTCACAAAGGTGGACCATGTCATTTGGAAACAGCTCTGGCAATGGACTTGCAGGAGACATCCGAACAAACCCCTCAAATGGATTAAAGATCGCTACTTTATCCAGCAAGGGGGGCGGAAGTGGATGTTCGGCACAAGGGCGAAAGACGAAAGTGGAAAAGAAAAGTGGGTGAAACTGGTCAAAGCCAGTGACACCCCGATTCGACGCCACATCAAAATCAAGGGTGGAGCAAACCCATACGACCCACAATGGGAACAGTACTTCGAGAACAGGCTTGGCCTGACGATGAAGGAAAACCTGAAAGGTCGATGGAAACTACTTTACCTTTGGTGGGCACAGGAAGGGAAATGCCCGCACTGCGGAGAGCGAATCACGAAGGAAACGGGATGGAACGTCCATCACATCCTTTGGAAGACGCATGGCGGATCGGACAGCACCCAAAATCTTGTGCTCCTTCACCCGAACTGCCACCGGCAACTCCACAGCCGAGGCGGACAGTAAACTGCCGGTTCCTGTCACAGGGGACTTTGCAGAGGCTTGAGCCGGATGCGGGGAAACTCGCACGTCCGGTTCTTAGGGGGGGGCGACGCAGCAATGCGCCGCTCCTACCCGACACCCGATGAATCGAAAAGAAGACAGGGCGGGAACGCCTTCCAAGAATGCACCCCGCGCCGTTACGCCGCCATGCCGCTTGCCGCCACCATCAAACGCTTTCTGGAACAGCGGGAGGTCTCTTACGACGTCCTGAAGCACCCCCGTGCCAAATCGTTGCTGCAGGCAGCCGCAAACGCCTACGTGAGTCCGCGCAACCTGGCACGGGCCGCAGTGCTCAAGGACGAACGGGGCCTTTTGATGGCGGTCTTCCCCGCCAGCCACGTCCTGGACCTGCACCTTCTCAACAAAGAGCTGCACCGCGGCCTGACCGCTGCCCGCGGCCATGATCTCGCCCGCATCTTTCACGACTGCGAGCCGGGCGCGCTGCCCCCCATCGCCGAACCCTACGGGCTGAAGGCCGTCCTGGACGAAAGCCTGCAAGCCGTGGATGAAATCTATTTCGTCCCCGGCCGCCACTCCGCGCTGGTGCACGTGAGCGGGGCCGATTTTCAGCGACTGCACCAGAACGCCTGGCGCGGCCTGCGCATCGCGCGCGCCGCGCCGGAGCTGCGCAGCGCCGCACACCAGCGTTTCGGCCTCGACATCAAGCGCCGTCTCGAACGGATCGACACGCTTCCGGCCATGCCCGAGATGGCCCTGCGCATCCTGCAACTGCGCCGCAACCCCTACGCCAACGCCCGGCTGCTCGCCCAGGTCGTGGAGCTGGACCCCAGCCTCGCCGCCCAGATCCTGCGCTACGCCAGATCGCCGTTCTTCGGCTACCGGGGCAACATCAACTCCATTCACAACGCCATCTCCCGCGTGCTCGGCTACGACACGGTGCTGAACATCGCGCTGGGCATCGCGCTCGGCCGTCCGTTCCGCATCCCGCGCAACGGCCCCCTCGGACTCGACGCCTACTGGCGGCATTCGATCTACAGCGCCGCGCTCGCGCAGACCCTCGGCAACGCCCTGCCCTACGAGCGCCGTCCCCGTTCGAGTCTGGCCTATCTCGCCGGCCTGCTGCACGATTTCGGCTACCTGGTGCTCGGGCACCTCTTCGAGCCCGAGTTCTTCTGGCTGAACCGGATCGTGGCGGCGGAACCGGAGACTCCGGCCATCGACATCGAACAGCGGATGCTCGGCGCCACCCACGGGGAAATCGGCGCCTGGGCCCTGGAGGCCTGGCGCATGCCGGAAGAGATCGTGATCGCCGCCCGGGAGCACCACAACGCGGCCTACCGGGGCGTGCACGCCCTGTACGCCAACCTGGTCTTCATCGCCGATCGGCTGCTCGAGCACCGGGACGCGGAAGTGTTGCCGCCGGAACTGCTGCGGGAGCTGGACATTACCGTCGAGCACGCCCAGAACATCCTGAACTCCGTCCTGGAGGGCGCCCGCGGGCTGGACGCGATGGTGGCGCAGATGACCGGGTGACATTTCGCTACAGCCCGCGCAGCGACCGACGCCGGGACTATTTGCGGTTATGCGGCAACCCAAGAGCTTGTCCAGCGTCGCGCGATCTGCCATGCTCCCGCTGCGGCGGCCTGGGCCTCAGGACCATCGGTCCCGGGCGATTTTCAGCGACAAGGCGGCGCAACCGATAGCCATGACACTCCACCACCGCCACCCCTGGAATGTATCCCCCACGGAAGCCATCGCGATCCAGCAGCGGTTGCGCGCGCTGGCGGTGACGGAGGACCGGCTCGGCCCGGTGCGCTTCGTGGCGGGAGTGGATGTGGGATTCGAAGACAATTACGCGGTCACGCGCGCGGCGGTCGCCGTGTTGCGGTTTCCGGACCTCGTGCTGCACGACCAGGCCGTTGCGCGGCGGCCGACACAGTTTCCCTATGTGCCGGGCCTGCTGTCCTTCCGTGAAATCCCCGCCGTGCTGGACGCCCTTGAAGACTTGCGGCAGGTCCCTGACCTGCTGCTATGCGACGGCCAGGGCATCGCCCACCCGCGCCGCTTCGGCATCGCCTGCCACCTGGGCGTGCTCACGGACATTCCCGCCATCGGCGTGGCGAAGACATTGCTGGTGGGCAGGCATGAATCGCTGCCCGATACGCGCGGCGCATGGGCGCCGTTGCTGCACAAGGGGGAACGTGTAGGTGCGGCACTGCGCACACGGCCCGGCACAAGACCTGTGTTTGTCTCTCCCGGCCATCGCATAAGCCTGGAAACCGCCATTGATTTCGTGATGCACTGCACCACACGTTATCGATTGCCGGAAACCACACGCCACGCCCATCGCCTCGCCTCCGGCCCGGCGCTGCCGCCCGCGGGTTGATCGGGCCTTGCCTCCATCACCCCAGCAACGATCGACGCAAAGGCGCAAAGGGTTCATTGAGGATGACGGCCGTCTGGATAAGTTTCCGTAAAAGCCGGGGAAGATCAAACCGCGCAGGATAAAGCCTTTCTTGTCTTTGCGGCCTTTGCATCTTTGCGTTAATACGCGGGCACCCACCCCATTCGCCCCCTCATTCCTTTTCCCGGCGGCTGTTTCGGCCAAAAACGGCCCGGACGCCACGATACTAGACTTCAAAAGATTGCTTGTCGGGCGGGCCTGCCGGGGCTGCGCCCGCCCTATTTCGATATCGCCATTCCCCTTGGCGGGGCCGTTGGCACCTTATGGAGGAATCGCCATGAAGATCCAGATCATTTTCTACAGCATGTACGGCCACATCTACCGTATGGCAGAAGCGGTGGCCGAGGGCGCGCGGGAAGTGGAGGGCGCGGAGGTGGCGCTGTACCGGGTGCCCGAACTCGTTCCCGAGGACATCCTGGAAAAAAGCGGCGCGAAGCAGGCCCAAGAAGTCTTCGCGCACGTGCCCATCGCCACGCCCGAGCAGTTGGCCGAGTCGGACGGCATCTTCTTCGGCACGCCCACCCGCTACGGCAATATGGCCGCCCAGATGCGCAACTTCCTGGACCAGACGGGAAGCCTCTGGGCCAGCGGCGCGCTGATCGGCAAAGTGGGCAGCGTGTTCGCCAGCACCGCGACCCAGCATGGCGGACAGGAGACGACCCTCACCTCCTTCCACACCACCCTCCTGCACCTGGGGATGGTGATCGTCGGGGTTCCCTACGCGGCGCAGGAACTGTCGAGCCTTGAAGAGCTGAGCGGCGGCACGCCCTACGGCGCCACCACCATCAGCGGCGGCGACGGCTCGCGCTGGCCGAGCGAAATGGAACTCGCCATCGCCCGCTATCAGGGCCGCCACGCCACGACCATCGCCAAGAAGCTGGCCGGCGGATGAAGCATCGCAGGCCGATGAAATGGTTTCCTTTCTTTTCCCGATCGGGTTGGTGCGGCGTAGCCCGGCGTGGTGGCGAAGGTTGTTTTTTTGTTGTGCGGCTATCGCCGCAGATGAATTTTAGATGCAGGGAATCCGCTCCCGCGGGCGGGCACGTTGCAAAGCCCTTCCTTGGGCTTTGCAACGGAACTCGTCGTGCGGGGGCGAAACCCCGCATCTAAAACAAACTTGCGGCGTCAGCCGCACATATCCACACCACAACCCGCAATCGCCCCACTACACCCCCCAAGGCACCTACACCAACAACATCGCCCCACCCCTTGCAACTCCCTCCCCATTGTCTTGTACTTGCCACTCATGAACCCCGACCACCCGCTCATCGAACTGCGCAACATCACCAAGACCTACCGGGAGGGTGACCGGGAGCGGACGGTCTTCCGGGACCTGAACCTGCAGATCCGGCGCGGCGAGTTCGTGGTGCTGCTGGGGCGCAGCGGCTCGGGCAAGTCCACCCTGCTGAACCTCATCAGCGGCATCGACCTGCCCACGGCGGGCGAGATCCGCGTGGACGGGCGCTCGGTCACCGCCCTGTCGGAGCACGAGCGCACCCTGTTCCGCCGCCGCCACGTCGGCTTCATCTTCCAGTTCTTCAACCTCGTGCCCACGCTGACCGTGGAGGAAAACCTGCTCCTGCCCCTGGAGCTGAGCGGCGGATATGACGCCGCCCAGCGCCGCCGGGCACTGGAACTCCTGGAACAGGTGGGGCTGGCGGATCGGGCGCAGAGCTTCCCGGACCGCCTCTCGGGCGGCGAGCAGCAGCGGGTCGCCGTGGCCCGCGCCCTGGTGCACCGCCCCGCGCTGCTGCTGGCGGACGAGCCCACCGGCAACCTGGACGCGGAGACCGGGAGCCAGGTGCTGCACCTGCTGGAACGCCTCGGGCGCGAGACCGGCATGACGCTGGTCATGGTGACCCACAGCGAGGAAGGCGCGGCGCTGGGCGACCGGATCCTCACCATCCGCGACGGCCATCTCGCAGAGCGCCCCGCCATCAGGGCCGCGCAGGCATGATCCTGCGGCGGGCGAGCCTGCGCTATTTCCTGCGCCATCCCTGGCAGGCGATGCTGTCCGTCCTGGGCGTGGCCATCGGCGTGGCGGTGGTGGCGGCGGTGGATCTCGCCAACGAAAGCGCGCGGCGCGCCTTCGTGCTGTCCATCGAGTCCCTGTCCGGGCCCGTCACCCACCAGATCGTCGGCGGGCCCAACGGCGTGCCGGAAACACTCTATCGCACGTTGCGCATCGAGGCCGGCGCGCGCGCCGCCATGCCGGTGCTCGAAGGCCATGCCGCCGCGCCGCAGCATGGCCGCCGCAGCCTGCGGATCGTCGGCGTCGATCCCTTTGCCGGCAACGTCGCCGGCCCCTATCTGCCCACCGCGCAATCCGGGATCGACCTACGGCGGCTGCTGGTCGAGCCGGCCACGGGGCTGCTGGCGCGCGCGACGGCGCAGCGGCTGGGGCTCGCCCTGCAGGACCGGCTGCACCTGGAGATCCGCGGTGCGCCCGTCACGCTGACGGTGGTGGGACTGCTGGACCCGGACAACGAAACCACGCGCCAGGCCCTGGCCGACACGCTGATCGTGGACATCGCCACAGCCCAGGAGCTGCTGGGCGCACAGGGCCGGCTGAGCCGCATCGACCTGATCGTACCGGAGGGTACGGCGGGCGCGAGCCTGCTCGAACGCATCCGCGCGGTGCTCCCGTCGGGCGTCGAACTGGTGCCGGCGCAGACGCGCGCCGCGTCCATGACCGAGATGACCCGCGCCTTCCAGCTCAACCTGAACGCCCTGAGCCTGCTCGCCCTGATCGTCGGCGCCTTCCTCATCTACAACACCATGACCTTCTCCGTGGTGCAGCGCCGCCCGCTCATCGGCACGCTGCGCACGCTGGGCGTGACGCGGCGCGAGGTCTTTGCGCTGGTGCTGGGCGAGGCGCTGCTGATCGGCGCGGCGGGCACCGCCCTCGGCCTCGGCCTGGGGCTCGTGCTGGCGGACGGGCTGCTCGGCCTCGTCACCCGCACCATCGACGACCTCTACTTCAACCTGACCGTAAGCAAGCTCACCATCGCGCCCGCGTCGCTCGCCAAATCCCTCGTGCTCGGGCTTGGGGCCACGGTACTGGCGGCGCTGGCCCCGGCGCGCGAGGCGACCCACGCGCCGCCGGTCACGGTGCTGAGCCGCTCCAGCGTCGAGACCCAGGCACACCGGCGGCGGCCCTGGCTGGCCGGCGCCGGCGCTGCCGCCATGCTGCTCGGCGCCGCGCTGCTGCTGATCCCCTCCAAGGCCCTGCCCCTGAGCTACGCAGGCCTGTTCGCCATCATCATCGGCTTCGCGCTGCTCACCCCGGCGGTCACGGTGGTCCTGATGCGGGTGCTGCGCCCCGTCATGGGCGCACTGTTCGGCATCTTGGGGCGCATGGCCGCCCGCGGCGTGGTCGTCTCCCTGAGCCGCACCGGCGTGGCAGTGGCGGCGCTGGCGGTGGCCATCGCCACCACCATCGGCATGGCGGTCATGATCGGCAGTTTCCGCGCCACGGTGGCCCATTGGCTCGATCAGTACATGCACGCCGACATCTATGTCTCGGCCCTGGAGTCCACGCCGGTCAACGCGAGCCTCGACCGGGCCCTGGTGGAGCGGTTGGCCACTACTCCTGGAGTGGCCGCCGTCACCACCGGCCGCTACGTCACGATCGAGTCCGCCGACGGGTTCACCGAACTCAACGCCCTGAGCCTGGGGCCGCGCACCCACGAGGCCTTCGCCTTCAAGGAGGGCGATCCGGCCACGCTGTGGAGCGAGCTGCAGCAGGAGGACACGGTGATCGTGTCCGAGCCCTACGCCTACCACCACGGCCTGCGCGTCGGCGACACCGTGAGCCTGCGCACCGATCGCGGCCAGCGCCCATTCCGCGTCGTCGGGGTGTTTTACCACTACGGCACCAGCCAGGGCGTGGTGATGATGGACCGCGCCACCTACGACCGCTACTGGGACGACCCGCGCATCGGCTCCCTGGGCATCTACGCCGAACCCGCCATGCAGGTCGAGGCACTGGTGGAGGCGCTGCGGCAGCGCGCCGCCGGGTTCGCGCCGGTCAACATCCGTTCCAACCGCACGCTGCACGCGACGTCGCTGGCGATCTTCGACCGCACCTTCGCCATCACCTCGGTGCTGCGCGCCCTGGTGATGCTGGTGGCGTTCATCGGCATCCTGAGCGCGCTCATGGCGATCCAACTGGAACGGGCGCGGGAACTGGCGGTGCTGCGCGCCAACGGACTCACCCCGCGCCAACTGTGGGGCCTGGTGAGCACCGAGACCGGCCTCATGGGCGCGGTGGCGGGCGTGCTGGCAATCCCCCAGGGGCTGGTGCTCGCGCTGGCGCTGATCTTCGTGGTCAACCTGCGCTCCTTCGGCTGGACCATGCAGGTGGTGGTCGATCCCATGGTCATGGTCCAGGGGCTGCTGCTGGCGGTCACCGCCGCGCTCCTGGCCGGGCTCTACCCGGCCCTGCGCATGACCCGCACCCCGCCGGCCCTGGCCCTGCGCAGCGAATGAGGCGGCATATGCGTTTGCTGAACCTCATCGCATCCGGCCTGCTGGCGGCCACCCTGCTCCTCGCCGCCTGCAGTGATCCGCAGGAGGACCCGGCTGTGGACAACAGCTCCGCGCGGTTTTCCGTCGCGCAACTGCTGGGCGGCGGCAACACGGAGGGCTACGTGCGGGCCTATGCGCCGCGCCCCTTCGTCTTTCCCGCCGACCACGGCCCGCATCCCGGGTACCGGCAGGAGTGGTGGTACTTCACCGGCAATCTCGCCACCCCGGAGGGCCGGCGCTTCGGCTTTCAGCTCACATTCTTCCGCACCGCCCTGACGCCGGCGCCGGCGGCGCGGGCGTCCGCCTGGGCGACGAATCAGGCCTACATGGCGCACTTCACCCTGTCCGACATCGACGCGGGGCGCTTCCACGCCTTCGAGCGGTTCAGCCGCGCCGCCCTCGGCTTGGCCGGGGCCTCGGTGCAGCCGTTCCGGGTCTGGCTCGAAGACTGGTCGGCCCAGGGCACAGGGGACGACGCCGCGCTGCCCATGCGGCTGCGGGCGGCCCAGGACGGGGTGGCCATCGACCTCTCCCTCGACAGCCTGAAGCCGCCGGTGCTGCAGGGCGACCGGGGACTGAGCCAGAAGGGACCGGCGCCGGGCAACGCCTCCTACTACTACTCCCTGACCCGCATGCCCACCCACGGCACCGTGCGGATCGGCTCCCGGAGCTTCCCCGTCGAGGGCCTGAGCTGGATGGACCGGGAGTGGAGCACCAGCGCGCTGAGCGGCGATCAAGTGGGCTGGGACTGGTTTGCGCTGCAACTGTCCGACGGGCGCGAGCTGATGTTCTACCAGATGCGCCGGCGCGACGGCAGCGCCGATCCGTTCAGCAGCGGCGTGCTGGTGCAGGCGGAAGGCGCCAGCCGCCGCCTGGCGTTGCAGGAGGTGGAACTGCGCGTCGCCGGCCACTGGCAAAGCCCGCGCTCCGGCGCGCGCTATCCATCCCGCTGGACCATCCGCATCCCCGCGGAAGAACTGGAACTGGAGGTCGTCCCGCACCTGGCGGGACAGGAACTGGATCTGGCGGTGCGCTACTGGGAGGGCGCGGTGCAGGTGCGGGGAAACGCCCAGGGCCGCCCCGTCACCGGCCAGGGTTACGTGGAACTGACCGGCTACGACTGACGAAACGCGTAAAATCCCAAGGAAACGGCAGTCGCTCCGTCCCGCCCTCGGGGCGATTGCGGAACGCGTGCCCGCACGGGCCAGCGCCGCCGTTCCTGCCGCATTCCTGCATCATCGCCCTCACTTGACGCCGGACAAGGCATGTGAACCCGATTTGGGCTACAAGATGAAACCCCGCCTCGGCACCATGCCGAAAAATGAAATGCCCCGGCACAAGCTGTTGTAAACTGCCGCCGTCAGTATGGTTTGCGCGCGCCGCGCGGATCCGAGCCATCCAGTTGCTGGATGAACGTGGAAGGGGACGAGGCACACCGGCTCCGCCGGGGGCGCGCAACCTTGCAAGCCTGCCTTTGGGGAGGGAGCGCAGTGACACCACTCGGCGTTTTCGACAGGCTGCCTGTCTACCGCTATGTCTGGGGATCAATGGCGTTGTGGACACTCGTGGTCGGCGCGTTTTTCGCCTGGAATCTGGCAGATATCTTCGACGATACGCGGCGGCTCGCGGAAAGCGAGGCGCGCGCCAGCTTCAACAAGGATCAGGCGTTCCGCCACTGGGCCACCATGCACGGGGGAGTGTATGTACCGGTGACCGAGCACACCCAACCGAATCCCTACCTCGCCCACGTTCCGGAGCGGGACATCCAGACGCCCTCCGGAAAACGCCTCACGCTGATGAACCCGGCCTACATGGTGCGGCAATTGAACGAGGACTTTGCTCCCTGGTTCGGCGCCAAGGGCCATATCACCAGCCTCAAGCTGCTGCGCCCCGAGAACGTCGCCGACGCGTGGGAACGCGCGGCGTTACAGCGCTTCGAGCTGGGAGAGCAGGAGGTGAGCGAGATCACCGACATCGACGGCGAACCCTATCTGCGCCTGATGCGTCCGATGATTACGCAGGAAGGCTGTCTCAAGTGCCACGGCCACCAGGGCTACAAGGTCGGCGACATCCGCGGCGGGGTGAGCGTTTCGATCCCCATGGCGCGGTTTCTCGCAGCGGAACGCGATCGCCTGCGCCGGGATTCCTTTTCGTTCGGCGCCTTGTGGCTGCTCGGGCTCGCCGGGCTCTGGGGCGGCGGCAGGCGTCTGATGCGCCACGAGGATGCGCGCCGGCGGGCCGAAGAGGCGCTGCAGGCCTCGGAACGGAAATTCCGCGGCGTGTTCGACGACGCCCTCGACATGATCCACATCGTCGACGCAAACGGCCGCATCCTGGATGCCAATCGCATGCAGCTAACCACCCTCGGCTACAGCGCCGACGAGCTCATCGGCAGGTCATTGCTGGAGATCGTGCATCCGGACTACCGGGACAAGACGCAGGATGCGCTCACGCGCGTATTTCAGGGCGAGCACATCACCGGGTTCGAGACGGTGCTGCTCACGCGCCAGGGCGAGGAACTGACGGTGGAGACCAACGTCGTACCCGAAACGGCCGGCGGCCGCGTACTCTCCGCCCGTGCCATCGCCCGCGACATCACCGCGCGCCGGCAGGCCGAGGCGACCCTGCACCGGGTGAACCGCGCCCTCATCACACTGAGCAGCGGCAACGAGTCCCTGGTGCGTGCGCGCAGCGAACCCGAACTGCTGCAATCCATCTGCGACGTGCTGGTGCAACACGGCGGTTATCGCTTCGCGTGGGTGGGCTATGCGCAGCATGACGCGACAAGGGCGATACGCCCCGTCGCCCACGCGGGCACTGGCGGCGACTATCTCGCCAGCGTCACACATGGCTGGCAGGATAACGAAGCGGCCGAGGACCCGATCGGCGCCGCCATCACGCGCGGGACCACCCAACTGGTCCGCGACATCGCCGGCTCCTCCTCGCCCGCGCCCTGGCGCCGGGCCGCGCTGGAGCAGGACTGCGGCTCCATGGTCGCCATACCGCTGCGGCGCAGCGCCGCGGTGTTCGGCGTCCTGGCCATCTACTCCGCGAAACGCGATGCCTTCGCGGCCGATGAGGTGCGGCTGCTGGAGGAGCTGGCGGGCGATTTGGCGTACGGCGTCCGCATGCTCCGCATCCGGGCCGAGCGGGACGCGGCGAACCGCGCCTTGAGCGAAGTGCTGATGCAGACGGTGGACGCCATCGCGCTCACGGTGGAGAAGCGCGACCCCTACACGGCGGGCCATCAGCACCGCGTGGCCGAACTGGCCATCGCCATCGCCGGGAAGATGGGGCTGGAGCCCCACCGCATCGAGGGGCTGCGCCTGGGCGCCATCCTCCACGACCTCGGCAAGATCGCCATCCCCGCGGAACTCCTGTCGCGGCCGGGGCGCCTGACCGAAGCGGAATTCGGGCTGATCAAGAACCACCCGCGGATCGGCCATGAGATCATCAAAGGCGTCCACTTCCCGTGGCCGGTGAAGGAGATGATCCTGCAACACCACGAGCGCCTGGACGGCTCGGGCTACCCGCAGGGGCTGAAAGATCCGGAAATCGTGCTGGAAGCGCGCATCATCGCCGTGGCCGACGTGGTGGAGGCGATCACCTCCCACCGCCCCTACCGCCCGGCGCTGGGCATCGACACCGCGCTGGAAGAGATCCAGAGCGGCCGCGGCACACTGTACGACCCGGCGGTGGTGGACCACTGCGTAGCGCTGTTCACGGAAGAAGGGTTCCGCTGGCAGACGCGCTGAAACCCGGCCCCGCGAGGATTACGAACGGATGATCGTCGGGTTAAGGCCTGCCAACCCAACCCGCACCGCATATAGCACCCCATGGACCGCTTCGGCGCAGCCCGTTCAGGATGCGTTTACCTACGCTCCGGAATGCCTTACCATCGCGCGGCCCCATCAAGCAACGTCACGAGCGAAGCCCCATGGACACCATCACGCAACTGCTTGGTTCCACCGCCGGCATGCTCACCACCGTCGCCTTCCTGCCGCAGGTGATCAAGACCTGGCGCAGCCGTTCGGCAAACGATATCTCGACCGCTACCTTCGCGCTGTTCGCCACCGGCGTGGCCCTGTGGCTCGTCTACGGACTGTTGCTCGCGCTCTGGCCGATCGTCGTCGCCAACGGCGTGACGCTGGTGCTCGCCTCCATCATCCTGTACTTCAAGTTCCGCCTGCGGGAGCCGCCGGCGTCGTGAGCGGCCGGCACCCGCCCTGCTTCAAAGCGTGAACGTGAAACCGTCCACCAGCGCCCCCGGCAGGTGGTAGCTCTGCAGCGAGCGCTGCCCGTAGGTGCCGCTGTCGAGGATCAGCTCGCGTTCCCGGGTGAGCCCCAACAGGCGGCCGCCCAGGATGTGATACACCGACTCGTCGAAGCGCATCACGTTGACGGGCGCGGTGATCCGGCCGTTCTCTACCCAGAAGCAGGCGAAGCGCGTCATGCCGGTGATGCGGCAGTTGCTGCGGTCGGAGAAGTTGCAGTACCAGAGGTTGTTGATGTAGAGGCCGGTGTCGAGCGCCGCCGGAACGTCGCTGCGCGCCAGCGTGCCCGGCGCCATGTCGAAGGCTTCCGGGCTCTCCCCCGCGCTGTTCACGGCCACGCCGTATTCCTTGGCCGCGCGCGGGTCCGCCAGGCATTCGCCGTAGGCGCCGTCCTTGATCAGCACCACGTGGTCGGGCTTGATGAAGCCGTGCGGCGTGAACATCGGTCCGAAGCCCGCCGCGCCGTGCTCCAGGAGGGTGACGGACGGGTGCAGCCGTCGCCCTTCCCGCACCATCTTGATGAGCGGCGTCTGCGCGGTGCGGTGGCTCTTGAGGCCGAAGCCGCCCCAGGCCAGCATGTCGAGGATCTCGCGCAGCGCGGCGGGGGCGAGATAGACGCGGTAGCGTCCGGGCGCGATGGTCTTGGGCGGGCGCTGCATCAGCTCCAGCTCGGCGCGCATGGCCTCCATCTTGGCGAGCAGGACCTCCAGTTGCCACCGCGATCCCGCATAACCGTTTTTAACCGCCTTGTCGCCGGCGTGATGGCAGCTCCAGTCGAAGTTGAAGGTGGCGCTGCTGTGCCAGTTGCGCTGGCCGAGGGAGTTGGCGAAGCCCGCGAAGGTCGCGCCGTTCGCCCAGATGCCCACGAGATCCATGCCTTCCGCCGCACGCATGATCTGGTCGAGGGCCTCGTCGCTGGGAGGCAGCGCGTGGTCGTGGACCTGCTCCGTGCTGCGCGCCTCGGTGGCGTAGTGGAGATAGGGATCCTCCGGCAGATGGGGGCGCTGCGCGCGCAGGCTCTCCATGAGGGCCGCCGCCTGCGCCGTGTCCTGCTCCATGTGGCCGGACAGGCCCAGTTGGCCGGCGGCATGGCGTCGGCCTTTGATCAGGTCGAGGCTGAGCACGCGCTGCTGCACGCTGCCCGCCTGACGGATGCGGTTGCGGTTGAGCCGCACGAAATCGGAGTCCTCCCCCGTCAGGCTGCACAGCAGGACCTCGTCGCCCCGCAGGCGGGCGGTGAGCTTGTCGGCCAGCTCGAAAAAGTAATCGCGGAACATTTCACTCCCCACCGAAGACTTCGACGTTGCGGAATACGCAGGCGGGCGCGGCGTGGCCCACGTGGATGACCTGATTGGGCTCGCCCTTGCCACAGTTCCTCACGCCCAGCACCTGGAAGGTGTCGCGGTTCCCCACCCCGGCGAGGCTGCGCCAGAAGGTGGCGCTGATGCCGCGGTAGTTGGGATTGCGCACCAGGCGCTTCAGCTCGCCGTCCTCGATCACCCGCCCCAGCTCGCAGCCGAACTGGAACTTGTTGCGGCTGTCGTCGATGGACCAGGAACGGTTGGTGTCCATCAGCACGCCGCGCTCGATGGAGCGCACCAGGTCGCCGAAGCT
This sequence comes from Gammaproteobacteria bacterium, assembly GCA_041672765.1. Classification (GTDB taxonomy): domain Bacteria; phylum Pseudomonadota; class Gammaproteobacteria; order JBAYZB01; family JBAYZB01; genus JBAYZB01. The sequence continues at coordinate 6,231 of JBAYZB010000041.1, read as the reverse complement.
GCTCGTGCCGGGCTCCACGTTGAGGTTGGCCATGCGGTCGATGGGCGGACGGTTCCAACTGCAGGCGCGGGCGTTGGCGGTGCCCGCCATGCCCTGCGCCCGCGCCTGGGAGGTGGCCCCGCCCAGGGGCCGCTCCAGGATGCCGTTGCGGATGATGTGCACGCGCTCGGCCCGGCTGCCCTCGTCGTCGTAGCCGTAGCTGGCAAGCTGTTCGGGGCGCGTGGGGTCGAAGGTGACGTTCAGCAGTTCGGAGCCGTACCGATAGCTCCCGAACATGTCCAGGGTGACGAAGCTCGTTCCGGCGTAATTGCGCTCGTCGCCCAGGATGCGGTCCAGCTCCAGCGGATGGCCGATGCTCTCGTGGATCTGCAGCATCATCTGGCTCGGCATGAGCAGCAGGTCCATCGTGCCGGTGGGGCATTCGGGCGCCGACAGCAGCATCAGCGCCTCCTCCGCGATCCGCCTGGCGTCGTCGGGAAAGCCCAGGCGGGCCAGCTGCTCCAGCCCGCCCTGGCAGGCCGCGTCCTCGCCGCCGCCGGTGCGCCGCTGGGTCTGGGAGCCTTCGTTGGCCACGGCCACCAGGCCCGGGCTGAGGTACTCAAAGGTTTGCCGGATGGAGCCGCCGCTGCTGGTGCGCAGCAGCGTGTCGCTGCGGGTATGCGCAAGGGAGGACTGCCAGTCCACGATGCGCGGATCGATCTTGAGGGCGGCGCAGGCGTCCATGAGCCAGGCGATCTTGTCGCCCAGGGCGACGGATTCCCAGGGGTGCTCCACCGGCGTGCGATACTCGCCCCGATGGACGGGGCGCGGGAAATCCTTCACGTCCACCAGCCCCTTGCCCGCGCTCCGGCGCGCCCAGGCCAGCGCCCGCGCCGCGGCCTGCGCCAGCCCGGCGGGGCTGAGATCGCTGGTGGCGGCATAACCGATCCCGCCGCCGTCGATGATCGTCACCATGGCGCCGCGGGAGCGGTGGTTGAAGGGCGGCTGCAACACGCCCTGACGCACCGTCAGGGCCTCGGTGGTCTCGTCCACCAGCCGCAGCGACCAGAACTCCACGTCCGGCGCCACGGCGGCGAAGTCATCGGCAAGTCTGTCGAGCATGGGGAAACAGCTCCGCATGAAGTGGAATACGAGAAGACGAACATGCGCGTTAGGGTGCGGGCATTATAGGGCCTTGCGGGCGGGCCGTCCGCCGGGCAATGCCTTGATGGCTGTGTCTAAACGCAAAGACGCAAAGGAGGAAAGAGCGTGACCCGTGCCATGCCCGGGATTCGTGCCATGGACGGTCGGCGTCCCAAGGGGTGCCATTGCGGATAATCTATCTCCTTCTCTTTGCGCTTCTTTGCGCTTCTTTGCGCTCTTCGCGTCTTTGCGTTTAACACACCGGCCCCCGCCCGGCACGAACCGGCAATCCAGCCCGCAGCCGCGGCTGTTTATTGCAGGTGCTTGTCCAGGAAGGCCTTGGTCACTTCCCACGCCTGCTGGGCAGCCGCGCCGTTGTAGCGGTTGCCGGAGGGGTTGGCGAAGGCGTGGTCGGCTTCGTAGAAGTGGACTTCCAGCGGCTTTCCGGCCTGCTGCATGGCCTGCTGGAAGGACTTCACCTTGTCCACCGTGATGCTCGTGTCGCGCGTGCCGAAGATGCCCAGCACCGGCGCCCGCAGGCGCTGGAGCTGCGCCACGTCGGTGACGAGCGGGCCGTAATAGATCACGGTCGCGGAGACGAGTTCCGGCGCGGCAAGACTCGCCTGCAGCGACTGGCCGCCGCCGAAGCACCAGCCGATGACGCCCAGCTTGCGCCCCGGCGCCTGCAATGCCTGCAGCACGGCGCGGTGCTTGGCGTTGGCCTCCTGCTGATCCACCGCCCCGATCAGCGCCCGCGCCTGGTCGGGCGTGGTGGCCACCTGGCCGTTATGGAGATCCACCGCCATGGCGCGGTAGCCCTGCTCCGCCAGACGGTCGGCCCAGCCGCGGATGTGGTCGTTCAGGCCCCACCATTCGTGGATGACGAGCATGCCGCGCGGCGCGTCCTCCGGCCCCACGGCGTAGACCTGGAACGGCATGCCGTCTTCCGTCTTCAGGGTGATCATCTCGCCGGCCAGCGTTTTCGGCGTATCGGGGTTCAATTCGTGATCCTCGTCCCTAAGTCCTTCCGCGGCCTGGCTCAACCCAACAACCAAGCCACTCAGCAGCACCAGCGCTCGCAACCAGCCCATCATGCAGCCTCCTTTGTCCTGGTTGGTTATGGGAGATGGGAAAGGGCGTCATGACAAGGATAGGCAAGCGCAGGCCGGAGCGGAACCGGCCATGCAGCCAAGAGAGACATTCGAGCTTCGAGCGGCCGCTACTGCTGCGGATACCGGGGCGGTCGGAATGCCTGCTGTTCCTGCCCTTCCACCACCGGGCGCACGTACACCTCCACGCGCCGGTTGAGCTGGCGGCCAGCAGCGGTGGCGTTGGTGTCCCGCGGCTCGCTCTCGCCCCGCCCCTCCGCGCGCAGCCGGCTGGCATCCACGCCCCGCCCTTCGAGGTAACGTGCCACCGCCTCGGCGCGGCGCTCGGACAGGGCCTGGTTGTAGGCTTCACTGCCGGTGCTGTCGGTGTGGCCGACAATGTGCACGATCGTGCGGTCGTACTTCTGCAGCACACCGCCCAGGTCGTTCAGCGTCGGATAGAAGCTGGGCTTGATCCGCGCGCTGTCGAAATCGAAGGACACCTCGTTGCTCAGGCTTATCTTGAGGGTGTCGTCCTTCATGCGCTCGATCTCCACGGCGTGCTGTTGCTGCTCTTCCCGCAGGACGCGCTCGAACTCCTGCTGCTGGCGATCCATGTAGTTGCCCACCATCCCACCCGCAATGGCGCCGATGGCGGCGCCCACTATGGTTCCCGCCCGGTCGTCCCCGATCTGCTTGCCCGCAACGCCGCCCACCACCGCCCCCACCACCGCGCCGGTCTTGGCCCGTCGATGCGGATCGTCGGCGGCGCACCCCGCAAGGCAGGCAACCACCACCAGCGAGGCCAGCAATCGATAGCGACGAGACATGAGTTCTATCCTCCGTTCGTCCCAAGGCCGGAAGCGTCGTCATCCGCGTCCTGTAAGGTCGAGATCGCGGTCGTGCTCGATCACGCCGATTTTGTGCCGGTATGCCAGTTCTCCGCCGTACCAGCCGGTGATCACCAGCAGCGCCGAGGTCACGCCCGACAGGATGATGCCCGAGGGAAGCACGCCCGCCGCCGGGTCGTCCAGGCGCAGAAACAGGTTTGCGAATGCCAGCAACAGCACCAGGGCGTTGCCAAGAAAATGGATCCACCCCTCCCGCTGCTCCCGCGCGCGGTGAATGGTCAGGAAATCCGTCAGACCGACAGCCGCCGCCAGGGCGCCAGTGACAAGGCCGGCGCCCACCAGCCAGAGCGCCATCCGTGCCCAGAAGTCGTCCATCGTGCTCCAGAAGGCGATGTCGCTGGCGAAAGCGCCGACCAGAAACGCAATGGGAAACGGAACGAGCATGGGATGGATCGGGTGCCCGGCGATGGCTGCCGTGCTGCTCACCCCTTCCGTGTGCTTACCTGCCATGGCGGGAGTCCTCCTTCGACGCGGCCGGCCCGCGCGCTCCGGCGGACCAATCCGGGATGCTTCGGTTAAGCAGAGTATAGGCGTCGAGGCTGCTGCCGCAGGGCACCGTACCGGCCGCTGACGATTTCAGGGCCGCGTCGAACGCCGGCAACGGGACAAATGAAAACCCGCCGGCCCCGTCCGGAGGGGCAGGGCTGGCGGGTTGTTGGCTACGGGAAGGTGCATTGAGGGTAACAGATGTTTAACGATTTAGTCAAGTACTGAATTAGTTCTGGCTGGCGAATCCGGAACGGCCATCGTCATCCGATGGCCTTGGAAGCGCCGGGAATGTCCCGCTTTGTGCCAAAGATCAATGCGGCCCCGATTCGCCTGCAGCAACATTGATTGACTACTCCATCCGGTACACAAGAACAACACGCCATGAACGACAAAGACCGCAGAGTCATCCCTTTTCCCGATCCGTCCCGGCGCCCCGCCAAGGCCCTCCCCTCGGCCCGGGACCCGAAACGCATCGGCGCGGCGCCACGCCCGGAGCAGCGGTTTCTACCCGGCCCGGTGGCCTACTCCGTAAGCGCCGCCCTGCCGCCGCCTACCGGGCGCTTCCCCACGCCCGCAGAGCTGATCCGGTTGATCCGCGAGGCGATGGAAGGGCGGGAGCCCGATCCAGAAGCCGAGCACTTCCTTCATTCCAACGAGGTGCTGCTCGATTGGCTGTATGGCGCGGCCCAAGCGCGGGAAATCCGCACCGCCGGTGGCCTTGCGCGCGCCATGGCACTCCCCGCGGACTACATCGTGCTGTTGCAGGAAGGACGGCTTTTGGTGCGGGACATGAATCACCAGACGGCGCGGGCACTGGCGGCGTTCCTGGACCTGCCGTGCCTCGTGGTGCAGGTGGCGGCCGGGCTGGTGGAACTGCGCGATCTCTGCGCAATCCGGCGCCGGGCGCAGCCAACGGACTGAGGTGCCGTTGATCACCCCCCGAGGACTCCGTGCCCTCCGTGTCTTCTCTGTGATCTCCCGCATGAAGGGCGCCCGGCGCAAACATGGCTACGGCCGTTTCACCCCCGCCAGCGCGCCTCCCACAGCGCCTGGTAGCGCCGCGCCGTCTCCTCGCCGATCCGGTTCAAGTCCTGGTCGACCGCTGCGTTGCAGGGGCCGCGCATCTGCAGCACCCGCCATTGCTCGCGGTAGCCCAGTTCCAACGTGGCGACGCGCCGCTCATCGCGGCGAATGGAGAACACCCGTGAAGTACCGCACTTGCAGCGCTCTGCGTAGGTGGCCACGCAGTGGCGCATCTCCCGGCCCTCTTCCACCAGTGCCGCGGCGCTCGTCAGCGGAATGACGGTGTAGCCATCAATGACGGTCAGCTCCAGCAGGCTGGTCCAGTGCAGGTCCCGGGCATGCTGGAGCTGATCGACCACGCGGTGCCAGGCATCCGAGCGCCGTTTCCACCAGGCGAAGGGGGCATGGCGCTGGTTGTGGTCGAGACTCGTCTCGGCCACCTCGGCGCGGATCCAGTCGAGTATGTCCAGAGATTCCTGATATAAGCGCTCGTGCGTAGCCGCGTCGCGCTCCTGCATGGCGCGGCGCACGAAGGCGCGGATGAAGGCCAGATAGGCCGAGTCCCGCGCGAAGCCCCGCAGCTCGTGGTGCTGCGGTTCGGCCAGCCGCTCGATCAACAGCGCTGCATGCCGGACGATGGACGGCACGGTGCAGCGGGCGCCCGTAGCCGCCAGCGTATTCAGGATCAGCGCACGTCGCACCTCGTTTCCGCCCGGCCATTCGATGGCAGCGACGGCGTCCAGCGGCAGCGTGAGCAGGTAGCGCCAGGCGGACTCGGTCAGGCCCGCGGCCCGCAGGCGCGCCTTGAGGGCGTGAACCACGTCCTGCACCGCGCCTTCCAGGCGGGCCTGCCGGTTGTGTGTCAGGTCGGTATAGATGGGACTCAAGGCCGGAACGTGCCGCAGGATCTCGCCGATGGCGTGATCCTGCCAGATGCAGGTGAAGAGCCAGCTCATGAACGAGGGGGTCGTGACCTTGAGCTGGCGTGCGTAGCACAGCGCCTGGGGGTCGAGGAGCTGTTCGACGTGTGCGGTCAGCCGCGCGGCGACCTGCAACACGTCCTGGCCGAATACCGTCCGGCAGAACCACCCGGCCTGTCCTTGCGTCCAGCGATGCAGTTGCTCCCTGACCGGGGCGTCATAGGCGCTCGACAGCCTGTTACCGAGCATGTCCTGCACCGCGCTCCACAACAGCCGCAGGATGACGTTTTCCGCATCGCGGGTGGTGATGGGCAGCCACATCAGATTCACGCATTCCCGGCGCGCGTCGCAGCGGTAGGTCTGCACCGTGCGCGCCGGGGCATCGATCACGAGCCGCATCATGCCGTTGAGCAGCGTGACTGTCTGTTCGCCGCCCCGGTGCGCAATTTCGCAAAAGGGCCGCCCCTGGAGCTTTCGGGCGATGGCGTGCAACGCCTCGACGGCGCGGTGGCGCAAGACGGTCGCCTCGTTTTGCCGCTTCCCGGTAGTGGTGCTGTCCGCCGACATGGAAATGGGCTCGATATGCGTTTCGCTGGCGCGCCCGATGTTAGGCGGCATCGGCCCGGAAAACTGCGCTGGCGCTCTCATTAGCGCAGTCTCTGCGACAGGCCGTGGCGC
>JBAYZB010000040.1:0-21122 GCA_041672765.1 Gammaproteobacteria bacterium | reverse complement strand
CGTGTTCTGCGTTTCCGTCGTTGATTGGGCACGGTTTCGGTCCGCTGCCGATGTCCGTTCCGGTCGCCTTGACCTGCCATCCCAAAACGTTGATCATACCTTTCATCTTAAGAAGCTCCAGGTTTTCATAAACTAGAACTTATCAATACCATAAGGAGCGCCATGAACTCCGCTGACAAGAAACGACTGTTGCGCGAGATGCTGTTCGCGCGTCGCTTTGAAGAGCGCTGTTATGAGGCTTACGTCGAACGCAAGATCGGCGGTTTTCTCCATCTCTATCCCGGCGAGGAGGCCTGCGTCCACGGTGTGATGGAGGCGGCGCGACCCGGTTACGACTACGTGATCACCGGCTATCGCGATCACATCCACGCCATCAAGTGCGGCATGGACCCGAAGGCTGCCATGGCGGAACTGTTCGGCAAGGAGACCGGCTGCAGCAAAGGGCGCGGCGGCTCCATGCACTTCTTCGACGTGGAGCACCGGTTCATGGGCGGCTATGCCCTGGTGGGCGGGCCGTTCCCGCTGGCGGTGGGCATGGCCAAGGCCATCAAGATGAAGGGCGGCGACGAGATCGCCATCTGTTTCCTGGGCGATGCCGCCAACAACCAGGGCACCTTCCACGAGTCGCTCAACATGGCCAGCCTCTGGAAGCTGCCGGTGCTGTTCGTGTGCGAGAACAATCTCTACGGCATCGGCACGCGCATCAACCGTTCCACCGCGGTGGTGGATCAATACAAACGCACCTGCGGTTACGACATTCCCTCCGCCTGGGCCGACGGCCAGGATGTTGAGGCGGTGTACGCCGCGGCCAAGGTGGCCGTGGATCACGTGCGCTCCGGCAACGGGCCGTATTTCCTGGAGCTCAAGACCTACCGCTTCCGCGGCCACTCCATGTCCGACTCCAAGTCCTACCGCAGCAAGGAAGAGGAACAGATGTGGCTGGCCCGCGATCCCATCATCATCCTGCGCGACCGGCTGATCGAGGCGGGCGAGCTCACGATGGAGGAATATCAGGCGATGGATGCCGCGATTCACGATCAGATCGAAAACGAGATCATCAAGTTCGCCGAAGAGTCGCCGGAGCCTGCGGTGGAGGAATTGGAAAAGTACGTGCTGGCGGAAAACGATCCGTATGTCCGTGGGGGGGTCAACTGATGGCCGAGATGATGTATTGGGAGGCGATCCGCCGCGCTCAGGACGAAGAACTGGCGCGCGATCCACTGGTGATCGTGATGGGCGAGGACGTGGGTGTGGCGGGCGGCACCTACAAGGCGACCCAGGGGCTGTACGACAAGTACGGTCCGGAGCGGGTCATCGACACGCCGATTTCGGAGAACAGCTTTACCGGTCTCGGCATCGGCGCCTCGTTCCTGGGCGTGCGGCCGATCATCGAGATCATGTCGGTGAATTTTGCCTGGCTCGCCCTGGACCAGATCGCCAACAGCGCGGCCAAGGTGCGCTACATGTCGGGCGGGCAGTTGACCGCGCCCGTCGTGATCCGCTCGCCGGGCGGTACCGCGCACCAGTTGGGCGCGCAGCACTCGGCGCGCATGGAAAAGGTGTTCATGGGCATCGCCGGGCTGCGCGTAGTGACGCCGTCCAATCCGCGCCAGGCCTACGGCCTCATCAAGTCCGCGGTGCGCTGCAACGATCCGGTGTTCATCAACGAACACGAGCTCATGTACAACATGAAAGGCGAAGTGCCGGACGGCGAGTATTTCCATCCGCTGGAAGGCTCGGAGATCGCGCGCCCGGGCCGGGACGTCACGCTGTTCGGCTACAACATCTCGGTGCACTGGTGTCTGCAGGCCGCCGAGGTGCTGTCCAAGCAGCACGGCATCGAGGCCGAAGTGGTGGACCTCTACGCGCTTAGTCCGCTGGACCGTGAAGGCATCCGCAACTCGGTGACCAGGACCCATCGCGCGGTGGTGGTGGAAGAGGCCGAGGCGCCGGTGGGCGTAGGCGCGGAAGTGATCGCCATCATCAACGAAGAGTGCTTCTTCGAACTGGACGCGGCGCCGGTGCGGGTGTCTGCCAGGAACGTGCCGATCCCCTACAACCGCAGGCTCGAAAAGGCCGCCATCCCCAACGCCGGGGATGTGGTCGCCGCCGTGCTGAAGCTGTTCGGAAAACAGTAGCAAGTGACAAGTGGCTAACGGGATGTATGCGGCGACGCCGGCGTGGTTCCCCCGATGCGCTGTGCGCCACGCACGTGCCGATACCCAGGCGCGCGACTCGAAGCTTGCGGCTTGTAACTTGCGACTCGTGAAGGGAACCTATGACTGAACCCTATGTGATCAAGATGCCTCAGCTCTCCGACACCATGACCGAAGGCGTCATCGTGAGCTGGGTGAAGAACATCGGCGACAAGGTCGAGCGCGGCGACGTGGTGGCCACCGTGGAGACCGACAAGGCCATCATGGACGTGGAGGTGTTCCGCGAAGGCTACCTCTCCGGTCCTCGCGCCCCGGTGGATTCCACGGTGCCGGTGGGCGAGGCCATCGCCTTTCTGGTGGCAGACCCGGCGGATGTGCAGGGCGAGGACGAGACGGCCCCGCAGGTTGCCGCCATCGAGCAAAGTGCCGCCAAGGCCGAGTCGCCGCAGCCGGCCGCCGATGATTCCGATTCCGAGCCGGAAGGCGTGATCCACGTCATCAAGATGCCACAGCTCTCCGACACCATGACCGAGGGCGTGGTGGTGGCCTGGACCAAGGAGCCGGGGAGCAGGATCGAGCGCGGCGACGTGGTGGCTCAGGTGGAAACGGACAAGGCCATCATGGATGTGGAGGTGTTCCGCGAGGGTTTTCTCTCGGGGCCGCTGGCGCCCGTGGACGGCGTGGTCCCCGTCGGCGGTGTGCTGGCCTATCTGGTCTCCGAACCGGCGTTCGTGCGCACCGATAGTGCGGCACTGCGGGCGCATGCCGGGATGGAATCAGTGGCGGCAGCGGCGAAAGACGAAAGACGCCCCCATCCGGTGCCGGGCCATCGGCCGCCGCCGGTCCACGTGCCCGGCGCCGCGGCCCCGGCGCCCCGTCCCGACAACAAGCAGGCCTCGCCTTATGCGCGCAAGCTGGCGGGCGAACTGCATGTCAACCTGAATACCCTCAAGGGCAGCGGCCCGGGCGGCGTGATCGTGGCCGAGGACGTACGCCATGCGCAGCCCATCGAGCGGCCCACCGAGGTGGCGGAACAGATCCCCGCCCATGTCATGCCCGAGATCCAGGTGCCCGGCCATGGCCGGCCCATGACGGCGATGGAGCGCGCGGTCAGCCACTCCATGACTGCGGCGCTCACCATGCCCACCTTCCGGGTGACGATCCACGCCAAGCCCGATGCCCTGATCCGCGCGGCGAAGAAGGCCGGCGTCTCGGTGACGGTCGCCATCGCCAAGGCCTGTGCGCTGGCCATCGGCAAGCACCCGAGCATGAACTGGGCCTACCAGCCGGTGGACAAGCTGGTGGAACGCGACTTCGTCGATATCGGCATGGCGGTGGCCGCCGAAGGCGGCGGCCTGGTGGTGCCGGTGCTGCGCCAGTGCGAGTCGCGTTCGTTGGAAGAGCTGGATGCCGAGTGGAAGGACCTGGTGGCGCGCGGGCGCGTGCGGCGCCTGAAGCCCGAGGAGTACGCCAATCCCACCTTCATGATCTCCAACATGGGCATGCTGGGGGTGAGCCTGTTCGACGCCATCCCCACGCCCGGCACGGCGGCCATTCTGGCCATTGCCGCGGCCAGCGAGCGCGGCATGCCGCTCACCATCACGGCGGATCACCGCGTGGTGAACGGCGCGGAAGTGGCGCTGTTCCTGAACACCCTGAAGGGCTTCATCGAGCAGCCCGAGAACTGGATGGCCATCCCCGGCCCGGCGATCCCCGAGGGCGACTGGGATTACGACGTGGTGGTGATCGGCGGCGGCCCCGGCGGCGAAGATTGCGCGCGGGAGCTGGCGGCCCACGGCATCCGGGTGGCCATGATCAACGACGCGCCCTTCCCCGGCGGCGAGTGCCTGTGGCGCGGCTGCATCCCGTCCAAGGCCTGGCGTGCCGCGGCGGATCGCCTCCGCGACCGGGCCCATGACGAACACCTGGGCGTGACGGGCACGACCCGTGCCCGGCTCGACTGGGCGAAGCTGGAACAGACCCGCCGTCATGTGCTCGAAGCCCGCGGCGACATGGCCCTCAAAACCGACCGGGGCGTGAAGATCAAGGTGATCCAGGGCTTCGCCTGGTTCGAAACGGATCATCGCCTGTTTGTGGACATCTCCGGCAATTCGGACGACCCGCATCGGCGCGCCTCCCGCGGCGACGGCGCCCAGGGCGAGCGCATCACCTTCGGCTGTGCGGTGATCGCCACCGGCGCGCCGCCCTTCGTGCCGCCCATCCCCGGTGCGCGGGAAGGCGTGGAGGCGGGCGGCGTGCTCACCTCGGACACCGTCTGGGACCTCCCCAAGCCGCCCAAGCGCCTGGTGGTGATCGGCGCTGGCGCCATCGGCGCCGAGATGGCGCAGATCTTCCAGGACTTCGGCGCCAAGGTGACGCTGCTGGAGGCGCAGGACCGCATCCTCAAGGAGGTGGAGCCGGAGATCGCAGCGCAGCTTGCCCAGATCCTGGCAGCCGACCCGAACCTGGACGTTCATACCTCGGTGAAGATCGAGAAGATCTCCGGCCGCCCCGGCGCCATGAAGGTCCAGTACCTGGACGCCGCAGGCAAGAAACACAACCTCGCCTGCGATTACGTGCTCATGGCCACCGGCAAGCGCCCGGTGCTGGAGCCGCTGAAATTGCAGAACGCCGGGGTCGTGACCGAGCAGGGCGTGATCAAGGCGGACGCGCGCTGCCGCACCAGCATGCCCCACATCTACGCCGTGGGCGACGTGATCGGCGGCTACATGCTCGCCCATACCGCAGGCCAGCAGGGCCGCGTGGCGGCCTCCGCAATCCTCGGCGAGGATCTGAAATACGACGAAACCAAGGACTGCGGCGTGATCTTCACCCGCCCCCAGGCGGCCTTCGTGGGGCTGTCCCTGGAGCAGGCCAAGGCGCGCGGCATCGACGCGGTGGAAGTGAAGGTGCCGCTGAACATCGACGCCAAGGCCATGATCAACAACGAGACCCACGGCCTCATCAAGATCGTCGCCGACAAGGCGAGCCACCGTATCGTGGGCGTCCATTTCCTGGCGGATCACGCCGATACGCTCATCGGCGAGGCGGTGATGATGGTGAGCGCGGGGCTGACCCTGGAGCAGGTCGCCCACGCCATCCACCCCCATCCGACCCAGACGGAGCTCTTCGGCGACCTGGCGCGGCGGCTGCTCGCGCGGCTGCGCCGCTCGCAGAAGATGGCGGTGAAATAGCTGGCAGCGCCACCGCCACCCATCGGCCCGGCGCGGACCTCCTGCCGCCGTGCCAAAGCTTGTTCGATGAAAACCCCACGGCATTCGCTGGTGGGGTTTTTTCTTTGGAATTACAATACGCGTTTCACGCCGGGTAGCAGCCTCAAAGCGGCTGGCAAACCTTCTTCTATAGGAGGGGCTCTGTCCCGAAACGGCGGCTGTTCGCAGCAGAGCCGCTCCTACCCAGGTGCTGAATGCAGCAACGCAAGATGACCTTTCGAGGGTATTATGTCCAAAGTTAAAAAGGTGGTGCTCGCCTACTCCGGCGGGCTGGATACGTCCGTCATTCTCAAGTGGCTGGAGGAAACCTACGGCTGCGAGATCGTGACCTTCACCGCCGACGTCGGCCAGGGCGAGGAGCTGGAGCCGGCCCGCGCCAAGGCGCAGGCCATGGGGGTGAAGGAGATCTACATCGACGACCTCAAGGAGGAGTTCGCGCGCGATTTCGTGTTTCCCATGTTCCGTGCCAACGCGACCTATGAGGGCGAGTATCTGCTGGGTACCTCCATCGCACGCCCCCTCATCGCCAAGCGCCTGGTGGAGATCGCCAATGAAACCGGCGCGGACGCCATCGCCCACGGCGCCACCGGCAAGGGCAACGACCAGGTGCGCTTCGAGCTGGGCGCCTACGCGCTCAAGCCCGAGGTGCGGATCATCGCCCCGTGGCGTGAATGGGACCTGAACTCGCGCGAGAAGCTGCTCGCCTACGCCGAGAAGCACGCCATCCCGGTGGATTTCAAGAAGGGCAAGAAGTCGCCCTACTCCATGGACGCCAACCTGCTGCACATCTCCTATGAAGGCGGCGTCCTGGAGGATCCCTGGGCGGAGGCCGAAGAGGACATGTGGCGCTGGTCGGTGTCGCCCGAGCGGGCCCCGGACAAGCCGACCTACATCGAGATCACCTATGAGAAAGGCGATCCGGTGGCGATCGACGGCGAACGCATGAGCCCCGCCACGCTGCTCGCCACGCTCAACAAGCTCGGCGGCGAAAACGGCATCGGCCGGCTGGATATAGTCGAGAACCGCTACGTGGGCATGAAGTCCCGCGGCTGCTACGAGACCCCCGGCGGCACCATCATGCTCAAGGCGCACCGCGCCATCGAGTCCATCACCCTCGACCGTGAGGTCGCGCACCTCAAGGATGAGCTGATGCCGCGCTACGCGAGCCTGATCTACAACGGCTACTGGTGGAGCCCGGAGCGTCGGATGCTGCAGCAGATGATCGACGCCTCCCAGGTGCATGTGAACGGCAAGGTGCGGCTCAAGCTCTACAAGGGCAACGTGATCGTGGTAGGACGCCAGTCCGAGAGCGACAGCCTGTTCGACGCCGACATCGCCACCTTCGAGGATGATGCCGGCGCCTACGACCAGAAGGACGCGGAAGGCTTCATCAAGCTCAACGCCCTGCGCATGCGCATCGCCGCGCGGCGCCGGAAAGGCTGAAGAAGGATGCGGAAACGGGGCCGCGTGGCCCCGTTTCCGCATGGGGTGCATGGAATTCAGGAACGGCACCCGCGGGCCGGCGCAACGAAGCGCTTGATTATTGTGTCTGCGATTTTGGAGAGCGGTGCGGCGAGCATGGGAGCGGGAAATGCCACCCCTGATTAAGTGAGGTAATTGCTTCGATCTTGACTATAATGTCGCGACTCCGTGGTGTTACAATACGAACCGATCTCAATCTTGCCGCATCGTCTGGCGCGAGTTGAGCGACTACTGCACTGACGTGAAGAACAGCAACATCAAAGCAGCCTGGCAAGGACAGGCGGAATGTCTGGATTGCGGTATCCGCGATCTGGTGCTGTTCGCCGATCTTGAGGAAAACGATTTCCACCTCATCCACCAACCCATCGACGACCTGCGTTTCGATATCGGTGCCGTGATGTATCACGCGGGCGAGCAGGGCAGCGCCCTCTACACGGTCCGATCCGGTCTGGTGAAGCTCGTGCAATATCTGCCGGACGGCGGCCAGCGGATTGTGCGCTTGCTGCGGCAGGGCGATGTCGCCGGCCTCGAGATACTGCTGGGGCAGCCCTATCAGCACACAGCCATCGTGCTGCAGCCGGTACAAGCCTGCCGCCTGCCGCGCCAAGTCGTCGAAACCCTGAGTACCGAAACGCCGCGCATCCATCAGCAGTTGCTGAAGCGCTGGCAACGCTCCCTGGCCGAGGCGGATGCCTGGCTGACGGAGCTTTCCACCGGGACGGCGCGCGCCCGCGTGGCGCGTCTGTTGCTGCGCCTCGTGGGCAACGATCCGCAGCGTTGCTGCCTGCTCTTCAGTCGCGAGGACATGGGCGCCATGCTCGGCATCACCACGGAAACCGCCAGCCGCATCATCGCCGAGTTCAAGCGAAGCGGCGTGGCCAAGGAGATCCAACCCCACGTCCTGCAGTGCGATCTCATTGCCCTGAAAAAAATCGCTGAGGAATGATTCTTTTGGTGTCGGCCACCACGACGGCCTGCTTCACTGCCTGAAGCCCGTCTCCCTGCGGGGCAAGTAGCGTACTGTTGCCGCTGACCGTCAATCTCGTCGTGGCGCTTTCCCTTCTGTCACGGGTGGGTGATGCCGAAGATGTTGTTGCTGTCGTAACGGGCGGAGAATTTACCTCCGCACGAGCAACCGAGGAGGAAAGAGCATGCGCATTCTGCACACCATGATCCGCGTCGGGGATCTGGACCGTTCCATCGCGTTTTATACCGAGGTGCTCGGCATGAAGCTGCTGCGCCGCCAGGACTATCCCGCGGGCGAGTTTACCCTTGCCTTCGTGGGCTACGGCGACGAGGCGTCCAATGCGGTGATCGAACTGACCTACAACTGGGGCGTGGAGCGCTACGAGATGGGCAACGCCTTCGGCCATATCGCCATCGAGGTGGACGACGTGTACGAGGCTTGCGAACAGATCCGCAAGCGCGGCGGCAAGATCGTGCGCGAGCCGGGCCCGATGAATGCCGGCACCACCATCATCGCCTTCGTGCAGGACCCGGACGGCTACCACATCGAATTGCTGGGTGCGCGGCGCTGACGGGAAGCAGGCGTACCGCAACCCGGTTCAGGTGCGGGCGAGCCGCCGCAGGCAGTCCATGTAAGCGGGTTCATCCGGCGCCACCCCTGCGCGCTGCGCCTGCCACAGGGTCTCCGCAAGGCACTCCATGATGCGGTGCTCCGCCGCGTGCGTATCCCCCAACCGCAGGGCGAGTTCGCGATGGACGGTCTCCAGGCCGACGGGCCGCCCGCTGGCGAGCTGTTCGCGGATGGCGATGTGCATGCCCATGTGCAGGAACGGATTGGTCTCTCCCATCTCCGGCAAATAATCGCGCCCCAGGGCGGCCTCGCCGCTTTCGAGCAGTGCATGGTATTCCGGGTGTTCCTGGATCACGCCGGCGACCAGATCCTCCAACGGTTCCAGCGGCACGCGCGACCGGTACTTGTGCCACACGTTGATGAAGAACTGGCGGAGTTGCTGGCGGTCTTGGCCGAATAGCATGGGCGGTGTTCGCTCGCGGTTGCGTCCTTTGAAAAATAGCCCACGAAGGCAGGGGCCGGTTAGGAGGCTAGCGCCTTGCGCGGCCTCTGGCGCGAGGACGGTTCCTCGGTCGTCTTGTGCCGATATTCGCACAGATCCCGAATGAGGCATTCCGGGCAGCGGGGCTTGCGCGCCACGCATACGTACCGGCCATGCAGGACCAGCCAATGGTGGGCGTCGTGCTTGTACTCGTCGGGCGTGAACTTGGTCAGCTTCCGTTCCACCTCGTTCACGTCCTTCCCCGGCGCCAGACCGGTGCGGTTCGCCACGCGGAAGATGTGTGTGTCCACCGCGATCACGGGCTGGCCGAAGGCGGTGTTGAGGATCACGTTGGCGGTCTTGCGGCCGACGCCCGGCAGCGCCTCCAGTGCAGCGCGCTCCCCCGGCACCTGGCCGCCATAGCGTTCGAGCAGAATGGCGCTGGTCTTGATGATGTTCCTGGCCTTGTTGTTGTACAGGTTGATGCTCTTGATGTACTCCTTGAGCCGTTCCTCGCCCAACGCGACCAGGGCCGCCGGGGTGTTGGCGACCTTGAAGAGCTTTTCGGTGGCTTTGTTGACGCCCTTGTCCGTGGCCTGCGCGGAAAGGATGACGGCCACCAGCAGTTCAAAGGGGGTCTGGTGCTCCAGTTCCGTGGTGGGCTTGGGATTGGCGGCCTTGAAGCGCTGATAGATCTCGCGGCGTTTTTGGGGATTCATACGAAGTGGCTGGCGGGTTGCGATCGACACTTGCCGGAGATTCTACCACTCCTCGCTCGCAACCCGTCAGCCGCCGCTTGCGGCGGGCCTATGTCGCTGCGTTGGCCGACGGTACAGGCACGGCCTTCTTCTCGGTGGCGCGGCGTTGCATGCGCGAATCGATGGCGTTCTTGAGGGCGATCAGCAGGCCCAGGCCCATGAAAGCGCCGGGCGGCAGGATGGCGAGCAGGAAACCACGGTAGTTCTCGAATACAGTGAACTGCAGATCAGCCGCCGCCGCGCCGAACATCAGATGCGCTTGGGACAGCAGTGTGCCTTGCCCCAGCAATTCGCGCATGGCTCCCAGTGCCACCAGCACGAGGGTGAAGCCCAGACCCATGGCCAGCCCGTCCAGGGTTGCGCGCGCCACGCTGTTCTTGGATGCGAAGGCCTCGGCTCGCCCGATCAGGGTGCAGTTGGTGACGATGAGCGGAATGAAGATACCGAGCACCAGGTACAGGCCGTGGAAATAGGCGTTCATCGCCAGCTCGATGGCCGTGACGATGGAGGCGATCACCAGCACGAACACCGGGATGCGTATCTCCGGGCGCACCCAATTGCGCACCAGGGAAACCGTGATGCCGGTGGTCACCAGTGCCAGCGTGGTGGCCAGACCGAGCCCGAGGGCGTTGACGACGTTGTTCGAGACCGCCAGCAGCGGACACAGGCCAAGTATCTGCACGAGCCCTGGGTTATTGCTCCACAATCCTTCGCGGATGATCTTGCCGTAGGTGATCTCAGCCATTGTCCGTGCTCCGTTGTTCAATCCTAAAGCCAACGCAAAGATGCAAAGGCGCCAAGAACATCATTAGCGCCTTTGCGTTGAATCGTCGACGCCCGCAAGTGCCTGTGGCGCGAACAGTTCGTCCTTGTGCTGCCGGAAATAAATCAGCGTCTTGCGCACCGCCTTCACCACCGCGCGCGGGGTGATGGTGGCGCCGGTGAACTGATCGAACACTCCGCCATCCTTCTTCACCTTCCACTGTTCTTCCGCGGGATTCTCCAGGGACAGACCAGTGAACTTGAGGATCCAGTCCGAACGGGTTTCCTCGATGGGGTCGCCCAGACCGGGGGTCTCCCGATGGGAGGTGACGCGCACTCCGGCCAGGGTCCCGTCCTGGTAGATGCCTACCAGCAGCCGGATGTTGCCGCTATAGCCGTCCGGCGCCACCGGGCTCAGCACCACGGCCACCGGTGCTCCGTCCTTGCGGGCACGGTAGACGGTGACTGGCGCCGTTGTGCCCAGGGCGTCCGGCGCGGTGACCTGTATGGTGTCCGCCAGCAGGTCGTTGTCGTGCTGATCCTCCGGCACGATGCGGTGCAGATTGCGCACCAGGTCTTCGCGTTCGATAGTGGCGATGCGGTCGCGGGTGGCATCGTGGGTGAAGGCCACCAGCGAGGTGCCCACCAGCGCGAACAGCCCCAGTATGACGGCGGAGGTGATGACGTTGCGCATCGCCGCTCAGCTCCTCCCGTGTCCGAATACGCGCGGCTGGGTGTAGTAATCGATGGTCGGTGCCGCCAGGTTCATGAGCAAAACCGAGAACGCCACGCCGTCCGGATACCCGCCCCAGGTGCGGATGATGTAGGTGAGAATGCCGATGCCCGCGCCGAAGATCAGCCGTCCGCGCGGCGTGGTGCAGGCGCTCACCGGATCGGTGGCGATGAAGAACGCGCCCAGCATCGCCGCGCCGCTGAACAGGTGGAAGAGGGGAGAGGCGTAACGGTTGGGGTCGATGCCGTGGAATATCAGGGCGATGAGGACCAGCCCGCCCAGCACGCCGGCGGGGATGTGCCAGGTGATAACCCGTTTGTAGATCATCCATAGCCCGCCCAGCAGAAGCGCCATGTCGACCCACTCCCAGCCCTTGCCGCCGAAGCTGCCGAAGGTGGGGCTCAGGACCACCTCGTCCACGGTCTTCGCCATGCCGATCCCTATGCGCAGGGTATCGAGCGGTGAGGCCGAGGTGACGGCGTCCACCGTGAGCCCGTCGCCGAGACTGCCGGTGAAGATGGCCGAGACCGTCTGCATGAAGGTGATATCGAACCCGGTCAGGTCGCGCGGCGGCAGCCAGGCGGTCATCTCGCGCGGGAAGGAGATGAGCAGTACCACGTAGCCCACCATGGCCGGATTGAAGGGGTTGTAGCCGAGGCCGCCGTAGAGCTGCTTGGCCACTACGATCGCGAAAACCGTTCCCACCGTCGTCAGCCACCAGGGGGAGAGGGGCGGCAGTGCCATGCCGAGCAGCACGGCGGTGACCAGGGCGCTTCCGTCCGCCAGCGCCGGACGCACCGGTTTGCCGCGTGCCTGCAGCAGCAGCGCCTCGGAGGCGAGGGCGGCGACGGAGGCGACCAGGATGTTGATGACCACGCCCCAGCTGAAGAACCAGACGTAGACGGCGATGGCGGGCAGCAGCGCGTAGATGACCCGCCGCATGACCAGCGGCATTCCGTCCGGCACATTCAGATGCGGGGAGCCGGAGAGCCTGAACAACATCAACCTGTCTCCTTTGCCTGGGCTGTTTCCGCTGCCGCGGGTTCCTGCTGCGCGGGATTGGACGTTTCACCGCCTGCCGCCGCCTGCGCCGCGGCGCGCTTGGCGCGCACCCGTTCCATGGCCGCTTCGATGGCGGCTTTCTTCGGATCCGGGGCGCCGCCCGCCGTTGTTGCTGCCGCCGCCTCTTTCTTCTGGCGTAGCCGCTCGGCCCGCTCGGCCTTTTCGCGCTCCAGGCGTTCAACGCGGGATTCGTGACGCTTGCGAGCCAGCTCGGCCTTCTTCCTTTCGTGTTCCTGCGCCCGGATCTCGGTCTTTGCGAAGCGGAAGTACTGCACCAGGGGAATGTGGCTCTGGCAGACGTAGGCGCAGCAGCCGCACTCGATGCAATCGAACAGGTTGTAGTCCTGCGCCTTGTCGAAGTCTTTCGCGCGGGCGTGCCAGTAGATTTGCTGCGGCAGCAGGTTGGTCGGACACACGCGCATGCATTCGCCGCAGCGGATGCAGGGCGTGGCGGGCTGCGGCGCGGGCAGCTCGCCGCGCGCGGGGACCAGCACGCAATTGGTCGTCTTGGTGATAGGGACGGTGTCGTTGGGCAGAGTGATGCCCATCATCGGTCCGCCCATAATGAGCTTCTCGACCTCGCCGGCATAGCCGCCGCACTGTTCGATAAGCTCCCGCACCGGCGTGCCGATGAGCGCTTCCATATTGCGGGGCTGCGCCACGCCTTGGCCGGTGACGGTCACCAGGCGCGAGATGAGCGGCTCGCCCGCGGTGATGCAGCGGTAGATGGCGGCGGCGGTGGCGACATTCTGGCACACCACGCCCACGTCGCTGGGCAGGCCGCGGCTCGGCACCTCCTTGCCCGTCAGAACCTTGATGAGCTGCTTCTCGCCGCCGGTGGGATAGAGCGTGGGGATCTGCACCACCTGAATGCCGTCGCCGTCCGGGTGCGCGCGCAGGGCTTCCAGCAAGGCCGCATAGGCTTCCGGTTTGTTGTCCTCGACGCCGATGAGGCACTCGCGCGCCTGCAGGGCATGGCGCAGGATCATGAGTCCGCCGATCACTTCATGCGGCTGTTCGCGCATCAGCCGGTCATCGGCGGTGATGTAGGGCTCGCACTCGGCGCCGTTGAGGATCAGCGTCTCCACCGTTTTGTCCGGGCCGGGATCGAGCTTGATGAAGGTCGGAAAACCCGCGCCGCCCATGCCGACGATGCCGCCTGCGCGGATCAGGTTGCGCACCTCGGCGGGAGCGAGCTGGCGGTAGTCTGCCACCGGGTGGCGCTCCGTCCACTCGTCCTTGCCGTCGGGCTCGATCACGATGCAGGGCGCCGGAAGGCCGGAGGGATGCGGGACGGGAAACTCGCCGATCGCGGTGACGACGCCGGAGGTGGAAGCGTGGATCGGCACGCTCACATAGCCGGAGGGCTGCGCCACCACCTGGCCCTTGAGCACCTGGTCGCCGACCTTGACCACGGGCTCGGCGGGTTGGCCGATGTGCTGCTGCAGCGGCAGGATCAGCCGCGTGGGAATGCGGGCCTTGACCGAAGGCTGGTGGCAGGTCTCCTGCTTGTGTTCCGGCAGATGCAGCCCGCCGTGGAAACGCCAGAGTTTGCGCGGCTTGGTCATTGGTCTTGTCACCCCTGGACACACTCTTGCGGGGGTTGGGGCTGCCAGCTCGTCGTCTCGGCCGGATAGGGCCATTTCCAGGTGGCCAACGTTTGTTCGAGTGGGACCATCGTGATGCAGCCTACGGGACAGGGCGCAACGCACAGCTCACACCCCGTGCATTCGGAGCGGATCACGGTGTGCATGTGCTTGGCGGCGCCGAGGATGGCATCCACGGGGCAGGCCTGGAGGCACAGGGTGCAGCCGATGCATTGCTGTTCGTCGATGAAGGCGACCATCTTCGGTTTCGGACCGGCCTGGTCGCCTCCCAGGGGCTTAGCGTCGCGCCCCAGAAGATCCGCCAGCGCGACCACGGTCGCGTCGCCGCCCGGCACGCACAGATTGATATCGGCCTCGCCCTTGGCGATGGCCTCGGCATAGGGACGGCAGCCGGGGTAGCCGCACTGCCCGCATTGGCTCTGGGGGAGCAGGGCGTCGATCTTGTCCGCGATGGGGTCGGCCTCCACCTTGAAGCGGATGGCGGCATAGCCGAGCAGCAGGCCGAACAGGGCTGAGAGTATGGTGAGGGCAAGGACGGCGATCAGCACGGCTATCCCCTGACCAGGCCCGCGAAGCCCATGAAGGCGAGGGACATGAGACCGGCCGTGATCAGACCGATGGGAGCGCCGCGAAAGGCCGCCGGAACGTCCGCCACCGCCACCCGTTCACGAATAGCGGCGAAGAGCGCCAGCACCAGCGAGAAGCCCGCCGCCGCGCCGAATCCGTAGAGGGCGGATTCCAGGAAACCGTAGCTCTGCTGCACGTTGAGCAGCGCCACGCCCAGCACGATGCAGTTGGTGGTGATGAGCGGCAGGAAGATGCCGAGTGTCTGGTACAGCATGGGGCTCGTCTTGTGCACCACCATCTCGGTGAACTGCACCACGGCGGCGATCACCAGGATGAAGGCGATGGTCTGCAGGTATTCGAGCCCGAGGGGCTTGAGCAGCCAGGCACTCACGAGATAGGTGCAGATGGATGACAGGGTCAGCACGAAGGTGGTGGCCAGCCCCATCCCGATGGCCGTTTCCTGCTTGCGCGAAACACCCATGAAGGGACACAGGCCC
The DNA here is from genome assembly GCA_041672765.1 of Gammaproteobacteria bacterium. GTDB lineage: Bacteria > Pseudomonadota > Gammaproteobacteria > JBAYZB01 > JBAYZB01 > JBAYZB01. Next base: position 6,247 of record JBAYZB010000040.1, on the reverse strand, counting down.
AGAAACTTCACCAGCACGAAGTTATTGACCAGTACGGTGCTGACCAGTATCAGGGCGTATTCGGTCATGTGCGTCGAGGGATTCAGTTATCAGTCCGTGAACCGCGGATTGTTGATTTTGGAAGACGTTACGGAAAAAGCTGACGCTTTTTGTATGGTAGTCACGTGGCCATGGGTAAACAACATACGATTGCTAGGTTTTACCGTCAGCGATAAAAATCAATCGAAAACCGGTCGTCCGGTTGATCTTACTTAACCCGCATGCCGGGCTGCGCACCCGTGTCTGGCTGGATGACCCAGATGTCCTTGCCGCCCGGGCCTGCCGCGAGCACCATGCCTTCCGACACGCCGAAGCGCATCTTGCGCGGCGCCAGATTGGCCACCATGACCACGAGTTTGCCTTCCAGGTCCTGCGGCGCGTAGGCGCTCTTGATGCCCGCAAAGACGTTGCGTGTTTCGCCGCCCAGGTCCAGCGTCAGTTGCAGCAGTTTGTCGGCGCCCTCCACGGCCTTGGCGCTGATCACGCGGGCGACGCGCAGGTCGATCTTCGCAAACTCCTCGTAGCTGATCTCCGGGGCGATCGGATCCTGCTGCAGCGGCGTGGTGCCAACATCCGGCGCCCGCTCCTCCTGCGCCAGGCTTTCCTTGGAAGCCTCCACCATGGCCTCGACCGCGCGCTGCTCGATGCGGGTCATGAGCGGCCGGTATTCGTTGATAGTGTGTCCCGTGAGGGGCGTGGCGACTTTGTTCCACGTCAACGCGTCGATATTGAGAAACTGCTCCGCCTGCGCCGCCATGCGCGGCACTACGGGCTTGAGGTAGGCCATGAGCACGCGGAACAGATTCAGCCCCACGCTGCAGATGTCCTGCAGCTCGCGTTCCGCGCCCGCCTGCTTGGCGACGACCCAGGGCTTCTTCTCGTCGATGTACTGGTTGGCGCGGTCGGCCAGGGCCATGATCTCGCGGATGGCGCGGCTGAATTCCCGGATCTCGTACGCCTCGGCGATGCTGGTGCCGGCGCGCACGAATTCGTCATACAGGGCGGGCTCGGCGCAGGTATCGGACAGCCGGCCGTCGAAGCGCTTGGTGATGAAGCCGGCGCAGCGGCTCGCGATGTTGACCACCTTGCCCACCAGATCGGCGTTCACCCGCAGGACAAAGTCTTCCAGGTTCAGGTCCAGGTCGTCGATGCCGTTGCCGAGCTTGGCGGCGAAGTAGTAGCGCAGGGCCTCGGGGTTCAGGTGCTCCAGGTAGGTGCGGGCCTTGATGAAGGTGCCGCGGGACTTGGACATCTTCTGGCCGTTGACCGTCAGGAAGCCGTGACAGGATACCGCCGTGGGCGTGCGGAAGTCCGCGCCGTGCAGCATGGCTGGCCAGAACAGGGTGTGGAAATAGGCGATGTCCTTGCCGATGAAATGGTACAGCTCCACCTCGGAGTGCTTGCCCCAATAGGCGTCGAAATCCAGCTCCGGGCGCTTGCTGCACAGGTTGCGGAAGCTGCCCATGTAGCCGATGGGGGCGTCGAGCCAGACGTAGAAGTACTTGCCCGGAGCGTCCGGGATCTCGAAGCCGAAGTAGGGGGCGTCGCGGGAGATGTCCCAGTCCTGGAGCCCCGCCTCGAACCATTCGTTCAGTTTGTGGCGGATGCCCTCCTGCACGCGGCCCGAGCCGACCCATTCCCGCAGCATCTCCTCGAAGTCGCCCAGCTTGAAGAAATAGTGCTCGGATTCCTTCAGCACCGGCGTGGCACCGGAGACGGCCGATACCGGATTCTTGAGATCGGTGGCCGCATAGGTGCGGCTGCACGCCTCGCAGGCGTCGCCGTACTGATCCTTCGCCCCGCAGAACGGGCACTCGCCCTTGATGTAGCGGTCCGGCAGGAACATCTCCTTGACCGGATCGTAGAACTGGGTGATGGTGCGCCGCACGATGTGGCCCTTGTCCCGCAGCCGGGTGTAGATGGTCTCGGCGCAGGCGCGGTTCTCGGGGGAGTGGGTGCTGTGGTAGTTGTCGAATTCCACGGCGAAATCAGCGAAATCCGCCCGGTGCTCCTGCCCGATGCGTTCGATGAGCTGCTCCGGCGTGATGCCCTCCTGCTGGGCGCGCAGCATGATCGGGGTGCCGTGGGCGTCGTCGGCGCAGACGTAGATGCAGTCGTGCCCGCGCATCTTCTGGAACCGCACCCAGATGTCGGTCTGGATGTACTCCACCAGATGCCCGAGGTGGATCGGGCCGTTGGCGTAGGGCAGGGCGCTGGTTACCAGGATCTTGCGGACAGAGTCAGTCATGGAGTTGGCACCGTTCGACTACGGCCGGGAGGTCCGGCCCATGTGCAAGGAAAACGGGAAGTATGCCATAGACGGCCGGGAGCGACGAGCGGGGATCTTCTATCATCTATGGACTGCCTGTCAGAGGACGGCGCGCGGTACTTTCGAATAGTGTAAAATGCAAAATCAGATGAAACCTGGTAAATTGGTCAGGTATACGTTGCTTGGCTATTTGAGGAGAAATACATGGCAGATGTGTCCCAGTTGCAGGTGGAAACCGCGTTAAAGGAGTTCATTGATCCGAATCTGCAGAAGGACCTGGTTTCCACCAAGTGTATCAAGAACATCGCGGTGGACGGCGGGAAGGTCACGGTGGACGTGGTCCTGGGCTATCCCGCGCAAGGCTACAAGGACGAATTGGCGGCCAAGCTGAAGCAGCGCATCGAGGCCATTTCCGGCGTCGAGTCCGCGCAGGTCAACGTTTCCTGGCAGATCGTCTCCCATGCGGTGCAGAAGGGCGTGAAGCCGATCCAGAACGTCAAGAACATCATCGCGGTCTCCTCCGGCAAGGGCGGCGTGGGCAAATCCACGGTCTCGGTGAATCTGGCCCTGGCCCTCTCCGCCGAGGGCGCGAGCGTCGGCATCCTGGACGCTGATATCTATGGTCCCAGTCAGCCGCGCATGCTGGGCATCCAGGGCCGGCCGGAGTCCAAGGACGGCAAGAGCCTGGAGCCCATGACCAGCTACCACCTGCAGGCCATGTCCATCGGTTTCCTGATCGACGAGGAGACCCCGATGATCTGGCGCGGCCCCATGGTCACCCAGGCCCTGGAGCAGCTCCTGAACGACACCAACTGGAAGGAACTCGACTATCTCATCATCGACATGCCGCCGGGCACGGGTGACACGCAGTTGACGCTCGCGCAGAAGGTGCCGGTGAGCGGCGCGGTGATCGTCACCACGCCCCAGGACATCGCCCTGCTGGATGCCCGCAAGGGGTTGAAGATGTTCCAGAAGGTCGAGGTGCCGGTGCTGGGCATCGTGGAGAACATGAGCACCCACATCTGCAGCAAGTGTGGCCATGAGGAGCACATCTTCGGCGCCGGCGGCGGTCTGCGCATGGCAGAGCAGTACGATGTAGATTTCCTCGGTTCGCTGCCGCTGGACATCAGCATCCGCGAGAACGCCGACGGCGGCCGGCCGTCCGTGGTGGCTGAACCGGACGGGCGCATCGCGCAGATGTACCGGGACATCGCCCGCCGCGCCGCGGCCAAGCTGTCGCTGCAGGCGAAGAATTATGCGGCGAAGTTCCCGAAGATCGTCATTCAGAACAACTAAGGGATATAACAACAACGCAAAGGCGCGAAGGCGCAAAGAAAACAGGTACAGGTCGGGTTGCAACGGCTGGTCGAGTTACGCTGCGCGACCCGACCTACGACTTGTTCCAAGAGCTTTCTTCGCGCCTTTGCGTCAGGCAGTCAAGCCGTTGAGCCGCTTGGGGGGCGGGGCAAAAGATGAGCATCAAATCCGATAAGTGGATCCGCCGCATGGCGATCGAGCACGGCATGATCGACCCGTTCGAGCCGCGTCAGGTGCGTCAGAACGAAGGCGGCCGGATCATTTCCTACGGCACGTCGAGCTACGGCTACGACATCCGCTGCGCCGACGAATTCAAGATCTTCACCAACATCAACTCGGCCATCGTCGATCCCAAGAATTTCGACGCCAACAGCTTCGTGGACGTGAAGTCCGACGTCTGCATCATCCCGCCCAATTCCTTCGCGCTGGCGCGCACGGTGGAGTACTTCCGCATCCCGCGCAACGTGCTGACGATCTGTTTGGGGAAGTCCACCTACGCCCGCTGCGGCATCATCGTGAACGTGACGCCGCTGGAGCCGGAATGGGAAGGGCACGTGACCCTCGAGTTCTCCAACACCACGCCGTTGCCCGCCAAGATCTACGCCAACGAGGGCGTGGCGCAGGTCATCTTCTTCGAGTCCGACGAGGTCTGCGAGACCTCCTACAAGGACCGCGGCGGCAAGTATCAGGGGCAACAGGGCGTCACCCTGCCGCGCGCATAGACGGAGTCCGGCCGGTGTCGCGGCTAGGAGACGGGGGGATTCCCGAGTCCTTGCACCGACCGGACCGACATGGAGTAGTTCACGCCGTCCTCGACCTGGTCGATGCGCACCGGCAGATAGCGCAGTTCGGGGGCACACCATAGCACCGTGGATCGCTCGCGGCTCTCCTGTATGCGTGCGACCTTCAGCGTATCGAAGTCGCCCATGGGCGTGGTGATGCGCTCGTGACCGATGATCCGGAAACGGTAGGTCTTCAATTTCCCGTCGTCCACGATCCGGTACTCCAGGTCCCGTGACTGCGCCTGGAGGTCGAGCATGAGCGCCAGTTGCACCAGCAGTTTGTCCAGGGTGCCGTCCGGCACCGTTATCTCCCAGCTTTTGCCCCCGATATCGGCACGCACGACACCCTGCTTCCAATCGAAGGTCTGTCGTACGCTCCGTTCCCTGTTGCCGATCACCCGTTGATAGGCGTACTGCAGGGGCAGCAGCTCTTCGCCCTGCATGGTCCAGGACGTCCGTTCCTGCATGCGGGCGTTCGTCAGCCAGGCGAGGATACCGCTGGGGTCGGTGCGGACCTCGTAGAGGAATGTGCCGTCCGTTCGGGCCTGCAGGGAGGCGTGCGTTTCGCCGATGGCGAAACCGTTACGGGTGAGCTTGTACTGGGCCGAGAATGCCGGCAGGGCGGTGTCGCCCGGGGTCGTTTGCCCGAGAATCGGTATCAGGCACAGCAGCAGAAGCAGCCAGAACCTGATGCCGAATCCCCGGATGGCGGGCATGTTCACAAGGTGGTCACCTCTCTCATGTCGGAGTGGATTTGCACCGGTTCTTCCAGTGTATGTCCATCCAGCACGGCGTGGTCGTCTTTCAGGTACAGACGGCCTTCGGCAAACCACCGGATCGCCAGGGGATAGATGCGGTGTTCCTGGGCCAGCACGCGGGCGGCCAGGGTGTCTGGGGCATCGCCGGGCAGGATCGGCACCCGCCCCTGAACGATCAGCGGCCCGCCATCCACCTCGGCTGTGACGAAATGGACCGTTGCCCCATGCTCCTTCATCCCGGCCTCCAACGCCCTTTGATGGGTGTGCAGGCCGGGGAAGGCGGGCAGCAGCGAAGGGTGGATGTTCATCAGCCGCCCCTTGTAATGGTCCACGAATCCCGGTGTGAGGACGCGCATGAAGCCCGCCAGCACCACCAGTTCCGGGCGGTAACCGTCGATGAGTTCCTGCAGGGCTGCATCGAACGCCTGCCGGTCGGAAAACAGGGTGTGGTCGAGGGTTTCTGCAGGCACGCCCGCCCGCCGCGCCCGTTCCAGGCCATAGGCGCCGGGCCGGTTGCTGATGACCGCCCGGATCTCGATGGGCAGGTCGCCCGATGCCGCAGCGTCCAGGATGGCCTGCAGGTTGCTGCCGCGCCCGGAGATCAGGATCACGACGGGCAGCTTGCGAGACGCGGCGACACTCATGACCGCTTGCGCATCTCGACCCGGGGAGCATCGCCTTCGTCGGCCTCGACGGTGCCGATGGGCCAAGCCGTTTCCCCATCCGCCTGCAGCATGTCGAGCGCTGCGTCTACGTCCTCGGGTGACAGGCACACGACCATGCCGATGCCGCAGTTGAAGGTGCGATACATCTCCTCGTCGCGGATGTTGCCCTTGGCCTGCAGCCAATCGAAGATGGGCGGCCGCGGCCAGCTTTCGGTGTCGATGACCGCGCGGGTGCCCCGCGGCAGTACGCGCGGCAGGTTTTCCAGCAAGCCGCCTCCCGTGATGTGGGCCAAAGAATGCACCGAGAGGCACTCGATCAGGCGGAGGAGCGGCTTGACGTAAATGCGGGTGGGTGTGAGGAGCGTGTCGCCGAGGCTGCGGCCATGAAAATCCTGCGCCAGATCCGCACCCATCACC
>JBAYZB010000039.1:0-21649 GCA_041672765.1 Gammaproteobacteria bacterium | reverse complement strand
TCTTTAGGGATTCAGGAATTCCGCTCCTTCATGAATGCCCGCAAAAACTTCGCCGTCTGCGACCCTTTCCGGACCTTAGCCACTTCCTCCGGCGTCCCCTGCGCCACCACCTGCCCACCGCCCGCGCCGCCTTCCGGCCCTAGATCGATCAGCCAATCGGCCTCGGCGATGACGTCGAGGTTGTGTTCGATGACCACCACTGTGCTGCCTGCATCCACCAGCCGGTGCAGGACGCGGATGAGCTTTTCCACGTCGGCCATGTGCAGGCCGATGGTGGGCTCGTCGAGGATGTAGAGGGTGTGGTTGCTCGCGTTTGCGCGCGCGGCCTTGCCGGGCGGGAGGGTGTCGGGGTCGGCCTTGGGTTTGGCCTTGGCGAGTTCGGTGACGAGCTTGATGCGCTGGGCTTCGCCGCCAGAGAGGGTTGGGCTTTGCTGGCCTAGCGTTAAATAACCGAGGCCGACGTCCTGCAGAAGCTTCAAGGCGTGATGGATGGGGGCGTGGGCGGCGAAGAACTCGGCGGCTTCGTCCACGCTCATGGCGAGCACCTGGGCGATGGTCTTGCCCTTCCAGAGCACGTCGAGGGTTTCCTGGTTAAAGCGCGCGCCGTTGCACACTTCGCAGGCCACTTCCACGTCGGGCAGGAAGCTCATCTCGATCTTCTTCACGCCCTGGCCTTCGCAGGCGTCGCAGCGCCCGCTGGAGACGTTGAAGGAGAAGCGGCTGGCGGTGTAGCCGCGCAGGCGCGCCTCGTTGGTGCCGGCGAACAGGCGGCGGATGTGGTCCCACAGGCCGACGTAGGTGGCGGGACAGGAGCGCGGAGTCTTGCCGATGGGCGTCTGGTCCACTTCGAGCACGCGCTTGATGCCCTCCCAGCCCTTGATGCTCTTGCAGGCGTAGAACGCGGGCTCGCGCTGCTTGCGGCGCTTGTCGGCGCTCAGCAGGCGGTGCAGGTTTTCGTGCAGCACTTGGCGCACCAGCGTGCTCTTGCCGGAGCCGGAGACGCCCGTCACCACCACGAGCCGCTCCAGCGGGAGGGCGACGCGCAGGCCGCGCAGGTTGTTGAGGCGCGCGCCGACGATCTCGATCTTCGGGGTCTTGCGGTCGCAGGGCCGGCGCGCGACGAGCGGGTGCGGCACGGGGTTGGCGAGAAAGCGGCCGGTAAGGGAGTCGGGGCTGTTGAGCAGATCTTCCAGCGTGCCTTCGGCCACCACGCGGCCGCCGTTGACGCCCGCGCCGGGGCCGAGGTCCACCACATGCTCGGCGCTGCGAATGGTCTCTTCGTCGTGCTCCACCACCACCACGGTGTTGCCCTTGGCTTCGAGCTTGTGGAGGGTGTCGAGGAGCATGCGGTTGTCGCGCGGGTGCAGGCCGATGGTGGGCTCGTCCAAGATGTAGCACACGCCGCGCAGGTTGGAGCCGAGTTGCGCGGCGAGGCGGATGCGCTGCGCTTCGCCGCCGGAGAGCGTGGGAGCGGCGCGGTCTAACGACAAATAGGAGAGCCCTACTTCGCGCAGGAACCTGAGGCGCCCGCGCAGCTCGGCGAGGATGTCGCGGGCGATCTCGGCGGCGCGGCCCGAGAGCTTCATGGTGCGGAAGACGCGCTCGGCCTGCTCCACCGGCATGGCGGCGAACTCGGCGATGTTGCGCCTCTGGAAGCGCACGGCGAGGGCCTCGGGGCGCAGGCGTTTGCCGTCGCAGGCGGGGCAGGTGTGCTCCGTGCCTTCGTACCAGGCGTTCCACCAGATCTCTTCGCCGGTCTGTTCTTCGTCGAAGCCGTGGAGTTCCAGGCCGGTGCCGTAGCAGTGCTCGCACCAGCCGTGCTTGGAGTTGTAGGAGAAGAGGCGCGGGTCGAGTTCGGCGAAGCTGCGGCCGCAGCCGGGGCAGGCGCGTTGGGTGGAGAAGGTGGTTTCGGAAGCTTCCCCTTTTCTCCCTTTAGAAAGAGCGCTGGATTTGGCGACGGCGGTGCTTTTGGCGCCCCCTCCCCCTCGCCCCCTCCCTCCAGGGGAGGGGGGATTATTCACGGCGGGGGCGATCTTCACCACGCCCTTGCCGAAGTCGAGGGCGCGGTGGAGGAGGTCGCGCAGGTCGGCTTCGGCCTTGGCGGTGACGGTGACTTCGCCCACGGGGAGTTCGATGTCGTGTTCCTTGAAACGGTCGAGGCGCGGCCACTGGTCGGTGGGCAATAGCTGTCCGTCCACGCGCAGGTGGGCGTAGCCCTTGGCGGCGGCCCATTTAGCGAGGTCGGTGTAGTAGCCCTTGCGCGCGGTGACCAAGGGCGCGAGCACGCTGATGGGCTGATTGCGGTAGTCGCGCAGGATGCGGGCGAGGATGGCCTCGGGCGTCTGCGGCTCGATGGGGATGTCGCAGTCGGGGCAGTACTGGGTGCCGAGCTTCACGAACAGCAGACGCAGGAAGTGGTAGATCTCCGTCATGGTGGCAACGGTGCTCTTGCGCCCGCCGCGGCTGGTGCGCTGCTCGATGGCGACGGTGGGCGGGATGCCGAAGATGGCGTCCACGTCGGGCCGCGCGGAGGGCTGCACGAACTGGCGCGCGTAGGCGTTGAGCGATTCGAGGTAGCGGCGCTGGCCCTCGCCGAACAGGATGTCGAAGGCCACCGTGCTCTTGCCCGAACCGGACACGCCGGTGATGACCGTGAACTTGTCGCGCGGGATGGTGATGTCGACGTTCTTGAGGTTGTGCTCGCGGGCGTTGTGGATGCGGATGGCGTTGTCGCGGGCGTGGAGGACGGCGGGCAGGCCGTTCGGCGCCTTCATCACCGAGGCATCGCACGATGTGCCGCGAGTTTCAGAAGGCCGGCCTTCGGCCGAAGTAATTTGGTGGGCGATGCCCACCCTACCTTCGAGTTCGCCCAAGGTGGTTTCGTAATCGCGCAGGGCCTTGCCGGTGTGGCTGGTGGGGTGGCGCATCACGTCAAAGGGCGTGCCAACGCAGACCACTTCACCGCCCGCCTCGCCGCCTTCGGGGCCCAAGTCGATGAGCCAGTCGGCGGCGCGGATGACGTCGAGGTTGTGCTCGATCACCACCAGGGAGTGGCCTTCGTCCAGCAGTTGCCGAAAGGCGCGCAGCAGGCGCGCGATGTCATCGAAGTGCAGGCCGGTGGTGGGCTCGTCGAACAGGAACAGGGTGTGGCCCTTGGCGGTGCTGGCGCGGCCCCGGCCCTTCTTTTCCTTGCACGCCTCGGCGAGGAAGCCGGCGAGCTTCAGGCGCTGCGCCTCGCCGCCCGAGAGGGTGGGCACGGGCTGGCCTAACTTCAAGTAGTCAAGCCCCACTGCCTCCAGCGGCTCCAGCGCCTGGCGCACTTCCGGATACTCGGCGAAGAAGGCGATGGCCTCGGAGACGGTCATGTCCAGCACGTCGCTGATGGACTTGGCCGGCGCGCCCTGCCAGGGCAGGAGCTTCACCTCCAGCACTTCGGGGCGATAGCGCTTGCCGTCGCAGTCGGGACAGCGGATGTAGACGTCGGAGAGGAACTGCATCTCCACGTGTTCGAAGCCGGAGCCGGTGCAGGTGGGGCAGCGGCCCTGGCCTGCGTTGAAGCTGAAGGTGCCGACGGTGTAGCCGCGCTCCTTGGCCGCGGGTTCGGCGGCGAAGATCTGGCGGATGGCGTCGAAGGCGCCCACGTAGCTCGCGGGGTTGGAGCGGGCAGTCTTGCCGATGGGCGACTGGTCCACCAGCACCACCTCCTTGATGTGCTCGTGGCCGCGGATGACGCGATGCTGGCCGGGCGGCTCGGTGGGCTGGCCCTTGAGCTTGCGCAGGGCGGGATAGCAGACGTCCTGGACGAGGGTGGACTTGCCGGAGCCGGAGACGCCGGTGATGCAGACGAAGCGGCCGAGGGGGATGCGGACGTCTACGTTCTTGAGGTTGTGTTCGGTGGCGCCGAGGATTTCGAGGTGGAGGGTTGCTTCTTCTCCCCGCACCCCCTCTCCCTGTCCCTTTACTCCGGGCATCCCTGCCCTCCGCCCTGCGGGCCGGCCTGCGGCCGTTCCAATCCGCTCTAAGCTCGACCATCCTGGTCTCGCTAAGAGCCCAGCCTGCGCCGCTCCCTGGCGCAGGCGCTCGGAGCGTTGCTCCGAGCCCCGGCGGATTGGTCCCTCAAGGGGAGAGGGAACGTTCTCTTGGGGCTTGCGGGACTTGGTGGCAGCGTTAGACACGTTAGCGGCTTCGGTGGTGTCATTGACTCTTGTAGTGGCGACACCGCCATTGGCGTTTGCTGGTTCGGCGACGACGGTCTTTTCGCCGCGCAGGTATTGCGCGGTGAGAGAGCGCTTGGCGTTGAGGAGTTCCTGCGGCGTGCCGAAGAACACCACCTTGCCGCCGCGTTCGCCGGGGCCGGGGCCCATGTCGAGGATGCGGTCGGCGGCGAGCATCACCTGGGGGTCGTGCTCCACCACCAGCAGGGTGTTGCCGGCGTTGCGCAGGCGGTGCATCACGTCCACCACGCGCTGCATGTCGCGCGGGTGCAGGCCGATGCTGGGTTCGTCCAGCACGAACAGCGCGTTCACGAGAGAGGTGCCAAGGGCCGTGGTGAGGTTGATGCGCTGCACCTCGCCGCCTGAGAGGGTGCGCGACTGGCGGTCGAGGGTGAGGTAGCCGAGGCCCACGTCCACCAGATAACGCAACCGCGTGCGGATCTCACCGAGCAGCAGGTCGGTGGCCTCGTCGAGCGGCGCGGGCAGGTGCAGCGTCTGCATGAACTCATGGCAGCGCTCGATGGGCAGCAGCATCACGTCGTGCAGGGTGAGGCCGGGGAGCTGCGCGTAGCGCGCGGCGGGGATCGTCACGTGGGCGGGACGGAAGCGCTTTTCGGGCGGCAGCACGTTGTCCGCGTCTTCCCTGGTGCCGATGCGCCACAGCAGCGCGTCGGGCTTGAGGCGCGCGCCCTGGCAGGCGGGGCATTGGTTGTAGGCGCGATACTTGGAGAGCAGCACGCGAATGTGCATCTTGTAGCTCTTGGTTTCGAGCCAGTCGAAGAAGCGCCGCACGCCGTACCACAGGCCGTCCTCCCAGGAGCCCTCGCCCTCCAGCACCCACTGCTTGTGCGCGTCGGAAAGATCGCGCCACGGCATGTCGGTGGGGACGCCGCGCTTGCGCGCGAAGCGCATCAGGTCGGTCTGGCACTCGCGGTTGCTCGCGGTCTGCCAGGGTTTCACCGCGCCGCCGGCAAGCGTTTTGGATTCATCCGGGATCACCAGGCCGTAGTCAATGCCCATGGTGCGGCCGAAACCGCGGCAGGTGTCGCAGGCGCCGACGGGCGAGTTGAAGGAGAACAGGTTCGGGCTCGGGTCGCGGTAGTGGATGTCGCATTCGGCGCAGTGCAGGTCCGAGGAGTAGCGCCAGGGAGCAAGCGCCTCCCGCGCCTCGTTCAGCGGGTAGACGTTCACGCGCCCGCGGCCGTGCTTCAATGCGACTTCCAGCGCCTCGGCGATGCGCTCGCGGTTGGCCTCGGACAAGCGCACGCGGTCCTGGATCACCTCGATGAGCGTGCCGTCCCGGCGGTGGATGCGGGTGTAGCCCTGCCCGGTGAGCAGGTTCAGGATTTCCTCTTCGGTGAAGTTGTCGGGGACCGGCACCGGGAAGGTGATGAGCGCCAGGGGCGCGCGCTCCGCCTCCACCGCCGCCGCACGCTCCACCAACTGCGCGTAGATGCTGTCAGGCGTGTCGCGCCGCACCGGCGCGCCGCAGCACTGGCAGAACAACTGCCCGGCGCGGGCGAACAGGAGCTTGATGTGGTCGTTCAGCTCCGTCATGGTGCCCACGGTGGAGCGGGAGGTGCGCACCGGGTTGGTCTGGTCGATGGCGATGGCGGGCGGAATGCCTTCGATGGCATCCACCTGCGGCTTGTCCATGCGGTCCAGGAACTGCCGCGCGTAGGGCGAGAAGGTCTCCACGTAGCGGCGCTGGCCTTCGGCGTAGATGGTGTCGAAGGCGAGCGAGGACTTGCCCGAGCCGCTCACGCCGGTGACGACGATGAACTCGTGCAGCGGCAGCTTGAGGTCGAGGTTCTTGAGGTTGTTCTGACGGGCGCCTTTGACGACGATGAAATCGGAAGACATGTAAGACTCTCTACTACGGCCGGTTCGCGGCTGGGCCGCTGCCATGGAGCTGTCGGCATTCGATTCCCTCCCTTGGCGGGAGGGGTGAGGGCGATGGGAAAGCATCCGGCGGCACGACCGTTTCGCCCTCTTACCAACCCTCTCCCGTCTGCCGACAACTCCCACGGGAGCGCGTGGCAAATGCAGTGCGTCGTGTACCGCGCCGATGACCGGAGCCAGCCGGTGAAGCATCGGCACGGGAATCGAAAAGGCTGCTAATTTTACCCGATAACGCACCCCGGTGTGCCCCGCATCGGCACGGGCAGCGTCGGCGTCCGGATGCGGTAACGGCATGATTTCTGCGGGATTGGAAGCGACACGCAAGGAAAGGAGAAGAATATGAAGGAATCAACCCGTCTTGTCGCCGTCCTGGGCCTGGCGTTCGCCGCGGGCTGCGCGGCCACGCCTCCGGCGGATTTTCCGCGGACGGTTCACGCCGGACTGGATGCCGAGGGGGTGCAGCGGGCCGACATCATCGCGGGCAATTATTATTTCCGGCCCGAGCGCGTGATCGTGCAGGCCAACGTGCCCGTGGCGCTGTTCGTGCGCAAGGAACCGGGCCTGGTGCCGCACACCTTCGTACTGCACGCGCCGGAGGCCGGCATCGCCGTCGACGTGCCCCTGGAGACGGAGCCGAAAACCATCCGTTTTACCCCGAAGCAAGCGGGCGAATACATGTATTACTGCGACCGGAGCGGCCTGTTCGGAAGCCACATCGAGAAGGGGATGATGGGCGTGCTGGAGGTGGTCGAGCAGCAGCGCTGATGGGCGGCACGCGCGCCCATCCAGCCAGCGGAGAATTACCAGTTTACGTAGGGTGGTGGGCAACGTCCACCGAAAATGCCTCCGGCAAACGGCGCAAATGGTGGGCGGTGCCCGCCCTGCATCCGGTCAATCGGATACGGTGGTGTCTTGCTTCCGTGCCGGTTCGCCCGGGCTTGCGGTCGGTACGTACTCCTGCGCGGAGCGCAGCCAGTTGCGCCGCAGCGGCGGACCGTAGCGCAGCAGTTCGGGCACGGTCACTAAGCGCATGCGCCCGCGCAATTCGCGCAGCACCCTACCGAGGCCCTCCAGCATGGCATCGCGCGGCGCGTAGCGCTGATTGGCCTGGGTGCGCAGGGCGTCGTGCAGCAGTACGATGGCGCCATGCTTGAGACGGGTGCGCAGACGCCCGGCGATCTCGTCGGGGTCGTCGGTATTCCAGTCCGCCACGGACACGTTCCAGCCGATCACCCGATAACCCAGCAGCAGTGCATCGAGCCGCGAGGCGAGGGACTGGCATCCCCAGGGCGGCCGGAACAGGCGCAGTCCATAGGGCGCGAGTGCCCGCGCACAGGCACGCAGCTCGCGGCGCCGCTCGGCGGCCGAAAGGGTGGTGAACGCGACGTGATTGTGCGTGTGGTTGCCGATGGCATGGCCGGCGTCCGCCACCTGACGCACCACCTGCGGCGCCTCCAGGGCCGCGCTGCCCAACATGAAGAACGTGGCGCGCGCATCATGCTCCTGCAACAGCTCCAGCAACCGCGGCGTGTAGTACGGGTCCGGTCCATCGTCGAAGGTCAGGGCCGCGACCGGTTTCTTGGTCTGAACGCCCACGATGGTGGGCATGAATCGGCGTATTACGCCACCCAGCAGGTCGCCTGCCTGCGCAGCTTGGTATCCTTCCGGCACGTCCCTATGCCCCGTGTCGTAGCGGTTTTCAACGGTGCCGGCCCGCGTATTTCAACGAGAATCGCGGATGCCGGCGAATTTGACGCAAGCCCGCCTTGGCCTGCGCTCTGCGGTCGATCTGCCCCGCGGCGGCCGGCCTGGTGAACTAGCCGGTCCAGGGTGCGGCCTGAACGGGGCGGCGCTCCTGGTGATCCTCCGCCGGCGGAGCGAGATTGGCCCAGCGCGCCCATGCGGCGGTAATCCGCATGCCCTGGTTGAAATCGAACTGCGGCTCGTAGCCGAGCAGCCAGCGCGCCTTGTCGATGCGGAACCGCGTCTTGGCCGCCATGAACTTCGCCTGGTCGGCTGTCGGCAGCAACAGCGGCCGCTCCGGCACCGTCACGGCGGGCGCCGCCGCCAGGGGCATCTGCCGCGGCCGCTTGGGCGCACGCAATCGGCGCTGCACGGTCTCGGGCAGCATATGCTTGGCCGTATCCACCAGCGCCGCCACTTCGCGCGTATGCCGGATGCGCCTGCGCACGTTCTTGTCGTCCCGCACGATGCGCATCAGTTCGCCGAACACGCTCCCGGCCCGCTGCGCGCGCTGTTGCCGCGCGTAGCGTAATTCCGCCTCCGCCAGCGTCAGCTCCACGGCGTCCAGCCCGCCGAACAACTGCCCGAAGCCTTCATAAAAGCGCCACCAAGTGACGGGCTCCGGGCCGGAGATGAGAAAATCCTCTCCCACCGCCTCTTCGCGCGTGGCGGCCAGCAGCGTGCCGGTGACGACATCGTCGACGTAGACCGCGTTGCACAGGCCGTCGCCGCCGTTCACGAGGACGATCCGCCCCTTCTTCAAGCGGTCGATCACGCTCTGCGTCCACACCTGCACGAACGGCCCGTAGACCGTAGTGGGCTGTACGATGGCGGCGCGCACCCCCTGATTCCTGATGTAAGCGTAGACCACATTTTCCGCATCGAGCTTGCTGTCACTGTAGATGTCGCCCGAATAGCGCTTTGGCGCGGTTTCGTCCAGGTCGCCATCCGGCGTGAGCATGCCGAATACCCGGCAGGTGCTCATGTGCACCACGCGCTCGACACCCGCCTGGACGCAGGCGTCCATGACGTTGCGGGTGCCTTCGACGTTCACCAGGCGGTGACGCTCCAGATCGCCGGAATCGCCGCGGGCGCAATGAATCACCAGATCGCACCGCTCGGCCGCGCGCCGCAGACTGTCGCGCTGCAGCACGTCCCCTTCGCACAATTCCACCGGCAGCCGCGCGATGCGCGCCGCCCGCGCCAGATTGCGCACCAGCACGCGCACCTCGGCGTTGCATTCCAGGACCAGGCGCTCCACCAGCCGCGCGCCGATACCGCCCGTGCCGCCGGTCACCAATACCCGCCGGCCCGCAAGATCAACCGTCGCCGCCATTTTCGCACCCACAGGATTTCACCTATTCATACGCCCAAGAAGCTGTTGGTGATTCGTCGCGCGGACCGGATCAGCACCCTCTCTCCCCATTCGCACGGGGAATCCAGGTTCCTCGGCAGTCCTTGGCGTCCGTCAGGGGAGCATCCAGGGCTGAACCAGCGGTCGGCGGTTATGCTGACCGGCCTCCATCAGCGCGATGGCGCGCATGCCCTCGGCGCCGCTGACCACGGGCTCGCGGCCGGTGCGCACGGCATCCAGGAAGTCGTCCATCTGATATCGGAGCAGGTTCCACGCGGTCTCCTGCTCGCCGCCGTCGTGCACGGCGGCGAGCGCCAGGTCGCTCCCCTCCACCGTGAGCCGCACCGCCGCGCCCCAGCCCATGCCGAGTTCCAGGCTCCCGCGTGTGCCCCGGATGCGCCAGGTATTGCGCATCTTGCGCAGCCTGCTGAACGCCAGGACGCCGCTGGCGCCACCAGTCATTTCGAGGTGGAACTCGCACTCCGCCTCCACGCCGCCCAGCGCGTCGTCGTAGTATTCCACCTTCACCGCGTCGCCGAACCACCACAGCAACAGGTCCATGGAGTGGATGCCGATGCCCGTCAGCACTCCGCCGCCCAGTTCCTTCGACAACATGGCCTTGTCCGCCGACTGCCAGCCGTAGACGTCGCCCTCGCGCAGGTCGAACTCCTGGATCGCGCCCAGCATGCCGCTGTCAAGGATCTGTTTGACCAGACGGCAGGACCGCGAGAAGCGCCTTTGCATGCCGACGGCGAGGGTCACGGCGTTCCGGCGCGCGGCATCGAGCATCGCGCGGCACTCGGCAGTGTTCATGGCCATGGGTTTTTCGACCAGGACGCTGATGCCCGCGTCCATCAGTTCGAGGGCCACGGGGGCATGCAGATGGTGGGGAACAGTAACGAGAGCGGCGTCGATGCCGCAGGCGGCCACGGCGCGGAGATCCTGCGCGCACTCGGCCTGGGGAAAGCTTTGCGCCAGGCGCTCGGTGCGTGCCGGATTCTTGTCCACCAGCAGCGCCACCTCGACATCGCTCCGTAGGGAAAGCACGGGCTGGTGGTAGCGTTCGGCCACGGCGCCGCAGCCGATGATCGCCAGCCGCCTGCCCGCGTTACGCCGCGCGGCCGATGGCGACCCGGCGCCCGCGCGCTCCGGCGCGGTAAGTGCCTCTCGTCCCTGCATACGATAACTCCGACGCCCGAGTGGACGTAGTCGAAGCCGCCGATGGTGCTGCGGGAGAGATCGGATGGCAAGCTTTGCCATCCATGGCGCCGTCTGCGCTGACCCGCATGATGCGTATCGAATGAAAACGGTTAGATGCGTCGCGTTCTCTAACCGCTACTTAAAGCCTAGAAGCGCCTGCCCGCTTGTCAAACCGCGCGCTCCGGAACAAAAAAAGACCACTCTGCGCTCGGGGAGTGGGGGTTGTGGCGCAGAGTGGCATAAGGCCTTTCAAGGCTGGCTTGTTGTTGTAGTCACTGCATGGCAAGGCGTTTGGTGCGCACGATCTGGTAGGCCCGGCCGAGATAGCCCAGCGGCACGCTCCAGATGTGAACGAGGCGCGAGAAGGGGAACAGCAGGAACAGGGTCATGCCGAAGAAGAGGTGGATCTTGAAGATGAGGTCCACGTCCTTCAGCAGTGACGGATCGGCACGGAAGGTCACCACGCTCTGGGCCCATTCGGCCAGCGCGATCATCACGCCGGGGTTGCCGTGCGCGGCGTGGTTCATGGACACCGGGATGGTGGACAGGCCGAGCAGCAGCGTGAGCATGATCCAGGACAGGATGAACACGTCCATCCTGCGCCCCGCCGCGCGCACGCGTGGATTGGTGACGCGCCGCAGCCACAGCATCGTTCCGCCGATCAGGCACAGGGTGCCGAAGATGGACCCGGCCGCGATCGCCAGGTTCTGGTGCGCCATGTCCGACACGCCCAGGGCCAGAAAGACCGAGTGCGGGGTGAGCAGCCCGATGAGATGGCCGAAGAAGATGGCGATGATGCCGATGTGGAACAGGTTGCTCGCCAGGCGCATGTTGCGCTTGGACAGCAATTGGGTGGAGTCGGTCTTCCACGTGTACTGTTCGCGGTCGAAGCGTATCCAACTGCCGATCAGGAACACCGTGCCGGCGAGGTAGGGATAGACACCGTAGAGGAAGGATTCCAGGTTCATGCGTTTTCTCCTCAGGCTGCGAAACGGGCGAGCCGCCCGTGGTTGGCGATGACGCGGACGAGCGCGGCGTAGGGGCTCTGTGCCTTTTCGAGATTGGCCGCGAGGACATCCAGCACCTTCGCCGCATCGTTCAAGAAGACGCGGGCCTGGGTTTCGTCCAGCGTCGACACGTATTCGAGGATCAGGGGCAGATAGTCCGGCAGTTCGCCTTCCACCGCCTGCAGGCCGGCGCCCTTGTAATGCTCGGCCAGGTCCACCAGGGCGGGGCCGCGGCCGCGATCGTCGCCGAACAGGTGGTGTGTGAGGTGCAGGCTGTGCTCGGGCGTCAGGTCGAAGGTCTTCACGTAGACTTCCTGCAGCGCGAGCAAGTCCGTCCCCTGCATCCAGGCCACCACGTCCTGCACCCGGAGCCGTTCGCGTTCCTCCAGCGCGGTGTCCTGCATGACGGATTCCATGATCAGACCCAGGTTGTCCTTCAACTCCTGGTCGGGGTAGTCCAGCAATCTGGAAAAGATATTGTAAATCACCATGTCAGCCTCTGTGTCTGTATGGGGGCTATAGGGCGGGCACTGCCCACCATGCACCGGTTGCGGACGGCATTTCGACGGCACTGCGCCTTACGCCTCCGTCTTTGACGCCGGCGGCGGCACGAACGTCAGGGGCTGCGCGTTCACGGTGCGCCGCTCCGGGAACAGCGAGAACCCGCCCGTGCCCGGCACGCGGTTGCCCGGGCTGAAGCCGTTGGCGCCCTGGAAGGCGTGGACGTCCAGGTTGCGCAATTCCTCGTGGCCGGTGGGGATGACGAAGCGGTCCTCGTAGTTGGCGATGGCGAGGTAACGGTACATCTCCTCCGCCTGCTCTTCCGTAATGCCCACGGCATCGAGCGCGCGCGTGTCGGCCTTGCCGTCCACGTGCTTGGAGCGCTGGTAGCTGCGCATCGCAACGAGCCGGTTCAGCGCGCTGCGGATAGGCGCCTCGTCGCCGGCGGCGAGCAGGTTGGCGAGATACTTCACCGGCATGCGCAGCGCTTCGGCGCGCGGGATCACGCCATCGGCCTCGGTGGGCAGATTGCCTTGATCAAGCTGCGTCTGCACCGGCGAGAGCGGCGGCACGTACCACATCATGGGCAGCGTGCGGAACTCGGGATGGATCGGGAAGGCGATCTTCCACTCCAGCGCCATCTTCCACACCGGCGAGCGCTGCGCTGCGGCGATCCAGTCCTCGGGAACGCCGTCCGCGCGCGCCTGGGCGATGACCGCGGGATCGTTGGGATCGAGGAAAATGCTGAGCTGCGCCTCGTAGAGGCCGCGTTCGCTGTCGGTGCCGGCGGCCTCGGCGATGCGGTCGGCGTCGTACAGGATCACGCCCATGTAGCGGATACGCCCGACGCAGGACTCGGCGCAGGCGGTGGGCATGCCCGACTCGATGCGCGGATAGCACATGATGCACTTCTCGGCCTTGCCGGACTCCCAGTTGTAGTAGACCTTCTTGTACGGGCAGCCGCTGATGCACATGCGCCAGCCGCGGCACTTGTCCTGGTCGACGAGCACGATGCCGTCCTCTTCGCGCTTGTAGATCGAGCCCGAGGGGCAGGACGCGACGCAGGCAGGATTCAGGCAGTGGTTGCAGAGCCGCGGCAGATACATGTGGAAGGTGTTTTCGAACTCCGCGTACATCTGTTTCTGGATGCCCTCGAAGTTGCGGTCCTGGGCGCGGTGCTCGAACTCGCCCGCCAGATCGTCCTCCCAGTTCGGCCCCCAGGTGATCTTCTCCATGCGGCTGCCGTCGATCTGCGAGCGCGGCCGCGCGGTGGGCGCGGCCTCCGACAGCGGGGCGTGCTGCAGGTGCGCGTAGTCGAAGGTGAAGGGATCGTAGTAGTCGTCGATCTCCGGCAGGTCCGGGTTGGCGAAGATGTTGAGCAGCTTCGATGCGCGCCCGCCGGCGCGCAGCTCCAGCGTGCCGTTCTTCTTCTGCCAGCCGCCCTTCCACTTCTCCTGGTTCTCCCACTGCTTGGGATAGCCGATGCCGGGCTTGCTCTCGACGTTGTTGAACCAGGCGTACTCCACGCCCTTGCGGTTGGTCCAGATGTTCTTGCAGGTGACCGAGCAGGTGTGGCACCCGATGCACTTGTCCAGGTTCAGGACCATCGCCATCTGTGCACGAACTTTCATGCATTCGCTCCTAGATTTTTGGAAATTGATTCAACGCAAAGGTGCCAAGAGCGCAAAGGGATTCGATGTTTCATGGCTGAACAGTCCGCCTGTTTAAACTCATAGTTTTCTTTGCGATCTTTGCGCCTTTGCGCCTTTGCGTTTAACCGTTTAACAACATCATCCGAGCCGCGTCAGTTGCCGATGCCCGGCGGATTCAATTGCCCCTCGCGCTGGGGCGTCAGCGGGCGCTCCAGCCAGTCCACGGCGCCGTCCTCGATCTTGTGGATGACGACGAACTCGTCGCGCTGCGAGCCGACCGTGCCGTAGTAGTTGAAGCCGTAGGCGAGCTGCGCGTAGCCGCCGATCATGTGGGTGGGCTTCACCACCACGCGCGTGACGCTGTTGAGGATGCCGCCGCGCTTGCCGGTCGTGGGCGAGCCGGGCACGTTCACGATCTTCTCCTGGGCGTGGTACATGAGCGCCATGCCACGCGGCACGCGCTGACTCACCACCACGCGGGCGACCGTGGCGCCGTTGGCATTCACCGCCTCCACCCAGTCGTTGTCCTTGAGGCCGATGGACTTGGCGTCGGCTTCGGACACCCACATGGTGGGGCCGCCGCGGAACAGGTTGAGCATGCGCAGGTTGTCGTTGTAGGTGCTGTGGATGCCCCACTTGCTGTGGGGCGTGATCCAGTTGAGCACCAGGTGCGGCTTGCCCTTCACGTGCGCCGGGATGGTGTGGTGCGCCTTGAGGTCCACCGGCGGCCGGTAGGCGCAGAAGCCCTCGCCGAAGTCGAGCATCCACTCGTGATCCTGATAGAACTGTGCGCGGCCGGTAAGCGTGCGGAACGGGATGTACTCGTGGATGTTGGTGTAGCCGGCGTTGTAGCTCACCTCCTCCGACTCGATACCGCTCCAGGTGGGCGCGGTGATGATCTTGCGCGGCTGCGCCTGGATGTCGCGGAAGCGGATCTTGTCGTCGCGACGCGGGTTGCACAGGTGGGTATGGTCGATGCCCGTCTTCTGGCTGAGCGCCGCCCAGGACTTGTAGGCCACCTCGCCGTTGGTCTCCGGCGCCATCATCAACACCGCTTCGCAGGCGGCGATGTCATCCTCCAGGGACGGCATGCCCTTGCTCACGCCCTCCTCCTTGACCGTGTAGGAAAGCTTCTTGAGTTCCTCGTACTCGTGCTCGGTGTTCCAGTCGATGCCCTTCACGTTGTTGCCGAGTTTGGTCATGAGCGGACCGAGGGCGATGAACTTGCGGTAGGTATCGGCGTAGTCGCGCTCCACCACCTTGAGCAGCGGCAGGGTCTTGCCCGGCACCGGCTCGCACTCGCCCTTCTTCCAGTCCTGCACGCCGAAGGGCTGGGCGAGTTCCATGGGCGAGTCGTGCAGCATGGGCAGCGCCACGATGTCCTTGCGCGTGCCGAGATGCTTTTCAGCGAGCGTGGAGAAGGCCTTGGCGATGGTCTTGAAGATCTGCCAGTCGGACTTCGACTCCCACGCGGGCGACACCGCCTCGGCCAGGGGATGGATGAAGGGGTGCATGTCGGTGGTGTTGAGGTCGTACTTCTCGTACCACGTGGCGGTGGGCAGCACGATGTCCGAGTAGGCGCCGGTGGAGTTCAGGCGGAAGTTGATATCGACCATGAGGTCGAGCTTGGCGACAGGCGACCGGTCATGCCATTTGACCTCCTTGGCGCCGGCGCCCTCCACGCCTTCGGTCAGCACGCCGTTCTGCGCGCCGAGCAGGTGCTTGAGGAAGTACTCGTGCCCCTTGGCGCTGCAGCCGAGCAGGTTCGCGCGCCACACGAACAGGTTGCGCGGCCAGTTCTCGGGGCTATCGATGTCCTCCGCGGCGAAGGCGATGTCGCCGCTCTTGAGCTTTTCCACCAGATAGTGCGCGATGCCCGCCTCGTCCCTGGCGCCCGCCTGCTCCGCCTCGGCGCAGATGTCGAGCGGGTTCTTGTTGAAGTGCGGCGCGGAGGGCAGCCAGCCGAGGCGCTGGGCGACGACGTTATAGTCGACGAGCTGGTAGCCCTTGTATTTCGCCTTGGCGGCGGGCGTGAGAAACTGATCGGCGTCCACCCGCTCGTAGCGCCACTGGTCGGTGTGGAAATACCAGAACGAGGTGGAGTTCATGTGGCGCGGCGGACGGTGCCAGTCGGTGGCGAAGGCCACCGGCGCCCAGCCGGCCTGGGGACGCAGCTTCTCCTGACCCACGTAGTGCGCCCAGCCGCCGCCCGACTGGCCCACGCACCCGCACATGTGCAGCAGGTTCATGATGGCGCGGTAGTTCATGTCGTTGTGGAACCAGTGGTTGATGGCCGCGCCCAGGATGACCATGGACTTGCCGCGGGTGCGCGCTGCGTTGTCGGCGAATTCACGGCCGGTGCGGATGAGGTCGGCGCGCTTCACGCCGGTGATCCGTTCCGCCCAGGCCGGGGTGTAGGGGACGTCGGCGTCGTCATAGGACTTGGCCACGTTGCCGCCCCCGAGCCCGCGGTCGAGGCCGTACTGCGCCACCTGCAGGTCGAACACGGAGGTGACCAGCGCCTCGGTGCCGTCGGCGAGCTTGAGCCTGCGGACCGGCACGTTGCGGTGGAGCAGCCGGTTTCCGCCCTCGAAGTGGGGGAAGCCGACGGATACGACCCCGTCACAGGATTCGAGGCAGGACAGCTCCGCCTCGATCTCCGCCTGCGTCACGGCGTTCCTGGGCAGCAGGTTCCATTTGCCCTCCTCGCCCCAGCGGAAGCCGATGGAGCCGTTGGGGACGACGAAGCTCCGGCTCTTCGCGTCGTAGACGACGGTCTTCCACTCGGGATTGTTGGCCTGGCCGAGCTTGCCGTCGAAATCGGAGGCGCGCAGGAAGCGGTCGGTCACGTAGCCGTCGCCGTGCCTGCGCAGCAGCACCTGCATGGGCAGGTCGGTGTACTTGCGGGCGTACTCCAGGAAATACGGGTCCTGCCGCTCCAGATAGAACTCCTTGAGCGCCACGTGGCCCATGGCCAGGAACGCGGCGGCGTCGGTGCCCTGCTTCACCGGCATCCACAGGTCGGCGAACTTCACGTACTCGGCGTAATCGGGCGCCATGGAGACGACCTTCGCCCCCTTGTAGCGCACCTCGACGCAGAAGTGGGCGTCGGGGGTGCGCGTCATGGGCAGGTTCGCGCCGCACACGATGATGTAGGTGGAGTTGTACCAGTCGGCCGCTTCGGGCACGTCGGTCTGCTCGCCCCAGGTCTGTGGCGAGGCGGGCGGCAGGTCGCAGTACCAGTCGTAGAAGCTGCCGCAGGCGCCGCCGATGAGCGAGAGATAGCGCGAGCCCGCGGCGTAGCTGATCATGGACATGGCCGGAATCGGCGAGAAGCCGTAGATCCGGTCCGGTCCCCACTTCTTGATGGTGTAGACGTTGGCCGCGGCGATCAGCTCCACCACCTCGTCCCAGGTGCCGCGCACGAAGCCGCCCAGCCCGCGCACGGCGGTGTACGCCCGGCGCTTCTCCGGGTCTTCCTGGATGGCGGCCCACGCCTCCACCGGGTCCTTGCCCGCAGCGCGCTCCTTGCGGTACAGCTCCAGCAGCCGCCCGCGCACCAGCGGATACTTCACCCGGTGCGGGCTGTAGAGATACCACGAAAAGCTCGCCCCGCGCTGGCAGCCGCGCGGTTCATGGTTGGGCATGTCGGGGCGCGTGCGCGGGTAGTCGGTCTGCTGCATCTCGAAGGCCACGAGACCGTTCTTGACGTGGATCTTCCAGCTACACCCGCCGGTGCAGTTCACGCCGTGGGTGGAGCGCACGATCTTGTCGAACTGCCAACGGCTGCGGTAGACATCCTCCCAGGTGCGGTCCTCCGTGGTCACGATGCCGTGGCCGCCCGCGAAGCTGTCCTGCACCTTGCGGAAGAATTTCAATCTGCTCAAGAAGTGACTCATGTTCTGCTCCTGTTTCTGGTAAGGCGAACCTCACATCGTTTGTCGCGCACCGTCGCTCAGCACGGCATCTCGGCGTTCTTGCGCGAGTAGTACCACCAGGTCAGTGCGAGACAGCTCACGTAAAACGCGATGAACCCGTACAGCGCCAGCTCCGGCCCGCCGCTGACGGCGATGGAGGTGCCGAAGCTCTTGGGGATGAAGAACGCGCCGTAGGCGGCGAAGGCGGAGGTGAAGCCGAGCACGGCCGCGGCCTCCTTGTTGGCGTCCTTGACCGCCTGCTCCTGGGCGGCGGCGCTTTTGCCCTGCGCGGCGCGCTGGTGCTGGGTCAGGAAGATCATCGGGATCATGCGGAAGGTGGAGGCGTTGCCCACGCCGCTGGCGGCGAACAGCACCATGAACATCGCGAAGAACATCCAGAAGTTGCCGCCCGTGCCCTCCTGCGGCAGGAAGGCCATCACGCCGAACACCGCGCCGGCCATCGTGACGAACACCCAGAGGGTCACCACGGCGCCGCCCAGCCGGTCGGAGATCCAGCCGCCGACGACCCGGAACAGAGCGCCCATCAGCGGCCCGAGGAACGCATACTGGGTCGGATTGATCTCCGGGAACTGGGTCTTGGTGAGCAGCGGGAAACCCGCGGAGTAACCGATGAAGGAACCGAAGGTGCCGAGATACAGCCAGCACATGAGCCAGTTGTGCTTGCGCCGGAAGATCACCGCCTGCTCGCGGAAGGAGGCCTTGGCCGAGGCGATGTCGTTCATGCCGAACCAGGCCGCGAGCGTGGACAGCAGGATGAACGGCACCCAGACGAAACCGGCGTTCTGCAGCCACATCTGCCGGGAGACATCGTCCTTGACCCAGGTCTGCGGGTCGCCGCCCAGGCCGCCGAAGATGCCCACGGTGATCACCAGCGGCACCACGAACTGCACCACGGACACGCCCAGGTTGCCGAGGCCGGCGTTCATGCCGAGGGCCATGCCCTTCTGCGCCTTGGGGAAGAAGAAGCTGATGTTGGCCATGCTGGAGGCGAAGTTGCCGCCGCCGAAGCCGCACAGCAGGGCGAGCGTCAGCATGGTGGCGTAGGGCGTCTCCGGGTTCTGCACCGCGAAGCCGATACCCACCGCCGGCAGCAGCAGCGACGCGGTACTGATGGTGGTCCAGGCGCGCCCGCCGAAGATCGGCACCATGAACGAGTAGAAGATGCGCAGCGTCGCACCCGACAGGCCCGGCAGCGCAGCGAGCCAGAAGAGCTGATTGGTGTCGTACTTGAAGCCGATGCTGGGCAGGTTCACCACCACCACGCTCCACACCATCCACACGGCGAAGGCGAGCAGCAGCGCCGGAATGGAGATCCACAGATTGCGCGCAGCGATGCGCTTGCCCGTACGCTCCCAGAACTCCCTGTTCTCCGGGTCCCAATACGTCAACACGTATTTGGCAGGTGCACTTCCTGTCTGTGCGGCTGTGTAGTTCGTCATGGTTCGTCTCCGTCGTGCTGTGTGGGTCAACTCTTTGCGGGCGGCGGTTGCGTCAGCGTGCGCCCTCGCCTGCGGCTTCCAGTGGTGCGTGCACGGGCGCCGCCGCGTGCCGCTCCTCCGGCGCGCTGCTGCGCATCACATCGACGCCGCGGATCTCCGTCGCGTACATCCAGACCAGAGACACGCAGGTGATGCCGTACATCAGCATGAAGATGCTGCTGTTGACGCCGGTGATATCCAGCAGCGCGCCGAACATGATGGGCAGGACGAAGCCGCCGAGGCCGCCCACCAGGCCGACGATGCCCGAGATCGCGCCGATGTTGTGCGGGAACTCGTCGCTGATGTACTTGAACACCGAGGCCTTGCCGAAACCCCAGGCGATGCCGACCGCGAACAGCAGCGCGGTGAACACCCACACGTTGAGCCCGATGTGCAGGCTGACGTCGCCGTTCACCGTCTTGATGGTCATTTCGGTCTGCGGGTAGGAGAGGATGAACAGGCAGACCCAGGAGACCCACATTACCCACCAGGTCACCTTGTGGGCGCCGAACCTGTCGGAGAGCCAGCCGCCCAGCGCGCGGATCACGCCCGAGGGCAGCACGAAGATGGCGGCGAGCAGTGCTGCGGTCTGGATGCCGAAGCCGTATTCGCTGATGTAGTACTTGGTCATCCACAGCGACAGCGCGACGTAGCCGCCGAACACGATGGAGTAGTACTGGCAGTACTTCCACACGCGCCAGTCCTTCAGCGCCGCCATCTGCTTTTTGAAGGTGGCGTGGGCGTGGCCGTGGTGACTGGGATCGGAGTAGGTGAACGTCCAGAACAGCGCCGCCATGAGCGCCATGGCGAGGGCATAGACCTTGGGCACGGCCTGCCACCCGTAGGCCACCACCAGCGAGGGCGCCACGAACTTGGTGACCGCGGCGCCGGCATTGCCCGCGCCGAAGATGCCCATGGCGAGGCCCTGCCGCGCCTTGGGAAACCAGCGCGCCGTATAGGCGATGCCCACGGAGAAGGAGCCGCCGGCAAGCCCCACGAACAGACCAAGCACCAGGAAATGCCAGTATTGGTTGGCTTCGCCGATGAGGTAGATGGGGACGATGGTGGAGACCATCAGCAGGAAAAACACGATGCGCCCACCGTAACGGTCGGTCCACATCCCGAGCGGCAGCCGTATCAGCGAGCCGGTGAGAATCGGCGTGGCGGCCAACAGGCCGAACTGGGTTTCGTTCAATTGCAGGCCGGTCTTGATCGGAATACCGATGATGGAAAACATCACCCACACCGCGAAACAGACGGTAAAGGCGAGCGTGTTCATGGTCAGCACAGAGAGCTGTTTTTTCTTGTACGAAGCCTTGTCTGCAACCTCATGTGAGCCCATGTTCCCCCTCCTATTGCCGAGAGCGGCCTGACGGTAACAATGCGCAGGGGAACGCCCACTTGATCTACATCAAAGCCGGAGGAGAGCCGTGAGCGGAGGCTAAAGGCACGATTACCACCAAAGAGGTAACAGTGGTATTGCCAACAAGCAATTGAGGGAAGGCGGGTTTTCTGCGAACTTTCCGCTCGTCGCAGGGACTGCATCAGGCACCCCTGTCATCCGTGGTGGTATATCCACTGCACTGCCGGAAGCGCATCATTAACGACAGGGTACGAATGGGGTTGGAGAATGGCGCAGCTATTCGAAAAGTCGCTCTTGCTGCGGTTAGCCGTGATGATGACCACCATCACCGCGCTCGCGGTCATAGGCATGGTGAGTTCGGTGATCCTGGCGGAGATGATGAAAGGCGAGGCGGCCGCCATCAATCAGGCGGGCTCGCTGCGCATGCAGTCCTACCGCATCGGCACGCGGCTGCTTGCGATGCAGCAGGAGGCTGACCGGTACGAGGAGAACCTGAGCCGCGAGATCGTGGAATTCGAGGAACGCCTCGCCAGCCCCCGCCTGGTGAACATCCTGCCGTCCAATCCCAAGTCGGTGCTGCGCGCGGCCTACGATCAGGTGGTGGCGGAATGGGGCACCAGCATGCGGCCGCTGCTGATCGCAGCGCTGGAGAGCACGCCGCCCAGCGGGGAAATGGGCGCCGAGACGCTGCAGCACCTCGACAACTTCGTGGCGCAACTGGACCACATGGTCAAGCTGCTCGAAGACGACGCGGAGTCGAAAATCTTCCTGCTGCGCCTGATTCAAGGCATCTCGCTGTTCCTGACGCTGGTAGTGGTCTATCTCACCATGTATTTCATGCACACGGATGTGCTGATCCCGCTGCGGGATCTGCTCACCTGCGCGGAGCACGCCCGGCGCGGCGAGTTCTCCACTCGCGTGCAACATACCGGCGAAGACGAATTGGGACGCCTCGGCAACGCCTTCAATGTGATGGCGGAGGATCTGTCCAAGATGTATGACGATCTGGAATCGCGCGTCGCCGAAAAGACCGCCGACCTGGAGCGCAGCAACCGCTCCCTCGAACTGCTCTACAACACCATCGCGCGCCTCACCGAAACGGCGATATCGGACACGACCTATACCGCCCTGCTCCAGGACATCGAACGGGTCATCGGCATCCGCTCGGGCCTCATCTGTCTGAGCAATGCCGGCGGCGGCAGGATCTTCACGTATCCGCCGGACGAACATGCAGGGCATTGGGCGGAACACGACGCCGAATTCGTCTGCGACACCTGCAGCGGCGACGTGGAGAACT
>JBAYZB010000038.1:0-21755 GCA_041672765.1 Gammaproteobacteria bacterium | reverse complement strand
GAGGATCGGATGAGCTTCTATAAGGCAAGCAGTTCAGAATACGCACAGTTTTACCATAGTTATGTGGTTACCGGGAGCAAGCAGATCAGTGCTCCTGTGCAAGTCACCTTCGTAAGCCAGGCAGAGACAGATTTAGATCAGGCTGCTGAGGATGGCTGGGAGACTGAGAGCAGCATCGATAAACCCATCCCGGTTAGCGGACCCAATTATAGGGAACGCGATCCGGAAGACTATATCGATCTGACGCCTCCTGAGTACATCCCCTATAAGTATGAAAATGAAGCCAAGCTTTATGGTCAGTTCTGCTCGACCGTCCTTTATCGCCTGGAGCAATGCAGTTCCAGAATAGAAGAGTGGAAACAGATCACTGAAGACTACAATCGCAAGGAACTCATCCCGGACTTGTATAAAGCAGTTGGTGGACGTAGTGAACGCTCGCTGAGAGTCTGGCTGGAGCGATATTTGAATAACAACCATGATATGTACTCTCTGCTGCATAAGGGCAAAAATCAGAGCCGCGGACGTAAGGTAAGCTATATCGAACAGAACTACCTGCTCAATCTGCTGCTGAATCCCAATAACATCAAAATCTCCACTGCGGTGGGAAGTTTGAAAGATGCAGCTCGCAGGGAGCTATTGATCTCACCCTCCAGCGAACCAACGCTGCGCAGGTGGTGTAATGACTATGAAGCCAATAACCAGGCAATCTGGGTGCAGGCAAGAAAAGGCAGTAAGGCAGTGGCAGAGACCATCGTCAAGACGATCATCCGGGATGCCAGTCTCCTGAATGTAGGAGATGTCTGGGTAGCCGATGGTCATAACCTCGCTTTTGATATTATGAATCCCAAAACCGGTAAAGCCCAACGCATGACCATGATCATGGTCTTCGACTGGGCTTCCAGATACCCGGTAGGCGCATCACTTGCATTTACCGAAGATAGCCATCATATCCAGGTGGCCTTCCGGAACGGCTTCCTCAACTGGGGTGCCTTGCCTGAAAAGGTCTATCTGGATAACGGCAAGGCCTTCAAGAGCAAGCTGTTCCATGAGGGTTGGGATGATCACGATCTGGAGCAGGAACTCTGTGGGATCTTCCCCCGGCTGGGGATCAGTGCCGTATTCGCCAAGAGCTACAATGCCAAAGCAAAGGTGATCGAGCGGTTCTTCAGAACCTTCCAGGATCAGTTTGAACGCTTCATCTCTTCATTCAGAGGCTCATCCATAGCAGATAAACCCTCGACCTTGATGCGTAACGAAAAGTGGGCAAAGAAGCTGTTCGAAGCCCATCCTCCCACGATTGAAGAGACGATGCAGATGATCGCCTACTATATTAGACACATCTATGGCGAGCATCCCCACTCCGGGTTAAATGGTAAGACTCCCTGGCAGGTATTCAGCTCATCCAAACTTCCGGAAGACCGCATCGTAGTGCCGGGTAAGCTCAACAACATGCTGCTCAGCGCAGAACGCAAACGTATCCGTAACAATGGCATCCGGCTCGATAAGCTACTCTACTGGAATGTTGAACTGGTGAATAACATCGGTAAAGACGTGATCATCCGTTACGACTTGGGAGATGCCAGATGGATACTGGTCTTTGATACCAATGACAAATACCTCTGCCAGGCGGAACTACGCAGAACCCAGCATCCGATGGTGCAACTGGCTGAAGATGAAGCCACTTCATTTAGGGAACTCAAGAAAGAATATACTGAGATCAAGAAGCTGCAGCGACGTACCGAACAGCGCACTAAGATAGTGGTAAAGCAAGCTCAGATCGCTGTCGACAGGCTGCTTCCTCCCCTCAAGTCCAGAAGCATTGAAGCCAATCCCATCTTCAAGCAGCCGGCCATGATCGAGCCACCCAAACCCAGTAGAGATGAAGCCATCCATGCGATGGAGAAAGAGATAATTAAGCTACTGCCGGAGCTTGAGCCGATCCAGACCGAGATCAGCAAGCCTAAAGAACAAGCAATAGTGCATCCGGCAGCTCAAACATCCACAAGCTCATCCGATGATAGCTTTCAAACCATGCTCAAACGGGCAGGACTCAGATAAAGGAGGAGAACCATGAAACAGAATAAACTGGTAGCAATCAAGAATGTCTTGGAAGCCGATGAATGCATCCGCTTCCTGCTCAACCGACCGAAGATGGAGATAGTGGGACTGGGTATGCTGTATGGATGTCCCGGTCTCGGCAAGAGCACCTATGCTCAGAGAATGGCGTTTCAGCGAGGTTATATCTATCTGCGGCTGGAATCCACTACTACCCCCAGAGCCTTTATGGTGGCACTCTTAAGTGCCCTGTTCACGAAGTTCCGGATGGGACCCGTAGTTCCCGTCGGCACTGCCAACAACCTGCTTAAGCTGATCCTGCACATTCTGGAAGACCATAAAGACACGGTAATCGTAATCGATGAGATCGACTATGCCTTCGGACACGAGAAACTGCTCGGTGCGATCCGAGACATCGTGGATGAGACTTTGACGGTGATCATCTTAGTGGGCATGCAGAATGCCAGAGACAGGCTCTCGCAGATCAATGCCCATTACTTCGACAGATGCAATTACTTCTATGAGTTTCAATACATCTCCCGGCAGGACCTTGAACTGGTAGCCCGAGAGGTGATGGATGTAGAGGTTACAGAGGAAGTGATCGAGAAGATCGATTTCAATAGCGGTGGCAACCTGCGTAAAGCCATGAAGGTGATGTACATCATCGAGACCCAGCAGCAGCAAGAGCCCGATAAAGCCATTGCCGATATCGATCTGAGGAATGTAATATGAACGAACTGATCCTGAACTTCGTCAACCAATACAAGCATCCCTTTACGGCTGAGTTGGCAGCAGAAATGACGGCTATTGAGCTCGACCAAGTGAGGCCTGTTTTAGCCGATCTGCTTGCCGATAAGACGATCAAGCTGATCTCTGTGGAAGAGGGTATTTACGTGCGTAGCAACCGATATAATCCAATCGTGGGCTATGGCGTCAAGTCAGACTGGAGATTTGATCAAGAGGCAGCACTTATCCTGCTTGATCTGATTGAAGCCGGTAACTACAGCTCAGTGAGAAAGATTGCCGCTGCTTACGGACGCAGTCGCCAGTGGGTCTTTGTGTATATGGAAGCTCTTGTCTCAATTGGATGTATCGGAATGTCCGGAAAGACCTACCTGGTGCATCGTAAAGACAATGTCGCTGAGTTAGGTACCAGGATCGAAGCAGGATGTCTGGGGCGGCTCAGGCCTACCATCAGTGAAGAAGAAAAGCAAAGAAAAGCCGCTGAAAAAGAAGAGCGGAGAATCCAACGCTTAGCCAAGCAAGAGCAGATCAGGCTTGAACTGGAAGAAAAAGCGAGAATAGTAAAAGCTTGGGATAAATACATCAATTCATCTCAATCTTGGAAAATGTGCTTTCATGAATATCTGAAGAAAACCGGGCAAGTTTAAGGAAACAGGAGACATTCTATGACACAGGAACTACGAGAACGACAACTACGTCAACAAATCCATGCCTTACGGGTCAAGAAGTTCCACTGGCCCGAGGATGGCTTCAAGTATATCATGAATGGCCTTGGCTTTGGTGTTTCCCTATCGGCTCTCCCGGAAGAGAAGCTCCAAGAGCTTAAATCAATCCTGATCTCTTACCGCAAACATGGCCGTCCATACGAGTTTAGCTACGACAAGCAGGGTAAGTATATGTTCTCACTCATGAAACAGGCAGAGTGGACGGATGCAGAACTCCGGGCCTACATGATCAAACGCTTTCACAAGAGTCACTGGAATCTGCTCGATCCCAAAGAGCGCAGAGCCGTAATCGCTATGCTGCAGAACTACATCAATAAGAAAACGACAAATAATAAACCAATCTGAAGGAGAATCCTCATGGAAAAGAAAACGACAACCGAACGTACCAAGACTGACGCTCAGGGCCGAGCCATCCCAGTGTCAGTGATCAAAACCGAAATGCTGAAACAAGACTCAGTAGTCAATAACACTCTGGATCGAGTCTTACGGCTGCAGAAACGCATCATCTCCGACAAGAATAAGCTCTATGGTGAGATACAGAACTATCTCGACTATGTAGCTAAGAAGAGCGGATTGGACTGGAAAGGCAATGCCGGATTTTCCAGCTTTGATGGTAAATACAAGATCGAAATCCGCTTCAAGGAGCGCATCGAGTTCGGTCTGGAACTGCAGCTTGCCAAACAGAAGATTGATGAATGCCTGAAAGACTGGTCAGCAGACTCCAATGCCAACTTGAGAGCCATCATCAGCGAAGCTTTTCAGGTGGATAAGAAGGGTGAGATCGCTAAAAACCGCATCCTATCTCTGAGAAAGTATAACATCAAGGACCCAGTCTGGAAAGAAGCAATGGAACTGATCGATAAAGCGATCAGAGTAGTATCGACCAAGCAGTATGTATCTTTCTACGAACGTGATGAATACGGCGAATACAAGATGATCGTACTCAACTTCACGGCACTATAGGGTAAGAAAGAGTGGCAGCGTTATGTATCTCAATTTGATCAAAGTACAGGAGAATGAATCATGGCATCTATGAATAACAACATCGCAGAGGAGATCGAAAGCATGACTGTCTTTAAAGATGGACGCAACTACCGCACTGATGAAGTAGCGGACATACTCAGAGTTGACCGTTCCAGTGTTTACCGCTGGATACGGGACATCCTCGATCCTCTGCCTGCTTTTAGAACCAAGGATAATGGCCAGCTACGCTGTGCCGGAAAAGACTTAAACGACTACCTGCTTAAGCACAAGGTTCGCCCTGAGTATGAGTAATGCAATGGAGTTCCGCATCAAACGGGACAACTGCAAAGAGACTTTCCTCAATGGCAACACCGATCCCACAGAGCTGGCGGTGATCTTCGGAGTGTCCGATATCACCGTCCGCAAGTGGATCAAGAGTGGTAAATGGAATGAGTTATTCAAGGAAGAGCGCAAGCTTGACCATGAGATCGGTATCGCCCGCAAGCGGGCACGCATCCAGGCACTTCGTGAATATGCCAAGAACCCCGCAGATACCGCTTTACAGAGCCTTGTAAGCCTGATCAAACAGAATCAGAAAGACAATGAACCATCCAAGGAACTCAATGATTACATCGTTCGCTTCTTGGATCAGGTAACTGATTTCATGATCGAGAAAGGGCACGAGACTCTGCTCAAGCAGTTCCAAAGCATAGTGCTCGACCTTGCCGATTACTTGAGAGTAAGAAATGGATAAATATTTACCTTCCTCCGACATAAAGACTCCAATACCTAACCTACCTACCCTCCAATCCTACCCAGCGGAGCCGTTGCCTCCGGCTCCGCGCTTTCATGGTTACCCTCCAAACCCTCGGGGTCCCCGATTCCCAGCTTGCTGGGGATTGGGGTGAGTCCCGGTTATGTCTAAGAAGTTCATTCAGCGACATAACAAGGCACTGGCGGAGATCGCATCAAAAACGATCTCCGTCTTGCCTTTTATAGACGATAATCCCGAAGCCAAGGCTGAGCGGATAAAACGTACTAATGGAGAAGGCTGGGGTGCCTTCTCGTTCTTCTGCCATACCTATTTCCCACATATCTTCCCGCTACCTTTTTGCCCAGCGCACGAGACTATGTTCGATGAAACTGATAAGGGCTCAGGCATCATCGCCATTACCGGTTTTCGTGGGCTGGGCAAAACGGTTCTGATGGGAGTGGTCTATCCTATCTGGCTAATCATCAGAGGAGAACGCTACATTATTCATACTGCAGCAGACAGCGATCTGGCGCAGGAGAGGACAGCATTTACCTTGCATGAGCTACAGAACAATAAGCGGCTCACGATGGACTACCCAGAGCTGCAACCAATGGACAGCTTTGATCTGGACTTCTATCTCAAGAACAAAGCGAGGATCAGAGCACGCTCTATCAAGCAGACGCACCGGGGAACGATCAATCCCAAGACAGCTAAACGTCCCGGATTGATTGTCTGTGATGATATCGATAAAGAAGAGAATGTGGGTAACCAGTCCATCGGTAAGAGACGCATGGAGAAGATCTCTCAGGAGCTTGCCGGGGCCTTGGCACCCGATGGCAGTGGCAGGATCATCTGGCTTGGTAACCTGGTACATCCCAACTATGCCATCTGCCAGTTTCAGGAACTCATATTAGGCGAAATACGAGCAGATAATCCAGATTTGGATACATCATGCCAGTCTGTCCTGAAAACGCACCAGAAAGCGATTTTGCGCTTCTCTCTCGAAGATCTGCAGGGCAAGTCCATTTGGGAAGAGCAGTACCCCACTGCCACTCTGCCAAACCTACGTGCTAAGTTCGGTAATACCGGATATCAAAGAGAGATGCTTGGTCAGCCAGTCATTGAAGGTAACATCTTCAAGAACCACTGGTTCACCAAGTACCGGACCCTGCCTGATCCATCCAAGATCAAGCGGGTCTGGCTCTATGCCGATCCTGCCTGGGGAGAGAAGGGCTGTTACAAGGCTGTTATCTCCATAGGCTACGATGGAAACCGTTTCTATGTGCTTCATGTCTGGATACGTCAAACCGAGAACACCAAATTCTTCAGATACTACTATGATGCCTATCAGGAGTTGGATCGCACTTACCGAGTGAAAGCCAGGGCAGCCTGTGAAACTACCTATGGACAAGCACGTATCCTGGCTGACTTTGATCGGTGGTCACAAGACAACCGTCTACCACCGATATCGCATCGCATCAAGCGGATAGATAACAAGGATAACAAGAACCTACGCATAGAGAGGACTGAGACTATCATTGAGACCGCCAAGGTGCTCTTTCCGGAGGGGCAGGATACACCGACTCTGATATCTCAGTTCCTCACCTATCCTGATGGCTATATCGATGGCTGTGATGCACTGGCTGGATGCTTGGAGCGATTCTCTGAATATGACATCGGCAGGAATAGAGTGAAAGTTAGGCGGTTCTCCTTCTAATGAACTACTATGATCAGCTCATGCTTGAGTACTACCGGGTCCTGAATAATGCCTGGAAGACAGAGATACGAGATGCATCAAGACTTGCCATCCAGATGCTAAGTGATATGCCCCGAGCCGAGAAGCTCAATAAAGACTCCATAGATAAGCTTATGGGCATCATCAATACCCAGTTGGGAGATGACTTCGCAGCACTGGTCAATGAGCCCACCAAAGCGATAATAGACCGCTGTATCCGGCTCGGATTAAAAGACACGCAAGTGCAAGCACCCATCAAGACCAGCATCGGACTTTGGGGCATTGAAGATCAGCACTTATCATCCACCATCCAGAAGCAGCAGTTGTTCTGGATCGGTAACCACTTCGAAGCTGACATCCGGCAGAACTTTGCCGACACTCTGTCCAAGGCCATAGAGCAAGGATATACCAAAGAGATGCTCGCCAATACCCTCAAAGAACAGTTTGGAGACATTGCAGAGAAGTCATCACACTACTGGCAAGGGCTGGCAGAGCATACAGCTCTCAGAATCAGAGAGTTCGGAAGACTACAAGGCTACAAGAAAGCCCAAGCGAAGTACTACAAACTCGTAGTGATCCTCGATGATCGCACCAGTGATATCTGCCGGGCACTGGCTGCTCAGGACAAGATATATCCCCTTAACGATGCAATCGAAGTTATGGATAACCTTATGGCACTGGATACCAAGTCCAACAGCCTGGATGATGCTCGGGATTACATCAAAGCCCTGGCACCTTGGATTAAAGACGATCAGATAGAATACGACTCAGAGATGAATCCGGTCGGTATTTCCGGAGCGCATACACCGTTTCCACCGTTTCATTGGAAATGTAGGACGAGTACTATTCTATTCTAGTCGTCAACAGATCAGCACTTTAAATCTTCCTAAACCAATTTATATTTAACATTCTAATCGAACAATATAGTGTTCTGCATATTCTATCATTCTTTTCAGAAACATTTAGTAAAAACGTCTTGACAATAATTCTAAAACTCAATCTCTTGTTCTCGTGGGTATAGAGAAAGAAAGATGGAGGTAATATGCCACTTAAAAAGAACGATAGGATCATCTCGACTGGGATAATTCTTGATCCAAGTAAAAAGTCAGGTCAACTCCGTTGTACATGTGATTGTATATGTGATTGCTACAAAGACATCCTAAAAGATGCCACAAAAGCTTATGCAACCAGCTTTGCCACTTCTTATGGACAGTTAGCCTTTTAGGCAAACTGAAATCATTCAACAGATATACTCCTTCCTATACCCACTATATTTTGATTCAGGAGAATAATATGTATCTTTTAAAGGGATTATCGATTGGCAACAAGCATTATGTTTATGATGGAGTTTCGGGAACAATATTCTCAACGAGCAAGGAATTATCAAAGCATGCATATGCCATTAGAAGCAGTGATAGGGATTCAGTTATTACCGCTCTTCTTAATCTTGGGTTAAAGAGAAGCACTGCAACAAAAATATATGTTGAGTTTTTCAACAATCTTAGGGAACATGTATCTGATGTGATTGATATCAGCGATATTGCATTTTATCAGCAATCCAGTTTAGATGTATTTCCTAATAGCGATATTATTCCTGAGCAAATAGTATTCTGCATAACAGAGAATTGTAACCTGCGTTGTTCATATTGTTGTTATAATGATAATTACAACTTAACCAGAGGCATATCCACGAAGTCAATGCCAATATCAATAATACAAGCTGTTGTAGATTATTTACCAACACCTCAAGTTAAAGAGTATACATTCGGCTTTTATGGGGGTGAGCCATTATTAGAATTCGACTTAATACAAAGAGCAGTATGCATAATCCAGAAGAAATTCCCACTTTCAGACTTTTCAATGACGACCAATGGAACTTTGTTAACGAGAGATGTTGTAGATTACCTTGTAGCGAAGAAATTCTACCTTACAATCAGTGTCGACGTTAATCAAGATATCCATGATAGAAATCGAAGATTTCAAGATGGGGCACCTACCTATAATTTGATTATTAACAACCTGGAATACATGAAGCTAAAATATCCTGATCACTATTCAAGTCATACTCAGTTTCGTGCGACAATACTTGACCCGAACGACTGGGTTACAGTTGATAAATCAACAAATTTAAATATATCAACTACATCTACTGTATGCCATAACTCCGACGATACTATGACTATCCCAGAAATGTCAGAAGAAAGTAAGGCCATATTAGATGCGAGTTACAGATTAGTTCATGATGAATTACTTCAGTGTAGTCCAGAGAGTATATTGTCTCTATCATCAAAGGCACAGGATTTGTTTAAAGTATTATCAATAATTCACTGCAGGATAGCAAATTCAAATCACCTTCATCTAGGTGGAATTTGCAATCCCCCTGGCGGTAGAAAACTTTATGTTGACTCACACGGCGATTTTTACATCTGCGAAAAGGTAGATTATGCCTTAAAAATTGGAAGCTATCTGACTTGGATTGATAAGGATTTAGTCAAAAAAATCATTATAGATTTCGTCTCTTTTAAATTGAAACATTGTAGCTTCTGCTGGGTCAATAAGTTGTGTAGTTTGTGTTTTAGTTCATTGCTCAATAATACAGGTTTTGTTATTCATAACAACGAATGCAATACGGAAAGAATTAAGTTAGAAAATTCTTTAAAATTGTACATAGAAATTATTGAAGCTGGGAAAGTCGATCTGCTTGATGGCATTTCGAAATGGATAAATGAAAAGAGATATTAGTAACATGAACAGCTGCTTAGCATCTAATCAGATATAAGTACTAGTATGAGATTATACGTTAGGTTACTATCTGCATAACTGACTATGTATGCTGTATCCTAGCAGGTGAGATCAGAAAGAATGTATAAGAGTTTTTACTTACTTCTGGTTAAAATATTTAAGCCTTACTACAAAAGTATATTTGTATATTGCATTCTAATGGTTATTAATGCTATACTTTTGATGCCAATCCCGTTCTTGTCACGGTATATAATCGATGTTTGCATTCCTGTTAAAAATTACGCCAGTATACTGATTATCGCACTGGCCATATTCGCTGTTTACATAGTTCAGAAACTGCTGGGTTATTTTCAAGGGCTTTTTTTTTACAAGGTTAACAGGCTTGGGGTAATACGTTTACGTGCGCTAATGCTTAAGAAATTATATAGGGTGCAAGATGCAATTAGAAGGAGGTTCTCATCTAGCTACTTAACTATGAGAGTTGATGCGGATACTGAAAACCTTAACCCGCTATTTGCAGATCGGCTTGCATTACTCTTACAAGACATTCTGTATTTTATAGTCGGAGTTATCAGCATGATTTTTCTAAGTAAAAAATTGTCAATCATTGTGCTGGCTTCTTTGCTTTTATATGTACTTGAGATAGCCTTTTATAAGGATAAATTAACTGCTGCTGCCCAAAAGAATATTGAATCTAATGCTGTTTGTTTCGCTAACACTGAAGAATGCATACAAGGATTACGTACTTCAGTATTGTTCCAGAACCCTTCGTATTTGTTTAGTAAATTCTTCAGATATGAGAAAAATACATTTAAAACGGGAATCTTTCAGTTTAATATGTCTATGAAGTATTCTATCATTTTATCTGTTATATCGTATATCCCATATCTGACCTCTCTGCTTGTTGGTGCGTCATTGATCATTAATAACCAATGGTCATTAGGTTCGATGCTGGCATTTCAGAGTTTCATTGCCTATGTTTTTGATCCTGTGACCAGTATCATGAACTACATCTCATCATTGCAGAGCTCTAAAGCTTCGATTTCAAGAATTCAAGAAGTTTTTTCATATGAAGAAGAGCCATCATCTAGTAAGATATCGATGGTACAAAGCGTAGAATCAATTGAGTTTAAAAATGTATCTTTTGCTTATGACAGCAACAAGATATTAACTAACATCACTTTTTCTATGAGAAAAAATGAAAAAGTGGCTTTGGTCGGACCATCAGGATCTGGAAAATCAACTATCGTGGCTTTGTTGCTCGGATTGATAAGACCATTATCTGGGGAAATACTGATTAACAATATCTGTGCAGACCAAAGCCTATTGATCAAGTATCGAAGCAGAATAAAACTCATAGAACAAGAAGGATTTCTGTTCGATTCAACTGTTGAAGATAACATGAAACTCGTGCTATCATGTTCTAATTTAGCGCAAATAAAAGCAAGAGTTGCTCTGGAACATTTCGAAGCTTATTTCCCTTGTTGGGATGATGTTTATCACAATCGTGTAGGCCCTAATGGTAATAAACTATCCGGAGGTGAGAAGCAACTTGTTTGCCTTCTTCGCTGTTTGCTTACAAACCCAGACATTATGATACTTGATGAGACCACTTCAAATGTTGACGAGGATAGGGAGGATAGAGTTTTGAAGTATCTATTAGAATCGGGATGTGGGATTATTATGATAACACATAGATCAAGAAACCTTAATCGCTTTGATAAAGTAATATTCATTGAATCGGGTATTGTTACTAGTCAGAGAGTAAATGGAGATTAATAAAAAACAACACCGAATTCAATAACATTTATATTTAACATATAACCTCCTTCTAAGGTCGATATTCTTGTTTGTAAAATGACTCAGTTCTAATAGGCCACTTTTCAAGGATACTCTTCCACGGGGTATTGATGCGAATCTTGTAGCAGGTCGCCATATTATTGATACTAAATTTAACTCGGTAATACTACTTAAAAATTCTGATTGGATAGAGCCATCAGTCCGCAGTTTTAGAGCCACCAATTCTGATTCTGAGAGCCATTTGATGGTTAGGGACATTTCAGAGGCTAAAACAGATTCACTTTACATGAGCATTTAGATTATTCATACTGGAGAATGGCCTTTTGAGTTTTCCTTCGGGATAGCTAAAAATGAGAGCGAAAAGGGAGTGCTAGTCAGCACTCCCACTCACTTTGTGTTTGGCTATCCATGGCAGGTTGCTCAATAGAAGAGCCTACTTCCGTTTCACCAAATGGGTCAGTTATCATGAGCTATTGTGTTGGTCAAGAGATTGTTTTCAGCAATATACGATTCGTGAATAACTCCAAAGGGCATTTGAAGCGAAGCTTGTGTCGATGGCTTATAGCTAGTTGATAATAATGTAATATAGGATGTGTGATGTGACTCTGCCTCTTGCATCCGGAACCTGTGGCTCTTATTTCTCGGAGAGGTGGATCAGGACATCCGGAATATCCAACTACTTCCTTATAATCGTTGGCTCAGTAGTTTCAATCTTTGGGTCTCTTTGGGATATCCAGAACGGGCAAGGAAGTAGAAAGATACGTATATGAACAGAATGCGATTGGTTATCCCTAACACTTTCATGAGCTCTCAATAACTGATGAGGTAAACGTGTAATCATAAGTCGTCAGCAATCTAAGGAGTCATCATTAACATACAATATAGCATCTAGTAAACGATAGTGTGGCGTTCTCCGAATTACCACGCAGTAAGTTAGTACTATCTAAAGTATCCATGCAGCCCCAAGTTATCCAACAAAAGTTGTTTAACGAGACGTTAAGTGTTATGCACAGAATGAACAATATTCTTCATTAGGCTTCTTGGACTATCCGTCCATCGTAGAGATTGATAATCTTTTGTGCATATCCTGCATATTTATCGTCGTGAGTAACCATTACGATTGTTCTACCCTCTGAATTCAAGTCTTGAAAGATACTCATTACTTGTTGTCCATTAAGAGAATCGAGATTTCCTGTGGGTTCGTCAGCTAGGATTAGCTCGGGATTGGTTATTATGCACCTTGCAACTGCAACCCTTTGCTGCTGACCACCCGATAGTTGATAGGGATAGTGATTCATGCGGTGGGATATCTCCAAGCTGTCTATCACTTTATGTATCTTTTCTTTCCTATTGTCTGGTGATACTCCCATGTATATCAAGGGTAGTTCAATATTCTCAAAAACTGATAATGAATCGATAAGATTGAATTTTTGAAAGACAAACCCGATGGTGCTTCTTCTGAGGCGGTCTCGTTCGTTGATACTGAGAGACTGGGTCTCGATGCCATTCAAAATGTAGCTTCCTTTGGTTTGCAAATCCATCAAGCCTAAAATATGGAGCAGGGAGGATTTCCCACACCCTGAAGGACCTTTGATGGCAACAAAAGAACCCTTATTAATACTGAGATTCAGTATCTCTAAAGCAGTTGTTTCGACTGTGTCTGTTCTGTAAACTTTGCTGAGATCACTTATAGATATCATTATATTCTCCTTCATTCAGATTGCAGATATTGAATTGGGTTGGTCTTCCAAGCCTTTCGGCTGTTCAAATACAAGGGCAGGAAAACTACAAGGAATAGAATTATCACACATATCGGCAATACCCACCAGGGATAACCAACTGGCAAAGCAAACCTTGCGAAAAACTCTTGTGCCAAGTAGTAGGAACCAAGAAACCCAGCCAAACCAGTAACGCAAAATAAACACACATAACTCTTTAGCAGTAAAAACAAAATATGGCTGAATTCAGCACCACAAACTTTCCTGATGGCGATGTCCTTCAACTGCCGATAGAATTGTAGTGAACTAACAGCGTAGATTCCCATGATACTTACTGCGCAGATAATGAAAGCAAACAAGATGGTAAGAGTCACATAGATTCTGTCCGGCTGGTAATAGCGAATGAACTCCTCAGTCACATCCAGCGAGCGGAATCCCAATATGCCTCTACCGCTAATTTCCTCGAATAGATCATCAATCCTGCCCTGCACCTCGTATTTTTTCCCTGCTTCATAGGTTATCTGGAAAAATTGAAGCTGCCCTGGGGTTAGAACGTAAACCATGGGGATCATCTGGATATGAGTTGGGAAGAACCAGGCATCATTCACCACTGCGTCAATTTGGTAGAATTCACCTTCAGCACTTCCTGGTGTTCTAATTGTCTTTCCCAATGGTGATTCGGCTTGGGAGAACCGATTAACAAATGTTTGGTTCACGATTACTGCGTTACTTTTATCAGCACCGGGCAGTGCTCCACTTAATATCGGCAGTTTACGTTTTGTGAAGAAATCTACGCTAGTTCCTACCACATACGCTTCAATTTGCTGCGCATTCTTTACTCCTCCCAACTCAAGGGCAGTTTCGCTATATCTTGAATCCATGTCCAGTCTATCAGTAACCACGCTGAAATTAGTGGCAGTTTCGTACAATACTCCAGGAATAGCTCTTATCCTGTCACGCAAGGCATTGCTATCATAGAACATTGGATTCTTGCTTCCCACCATTGTGAGGTATCTGTATTGCAAGGTGTTGTTTGCCTCAAAGCCAATCTCATGATTAATAACCGAATAGTAACCAATACTTATCACACCGGCGAGAGAAATGAAAAGGAAACCTATCGCCAATTCGGCATATAGAATGGACTTAACTCCTATTGCCCGCTTTTTATGGCGATCATCTGTATTGCTTATCACACCCCTGGAAAAATGCCCAGCAGAGAGAAAGCCAGATATAAAGAGAATCAACAGCATCCCAAGTATGGCAAATGCTTCTTGGAGAAGAGTGGGATTGGTATAAAATCCCACCAGTTTATGAAAAACTTTAGCTA
The DNA here is from genome assembly GCA_041672765.1 of Gammaproteobacteria bacterium. Lineage (GTDB taxonomy): Bacteria > Pseudomonadota > Gammaproteobacteria > JBAYZB01 > JBAYZB01 > JBAYZB01. Next base: position 7,192 of record JBAYZB010000038.1, on the reverse strand, counting down.
CCAATAGATATAAAGAGCCGCTCAGTAGTATTGCTATAAAGAAATAGCTTACGTACTCTGTAAACAATTGTACGAAAATATCCTGCTGAAGTGACCCAACTGACCTCCTGATAGCGAATTCATCCCTCCGTTGTTGCCAGGATAGAATAACTATATTAATAAAATTCAAGAGTGCCGCCAGTAGCAACAATGCTCCAATCCCCATAACGGCATAAACACTCATAGAGTTCATAGTAGGTTCATCTTCTTTTAAATTGCCGATAAAGTGAATCCTCCTAATCTGGTCAAGATGAACGGTCTTCTTTTCTTGAGAGTCACTAAGCTCTGCATTGTTTGCCAGCATCTTATTGATGGCTGATTCAACGCTTGAGACATCCTTGGGGTTGGGAATTCTCAGCCGGATATGCCCTCGTAACAAGTATTCCTGTGGTTCGGTGACACTGGTAAGTGAGGTTGGAAGCAAATCATAAATATCGGCTCGTAAATGCAAATTCTGTGGCAAATCCTCAAACACGCCTGTTATAACATAACGAGGCCTGTCTCTAACCATTATCTGCTTGCCGACTGGATTCTCATCCCCGAAGTACCTTTCCGAAAATCTCTTGCTGATAATCAAACTTGAATTGTCAACCAGCAGTGAATCCTTATTTCCATAGATGAACCGCATTTTGTAATGTTCAGGCAGATTGCTGGTAACCGAGCATTTATCATTGATGGCAATTCTCTTGCCTTCGCAGTTAAGGTTTATATCAAGAAAACTATTGTGCATTATTACGAAGTCTTTTATTTGTGGTATCTCTCGTATTATAATGCCGGCTGTCTGGAGATAAAACCCACTTTCATGTACTGCTTCACCTTCAGACGAAACAGAACTCAACCTTAGCCGATACCATTCACTTTGACTGGAAACAGATTTATCAAAATTCCAGTAAAATAAGCAGTAGGATAGTATAAGGATACTTGCTACCAAGCTAAGCGAAAGCCCGATAATAGCAATGCCAAAGCTTATCCTGTTCTTCTTCATCATTTTTAACGCAAAACGGATGTTTTGAAATAGCATGGAGTCTCCTTCTATTTGATGATAATGTCGTCCTTCTTTAGCCAATCTTTGTATGATGAAGTAATCACCTTTTCACCTTCTCTAAGCCCAGATACAACCTCTATATCACGGATGTTCTTGAAACCAAAAGTGACATTCCTTCTGCTTGCCCTCTTTCCAGATTTATCCACAACAAAAACCCATTGTTCCCCACTATCCACAAGGTACTGTCCCTGAGGTAAAATGAATGCATCCTGCAGTTTCTCAGAAAGCAGTTCTACCGAAACAAATTGTCCCGACCTGTAACTTTTAGGTATCTCACCAATCAGATTTACTTGTATGTAATCATTTATAAGTTTGGGGTTGATTCTGTCCAATCTAAGTGTAATCTCCTCATCTCCCGCATAAAACCGAGCTTCTTGCCCAACCGTGAGCTTCGGTAGATAAAACTGGCTGACTTGTACCTGGACATAGTAACTTGAAGTATCCTCTAAGACTGCTATTGTTGCCCCTGTAGAGATAATCTGCCCTTGATTCACATTTAGTTCGGTGACAACTCCATTGATTGGTGCTTTTATCTCAAGATCATCCAGCTTCGACCTGATCTGGTCTAAACCAAGGCGGATGGTATTTATCGACTGGCGCAACTGTCCAATATGTTGATCTCGAAACAACGAATCAGATGCAGCCTCTTCTGTTCTGGCACGATAGCTAAAACTTGCCAATTCATAATCTTCTTTAGAAGTGAGGAACTCTTCTGTGGATATATGTTCATTCTGCCATAGTAGTAAATTTGCATTATATGAACGTTCTGCCCTTTTAAGTTTCTGCTTTGCTTCCTCTATTTGAAGCTGCTTCGTCAAACGATTTTGATTGTTCGTAATTATTGCATTATTTAGATTATTGATTTGTTCAGTTAAAGCAGTCTCTTGCGAAAGGACATTCAGCCGTAAGTCATCATTGCTGAGCTTAAGGATTACGTCACCTGCGTGGACACTATCTCCTACTGTATGAATTAGTAAATCTACTTTCCCCCCGACAGAAGCTTCAATCTGATATTCGTGAACGGGAACAATTTTTCCCTCAGCTTTGAAGCTTCCTTCCATGACACCATATTTTACAGTACAAATCTGTATGTCTTCTAACCTAACTGTTGTCCTCTTAATCGACCGTATAATGCAAAATCTAATAGATAAAAGCACGAGAACTATAACAAAAAGAGAAATGCTATACTTTGCTATCTTTCTATGAAATGGATATTTCTGTGCTATTATTCGATCCATGTTACATCCTTTATAGTTTCCAAAGTAAGCGAACCAATAGTTCAATCAAGGCATTTGGTTAATTCTATCTTTAATAATGGAAACAATGATTGAACTACTACTCAAAATGTCAAGTCATTTATATCAATTCACATCCCCCCGTTTTTCATACACGGAATTTCGAGCTGCATATAATTGTTCCACACTCCCTTGAATTTGTCCACATTATACCTTACAACAAACGAAAAACATAGGGTCACGATATTGGAGAGTTTGTAGTAGATAAAGTCGTATATTTTCTTCCAAAGTTTCGGCCGGTAGATGATTTGATGCGGGAAGGAGACAATAATATCTTTAGCACACATCTTCAGTGAGTACAGATAGCACATTGCCAGGAGGAGAACCTGATTCATGTTTTGGAGTCTTAAATATGTCATTAACTGTATATTTTCCCAGCCATATACCTGCTTGATGTGTTTATGCACCTCTTCAATCTTCCATCTTGTCCTGTACATCCGGATAGCCTTTTTGATGATTTCCTTTTCGGACAAATTTGGTAGGCTGGGAAAGTCACATAAGAAGTGGAAAATCCCTTTTGTCTCTCCAGGATGCTTTGCAAACTTAGACACAACCAACAATAAATCAATGGTTTCCGGGTTCTTCCTAGGATATGGGTCCAGACGCAGTTTAACCCTCATTAGCCCACACTTAATTATCTCATTGTTTTCTTTGAGTTTGATTTTTGTATCACGTTTAACCATTTTAATCACTTCACTAAAAGCAATTTCTTCTCCATCTACGATTAGGTTTCTAATACCCTTGCCCCTAACGATGTAATTCATCCCCAATTGATTAAGCGACTTGAAAAGTGTCCGGTCATCATAACCCCTGTCGAAGATGTAAACTCCCTTGTTGCATGAAGCCAAGTTGATTGCTACCAGACGATCTTCAAGTATTTGCGACACGCTATCAAGTTCCATATCCCTTGCAATCAAATCAGAGCTAATAGGGCTGATCTGGTAACCATTATCATCGCTGTTGAAAGCGATGGTGTTGAGGAGTGTGTAGCCAAGCTTATCATGTTCGCCAGTGCTTCCGTCTCTTACTTTCTGAAGCCCCTCCATCTTCTTCGCTTTGGCCTTGATGATATCGCTTTCATCTATAATTATCCCTGTCTCCATATCAAATCCACGGCATTGCTTTAAGATAATCGAGTCTTGAAGCCTTGTACCAAAGTCTTCTTTGTTCAGGTGCCTGGTAAAACGTTTACAAATGTTTTTGGGTGAGTGTTCTTCCAGCAAGCTCAGGGCAATCTGATTGTTGATTACAGATTGAGATTTCAATATTCCTAAACTTATATCTTGCAAAAACTTAAACTCAGGTTTCGTAAAGCTTTTACTGTGGCTTCTGATGTGATGGTTAAAATTAACTTGCATCTTTTCTTTGGTCTTGATTTGTTGTCCATTAATCATGGGTGACTCCTTATATCAAATTCATAAACCAACATATCTGGAGTCCCCTTTTTTAGCAAGAAAAATAATGGACAATTAGTAAAGATATCCTACTTGTTTTTCAAGAAGATATCCACAGCTACCCACATAGCAGCAGCATATATAAGATAACTGAAGTTTTGCCTTAAACTGCCTAAAATTGTAGGAGTTATCCACATTTTTTGTGGATAACTAGGCGTATTTATCCTATTGTCGAAGTTTTCAGTAATTACAACGCAATTCTCAGCAGAAAATTATCTATTTGCGGACGTGATACACATTTTCAGGTATAACATGATGCTATATGATGGTATTGCATATGCTTACGGAATAGTTATGAAAAATATCGGGGGGATGTGTGATTTATATCAAATCATCTATCCGATAGCATAATGCTATACAAATCAAGACATATTTAATGCACATGGGACAATTTCTGTCGCATCCTTGCTCATCTGTATTTGTCGGCATACAGGGCAGTTCTTTCCTTGCTCCATATCAAAATATCCAATACGAGCACAAGGAGAAAGCATGACCGATGCATTGTTGAATCTCATCAAAACCCAGCTTGTCAGACACGAAGGCCTACGATTGAAGCCATACCGCTGCACAGCAGGCAAATTAACAATCGGTGTTGGACGCAATCTCGATGACTGCGGCATTTCCCAGAAGGAAGCTTATGCCCTGCTGGATAGTGATATCCGGAACTGCGAACAACAGCTATTGGATGAGATTCCGGTTATCTACAGTGCACTGGATGAGGTTCGCCAGTCGGTGCTGCTCAACATGTGTTTCAATTTAGGTTTGAAGGGGCTCCTTGGCTTTAACAACACTCTGGCTTTCATTGCTGCTGGCGACTGGGAACGGGCTGCCAATGGGATGTTGGCGTCTAAGTGGGCAAAGCAGGTTGGGTTCAGAGCTATTGAGCTATCCGAGATGATGAGGAAGGGCAAGTGATCCCTATCCCGGTAGAGACTGACACCATGCTCTCCATTCTCAATCTTCCAAAGGAGATGGGTGATAATGCTATCTTCAAAGAGCATAAGGGTATAGTCATGGAGATGATCAATATTCTTGTTCTACCGGAGCATTACGACCGGGCTATTCAAGATGATTTGCCTGAAGAGGAGCCGTTCCTGATCTCTTTTCGTTTTGGGTTTTGCTTCCTGATGCTGCACTCCACTGCCGAGTTTCTCAATTTGAAGACCCTGGGCGAGGGTATTGTTAAAACCGTAGGATTAGACCAGTCTGCTACCGAACTGCTCACAGGGAGCGAGATTGACGCATTTAAAGCCAAGCTTGAGCTGCGAGCTCTGGTGGCCTTGCAACCCTATCTGAATAACGCTGGACTGGATCGTTTGAACGAACTCAAGCCCCGACCTGCCAGATCAATCCGAGTGGGAGTGATATGAGCTTTTACCACGAATTAACACAAATAAAAGCACGAATGGGCACGAATAATGGGTGACGAGATTATGAGAGAAGTTTATCTGGCTATCTATACAGCTCTGGAGAGCCGACTGCACCTGATCGGTTCTGTAATCGATGCAGATTCTCGCAAAGAGATATTGGCACAGCAGATTTACGATAAGGGCGACTTCTATGGCAACACCGGATACTTAGTTCAAACTGATCCCAATTCCATGATCCTGAGAGTAGGCTCCAACGTTAAGCATGAACCTTTTGTTTTGGGTGGCAAAGTGCCTTCCTGGACTCCGATCGCCCCACTGATCGCTTGGGTCGAACGCAAGCACCTGTCTTGGACTGACAAAGAGACAGGTAAGCAACAGACCGTAGCCGAGATCGCATATCTCATCCGGGGTAAGATCAAGCGGGAAGGCATCGCTGCCCGTAATGTGTTTGCCTCAGTGATCGCTAACCGGGAGCAGTGGATATACCAGCAACTGAACGATATCGAGGTGAGTCTATGAACCCCCATGACAAGTTTATCGCAGACCGGAACCGGATAGTCGATGCCTTGAATTTTTCCGATATACCCACCATCCAGTTCAACAAGGATGCAATCCCCAAGCAGTTACCTTGCGCTATCGTGATCCTGGACGCTGAGACAGGTAAGAACGGTACTTCCAGACAGTATGTGAGTACCGATCTGGCATGGACAGTATTTCTGATCGTTAATGCCCAGAATGTATCCGATCCAGATAGAGACCTTTATCTGCTCAAGGAGAAGTTCCGCTCTTTCTACCTAAAGCTGATGAACCGGGACCTGCCCAGCATAGAATACTATACCAGCCGCATCGACGGCACTCGTCTAGTCAGAATCGCCAAAATCGACCTGCTAAAGAGCGGCACGGGAGCAGGATCATGAGAGTGATGCGTATTGGCAATCATACCATAGCCTTGAGTTCAGTAAGCGATCTCATAGAAACCAAATATAAAGCGGAACCTGTTGATCTATCTAAGTGCCACAGGATCGGGAAACAACTGATCTCCAAGGCAGCCGAGACCAAGAAAGTGGTCTCACAGCCCTACTCTATGAGCAAACTGCTCACCTTACTCGATACAGACGAATACCACTCCGGTTGTATCGATGCGCTCTCGATGGCTACCGTCATGCAGTTCGAGTGCAAGAACAGCCAAGTTAAGGCCTGGATGGAAGCTGCTGAGTTCCCTGCCTGTGAAGACCAGACCACTATCCTGGCAGAGATGATCAAGTTCTATCTCGCCAGCGGTAATGGCTTCCTAATCAAGATGCGCAATGCTCAGGGTCAGTGGATGGGGCTGGAACGGATGCTTCCATCTGAAGTTCAGATCGTGGAGAACTATGACGAGTTCGGCTTCTTTAGACCCGACTATATCCAAGTGAAGAACAACCAGAAGAAGGACTTCGCTTATGCGGATATCATCCACATCAAGAAGTCCACTCACAAGAGCAATGCCTGGGGTTTAGCCTGTCTGCCTATAGCCATCAACATCGAGATATTAGGCGAGATCAAGACCTTTGATTACAACAACTTCAAGAATGGTCTGATGATCGATTACTTCATGATTGTAGAAGGTGGCACCCTCCGGGACGGCACAGTCACTGACGAACAGGGCAATGAAGTGCTCACCGATGCCTATACCGAGATCGAGAAGGCACTCACAGAAGTGAAAGGCAATGCCAAGAGCCATTCTACGGTATTAATCGAAAGCGAAAGCAGAGATGTGAAGATACGCCTCGAGCCACTGCGTCAGCAGGACAGAGAAGGTGGTTTCCTGAGCCTAAAGAAAGACTTACGAGAAGGTATTCTGGCTTATCACCGGGTCCCGGCCAGGATCGTCTCACAGCTTATCCCAGGGCAGCTTGGTGGCGATAACAAGAGCGATATGCTGATGTTCTACCACTTCGTAATCAAACCTCTCCAGAAACGCTTAGCACTCACATTGGCGATTGAATT
>JBAYZB010000037.1:0-21910 GCA_041672765.1 Gammaproteobacteria bacterium | reverse complement strand
GAAATACGCCGAATATGAGTTTGGCCATGCTGGCGGCGCCCCGCGCGATCCCGGTAAAGCCCAGCGCCCCCGCAACGATGGAGATCAGGAGCGCCGTAATCGCCAATTCCAGCATACCGACCTCCTTGCCTGCGCCGCGTTGGCAATCCTCTCTCAAATCAGCGAAGTACGGCCCCCATTGGACGCTGATCCACGCAGGGACAAGCGCGCGCACAGCCGCGGCGCATGGTGGTGCGCCGACCACACGCCGCGCGCCGCCATCAGTGCAAGGAATGGCGCCTGGTCATGGCGAGGCGTTTGCGTGCCGCCTCCAGCGCGCTACGCTCCGCCTCCTCCCGGGTAACGCCTTCGCCGCGTGCGATTCTGGCGCCGGGGTCCACGTTGTCGATCTCGCACAAATACCGCTCCCCCAGCTTGTAGGACACGATATCGATGTCCCACCCCTCGGCCCGCTCGCGCCTGCGCATGTAATCCTGCGGCCGGCTGCCCGAAACTTTCCCTGCCATCTTGCCTACCTCGTCAATGCGGTCAATGCGCCATGGCGCGATCACCGTTACGTGCGTGCGCCCGCCTGTCCGCGCTCGATGGGCGCCCGCACCAGGTTTCCCCACTCCGTCCACGACCCGTCGTAGTTCTTGACGTCCGGGTATCCGAGCAGATAACGGAGTACGAACCACGTGTGGCTGGAACGCTCGCCGATCCGGCAGTATGCCACCACCGGCTTGTCCGGCGTGACCTCTTGCCGTTGGTACAGGTCTTTCAGTTCATCCGCTGACTTGAAAGTTCCATCTTCGTTGCAGGCCTGTCCCCACGGAATATTGTGCGCTCCCGGGATGTGGCCACCGCGCTGTGCGGTCTCCGACAATCCGGGCGGCGCGAGTATTTCGCCGGTGAACTCGGCCGGGCTGCGCACGTCCACCAGCGCCGCCTTACCCTCCTCCACCTGCCGCTGCACCTCCGGCAGGAATGCCCGGATCGAATAATCCGGCTCCTTGGCGCGGTAGGTCGCCGGTTGCACCGTGGGGATGTCCTGCACCAACTCCCTGCCCTCCTCGATCCATTTCTTCCGTCCGCCGTTCATGAGCCGCACGTCGTCGTGGCCGTAAATCTTCATCTGCCAGAACGCCCAGGCGGCGAACCAGTTGTTGTTGTCGCCGTACAGCACCACGGTCGTGTCGTTCGCAATGCCCGAGCGCTCCATCAGCCGCTCGAAACTCTCCTTGGGGATGATGTCCCGCGTCACGGGATCGCTGAGTTCCTCCGACCAATTCCACGCGAGCGCGCCGCGGATATGCCCCTGCTCGTAGGATTTCGTATCGACATCCACTTCCACCAACCGGACATTCGGGTCCTGCGCGTGCTGCGCGACCCATTCCGTATCCACCAGCACCTCGGGATGCGCGTATGTACCCATCGCCACCTCCTCGCTACGACCTTTCCTGAAAAACTGCCGGCAATCCCATGACTCCTTCTTCCTCAAGGCGGATGGACGAGATGAGGGCATGTAGAAACATGTGTATCAGGCCACCTCATTCCTAACCTTCCCCAGAGGAAGATGATGGTTTCCGCCGGCTCAGATATGCACGCACGTGATCATGGATTTTCCTATGCGTCTATTTATTGTTATCTACGCAACATATATCTCTTATATTACGAATGCGTTACATTCAACGATGCGCACACTGTGGGATTGAAGCGCTGCTTCGCGGCGGTCCCGCGCGGCGGCGTATCTCCCGAATCTCTTTACGGCTCCCCAGGCGGCACGCCCGCGCCAATCCCCTTTCGTCCGAGAAACAGCGCAATACCTGCGATGCCGTTTCCACCCACCGACCGCAAACGACCCGGACATTTCGCCCCGGTGCGCCGCAGCATTCGCCGCTACGGCTACTACACTTCCTTTTATGCGCTTACGTTCAGGGAATTCCAGCGTCAAGAACTTTGACAGAACAACAAATGCGACACGCAAAATGACCATGTCCACCATACGAACGCAACAAGCCTCGCCACCCTGGACGGATGGCAGGACTTTCCGGTATGCCGTCATCGCGGTGTTTGCCATTGGAATCCTCTTGCGCCTCAGCCATTATCTCGGCAATCGATCCCTTTGGCTCGACGAGGCCCGGGTGGCGTTAAACGTTCGCGACCAATCCTTGGTGGAGTTGCTTTACTCCCTCGACTATCGCGTTCTTGCGCCTTACGGATTCCTGTCCGTCGAGAAACTGTTCACGGGACTGCTCGGCCACACCGAATACGCCTTGCGCCTGTTTCCCCTGATCGCCGGCGTGCTGACCCTATTTCTGTTCTACCGGTTGAGCACGCGCGTCAGCGGCAAGATGCCGGCCCTGATCGGGCTTGCCCTGTTGTCCGTTTCCACTTGGTCCATCTTTTACGCCGCCGAGGCCAAGCAATATTCCTCGGATGCCACAATAGCATTGCTGCTCTACCTGCTGGCCCATGCCGCGCTCGAGCGCTGGACGCCGCGCCGGGCGCTGGTCCTTGCCCTGGCCGGGTTCGTCGCGGTGTGGTTCTCGCATCCCTCCGCGTTCGTGCTGGGCGCCATCGGTCTTGCCTTCGGGACACGCTTTCTGGCGCAAAAAGACTGGTTCCGCGTGCTTCAGGTCGCGGCCATGTCCGTGATCTGGCTGGCTTCCTTCCTCGCCATCCTGTCCATTACGCCGGCCGGCGACGCCGACCTGCTCGACCACATGCAGTCGGTGATCTGGGGCGAATACTTCATGCCGTTGCCGCCGCGCCCCGGTTGGCTGTTGAACGCCTTCTTCGACATGCTGCGTCACCCGGCCGGATTTATGTTCAACGGGATCGCAGCCTTTCTGTTCATCATGGGCGTTCACGCCTTTTGGCGAAACAACAGGATCTGGTTGGCGTTGCTCGTGCTGCCGCTCCTGTTCGCCCTGGCGGCATCGGCGCTGCGCATGTATCCCTTTACCGGCCGGCTGTTGCTGTTCGCCGCGCCGGCGCTGCTGCTGCTGATCGCGACAGGCGCCGAGTCCTTGCGGCAACCGCTGTGGAAAACACATCGCGCGGCGTGGCTCGCGCTGGTCGCACTGCTGATCCTGCATCCCGCCCTCGGGGTCGCACGGGCGACATTCGCGCCAGCGCCCTACGAGCGCGAAGACATGAAGACGGTGTTGCAGCATGTCCAGCAACAACGCCGCGCCGACGACCGCTTTTACGTCTACTACGGCGCCGAAGAGGCGTTTCGTTTCTATGCGCCCCGTTACGATCTCGCCGCCGCCACCACCCACTTCGGCAAACTTCCCCGCTCCATCAGCGATTACCTCGACGATGCCCTCGCACCGCACAACGCGGGCCGCGTGTGGGTGGTCTTCTCCCATGTGGCGGACCGCATCGGGGTAAACGAACGCGCGTTGTTGATCTACCTGCTCGATACTGTGGGAACGAGGCTCGACGTGCGGGAGGCGAAGGGCGCTTCAGTCTACCTCTACGATCTGCCCGCGGAAGGGATACGGGCCCTGCGCCAGGAACTGCTGCACGAACGGCAACTGGCCCAGGAACCGAACTAGCGAAAGCCTCAACGCAGCCGCGGCCGGATCACGTCCACCGGGATTCCCCAGATGCCGAGGTGACGTTCCCGGGCGATCTCTTCCATCGCCTTGTACTCGAACGGCGCCTCGGGCCGCGCCACGGCCCATCCGTTCATCAGCATCCATTCGTTCAGGTTGTCCTCGCCGTCGCGGCAGATCGCCTCGATGCTGCCGTCGGCATTGCGCGCCACGGGTTTGCAGTGCACGAAGTCGGCACCGATCTTGAAGTCCAGCGCCAACACCGCACGCGGACCGCACTTGACGGGTCTTTCAAATGTGCGGCAGGTATCGTCCGTAGGCGGGATGTAGATTCCGTACAGCCGTATGGTGTGACCGCGGACCCGTAACGATCCGTCGTCATTGAGGAAGGCGTAGCTCACGATCTCCGATGCCTGCGCGCAGAACGACACCGCCAGCATGAATACGCACAGTGTCCGCCTGCCTGCGCCATTTCCCACAACGGAACTCCTCGCCTAAGGCGTTGCGGCGCACGCGCCTCACAACATATCCGCTGCCCCGGAGCGTGCCCAAGCGCTGCCCTGCGGTTTCGCTCCGGGCACCGCGAGGTGCCTGTCGATCCAGCGCATGATTCTGCGTAACCGCCCGCGCATCCGGTTCCGCCGCAGACAGGTTTCCAGCGCCCGCACCCACGATCCGGATATGCGTTGCGACTTTGCCGTCGCCAGAATCTCCGCCAGTTCGGCGAGCCCGCGCGCGTCCAACCCGTCCAGCCCGGCGATCTGCTCTTCCGTCACGTCCTTCTCGAAGCACCCGGGCACGGCCATCCCCAGGGCCTTGAAGCCCAGCATCGTGCGAAGACACCGTTCGCATGCACCGCAATTCGCGTCGGGGCGCTCCGGCACACCCTCCTTGCACACACGCAAGTACCGCAGTGCCTCGGGCCAGTCCGCGATGGTGCGCACCTTCTCCGTGCGCGTCAGCCCGGCACCGTCGTGCACGATGGAAAACACCCCGTTGGACAGCATCCAGTCGGTCACAGGATTGGACCCCCGGGGCAACGCCAGTGCGCTGTACGGTTCGGCGCCCGGAATCACCCCCACGGCAAACCCGCGCTGCAACAGCATCAGACATGACGCCTGCACCGCACCGTGACAGTCCCGCCAGGCTCCACCGAGCGCACCGGCGTTGGATGCCATGGGAATGAACCGCATTCCCAGGCTTTCCAGCATATGCCGGGTCTTTTGCGCCGCGCGCACGAACGCTTCCCGCCGGGCAAGCGGGACATCGATCCCGTGAATCAGCAGGCCGGACTGCAGCTCCAGGTTGCGCCGCCCGCACTGCCCCGCCTTGTGGCGCAACGCCGTAAAGGCGGAATCGACGCTGCCGGAGAACAACATCACGGCCTTCCTGTCGTTGCGGCACGCCGGCTGCTCGCGCTCGGCATCCGCCATGATCTCGACCCTGCCGTATCGGTTCGGTCGCCAGCACCTCCACGCCGCCTGAAACTCCTCCAGATTGCGCAGCAGCGCAGGCGCGACTTCTCCATGGACATGCAAGTCCCGGCGCAACCGCATCGCCGGAAAGATCAGCGCCAATACAAAGGGGTCAGCGCCCGTGGTCAGCGCGCCGCCGTGCTCGGCCGGTATGCGATACCAGACACGCCTGCGCGCCAAGCCCTGCCCCTCGACCACGATGGCCGCGGTCAGGGCGCCCGCACGGCACACGGGCTCTTCCACCCAGACGTGGACTTTCTTGGACATTGTCATCCGTGATGCTCGTCCTCGTTAACGTCGGTCTTCCTGGCCGACACGACGGAGGGCTATGCCTTCAGCATGAGGGCACACGCCAAGACCACAGCCGCCTCTCTGCCGACTGTGATCGCTGCCTTTCCTTCATCGGAGCAAGGAACCTGGCGCGGCAACCGCGGATCGACTCCCGCAGCCGCGCCAAGTGTGGCGATGTCTCAGCATCGCGCCGGAGGCAAAAACATGTGTAGCTAATTATGGTATCGAAACACCGAAACGCCAGCGCCGGGCGAGATCGGCAGTTACGCCTGTTCCATGGACGTGGCCGGCACCACCCCGGCGTTGGTATATATGCAGACCCGATTACGCCCGCTGCGTTTCGCGACATACAACGCCTGATCCGCCGCCACGAGCAGACGGGTCAGGTCCATGCCTGGACTGTCGCCAGTGGATGCTATACCGATACTTATAGTTATGCCGATGTTGGCCGGATGTAGCTGTTCCACCTGGGCACGCAAGGTTTCCGCCATCGTGCTTACTTGTTCGAGGTTGTAGTTCTGCAACAACACGGCAAACTCTTCGCCGCCAAACCGCACCACTATGGCGTCGTTCTGGAAGAACCGCTTCAGCAGACTACCCAATGCCGCCAGCACGTGATCGCCCGTGATGTGCCCCAGGTTGTCGTTGATCTGCTTGAACCGGTCGATATCCAACAGCATGGCCCAGGCGGGCTGTCTGTGCGGATCCGAAATGAACTTCTCGCCATGGTCGAGCAGGTAACGCTTGCTGCGCACTCCCGTGAGGCTGTCGGTAACGGCGAGGCGGCACATTTCCTCCGCCTGACTGCGCAACGCGTTGTATTGCTGCTTGATGAGCAGCAGCGAACGAATTCGCGCCATGAAAATCTCTTCGATGATCGGTTTGGTGACGAAATCGTTCGCCCCGGCATGAAACGCCTCGATCTGCGCGGCATCCGTGTTGTTGGCCGTGATCATCAGCACCGGCATTTCCTGTTGCGACATGTGTAGCCGCGTGCGGATCGCGTGCAGCAAATCCCCGCCGGTCATATTGCCCTTGAGGAAGAAATCGGTGATGACGATGTCGAACTCCTGCGACGCCCGCTTCTCGTGCTTGCAGTTCTCCAGCAATCCCAGCGCCTGTTCCGCGGTCGTGGTGTGGGTCACCTGCAGGCCGTGCTTTTCCATGATCTGTCGATTGATAGCCGCCGCCGTGCGGCTGTCCTCCACGTACAGGATCCTGCCCACCAGACCGCAATGCCGTTGCAGAAAATCCCGGATGAATTCCACCAGCGCCTCGTACCCCTGGGACTTGTCGAAATAATCGGTCACCCCGGCGGCAAATCCCTCCCGCAGCAGCCGGCTGTCCGCGTCGCCGGAGACGACGATGACCGGCGTGTAGCGATGGTTGTCGCTCCTGCGGATGCGTCGGCTGAGATCCAGCCCGTCCATGTCCGGCAGCACGAGCGCAGTGGTGATGAGGTCGAATTTCTGTCGGGAAAGCAGTTGCAGGGCTTCTTCGGCGGTCGCGCAGGTGAGGACCTCGATGCCCTCTATTGCGTTACGCAGGATCCGTGAAATGATGGTGCGCGACAGCTCCGAACCATCCACGGCCATGATACGACTTGTCTTCTCCATACCTGCTGACCTACCCCCCCGCCGCGTGTCGCGTGTTCTTCTTGGAGCCGATCCCACAGGCTCTGGTACCTCTGCCGGGATGGGCTCTGGTCGTTTTCTAGCAGGCAGTCGGCGTCGCCGCCTGTGTCCGATTGCCCGTCCGCTGATGCCCTGCCGCCCATGCAATCCCATGAAGTGCTTCTCCCTGCGTCAGGACCCCGCCGACAACAGTCTTGTAGGAAAGAGGGCCGATTACATCGTCCAGGATGAGGGATGCCGCCGCATTATCGGTCAAAATCATACGCTTCGCTACCACACACTTGGCGATATGGGCGTGCGCGGTACGCGACGCAGAGGGGGTACGCCCGAGAGGCGGGCGATGCGGAAAAGAAAGGCCCGCAGGGCAAACCATGCGGGCGAAGGCTGGATTCCGGTGCGGATTTCTTTATGCGCCCTGGGGCTCCAGCAAGCCTTTACTGAACATTCGATTCATCGGTGCCAACCAAAGGCGGTTGACTGACTCCTGGGCAACGGCGGCAAGTATGTCAGAGTTGCGCGCAGGCGGTGCGTGAACCAAGTCTCAAATTTGTTTTTCGACATGAACTTACGTCACATTTCAACAAACGGCGCCACTATCCGGCCCAGTGCGGATCGGCCGGCAAGCAGCCGCTCCAGGGCCTGACGCCGGCAGACGATCGCATCGCCTATCCTGTGTCATTTCTCCCCGTCCACGCCGGCCAGACGTGCCTGCACCTGCCTGAGGTCGCTTACAAAATGTTCGTATTCCGTCCGGCGCTGCTCTTCGCCGGGCGCCCGGAGCAACGCGGACGGATGCAGGGTCACGAATGTAGCCGTAGACAGGGGCGTCGCGCTGAACCTGCCCCGATACTCGCTGACGCGCACCGTGCGGCCGAACACCGCCCGCGCCGCCGTCGCCCCCAGACACACGATTACCTCCGGCCGCAGCACGGCGACCTCGGCGGTCAACCAGGGATTGCAGGCTCTGATCTCTCCCTCCAGCGGTCGTTTGTGGATGCGTCGGCCGCCGCGGAGTTCCCACTTGAAATGCTTCACTGCGTTGGTCAGATAAATCTCGTCCGCTGCGAGGCCCGCCTCACGGATCGCCCGCGCCAGCAGCCTGCCCGCCGGTCCGACAAACGGGCGCCCCACACGGTCCTCTCGATCCCCCGGCTGTTCCCCGACGAATACCGCTCGCGCCCCCAGGCGTCCTTCCCCAAAAACCGTCTGC
This sequence comes from Gammaproteobacteria bacterium, assembly GCA_041672765.1. GTDB lineage: Bacteria > Pseudomonadota > Gammaproteobacteria > JBAYZB01 > JBAYZB01 > JBAYZB01. The sequence goes on along the minus strand of JBAYZB010000037.1, from coordinate 13,755 downwards.
GTGGCGTTCCGATACAAGTCGCATCCGGTACACGACCGGGCCGCCCGGCGCAAACTCTCCAGACTGAGTTCGGCCGGGATGAACTCTGCCGCCGATCTTGCCGTCCCGCCGCCCATCAACCGTAACTCCTTCCGCCTCCCCGAGTTCTAATCACTGCCGAACAGGGGCACGAGGATGATGCCGACAAAGTTTTGCAGGAAGTGCATCACCACGGGCGCGACGAGACTCCCCCGCCACAGGTACACGAGCGCGAAGATCACCCCGAGCAGTCCGACCGTCAGCACGCCGGCCGCTCCCTGGTAACCGTGGCCGACCGAAAAGATCAGGCTCGACAGGAGCACCGTCGCCGTGAGATTTCCCGTGATCGCCCGAAAGCGCAGCATGAGATAGCCGCGGAAGATGGTCTCCTCCGCTACGGCCACGACCACCAGGAACACCAGCGCCAGCAGATACTCGCCGGCACCGTGCGGCATCAGAAATGCGGGAAGTTCCTCGGGGGCCGAGAAGCCCGCCTCCCGCAGCATCCCGCCCACCAGTGCCGTCACGACATAGATCGGCAGAAACAACCAGATCCCCACCACCACCTCACGCCAGGTCCCCTGAAACCGCCAACCGACGGCGGCGAATCCTTCCCCGTTACGCCACACGAAATAGAGCACCAGACACAGCAACGACAGATCGCGCAGGATGTTGGCGAGGGCCACGACGGAAAAACTCAGCTCGTCCGGCGTGAATGAAAGAAAGGCCAGCGCCATGGAAGGCAACACGAGAAAAAGAAACACCGCGACTTCGAGAAACTGCTGCCGGCGGCCGATCACAACCTGGCCGCCTCGACCGATCTCGCCGCCATTCCACTCCACGTGCATCAGACCTCCTCCTCTTTTTGATTCTCCCACTCAGGCGTGAAAGCGGTTCTCTCTGCGGTCTCCATCCTCCGGCGATATTGGAAAGGGAAATTGCATGCCAGCTTCAGGCAGGCCGCCGCGGATGCGGATCTGCCGCGACCTCGCCGCCTTCATCAGGGCTGCTCCTCTTCCTCCGGGCCCCATTCGCCGGGAGCGCAATTTCGCGCAGCCGACAGGCCGGCCCGCAGGGAACGCCGCGGCAAAGGGCTGGGGCGGGGGATCAAAGGATGAAATTCTTCATCCTCTCATCCCAATCTTCTCCCGGAGAGAGAATGGAGTTTGCCAACGGCTCCTGAGCCTTGTCCACGGACCGGGATTTGCCGGCCCCTTTTCAGACGCGCCGGTACTCGGATTTCCGGCAGCGCGGGCAGTCGGGCAGATGTGTCGGCTGATCGAGCGTTATCCGCTCCCCGCACTCCGTACACTCGAACACACCGCCGTAAGTCATCTCGCCCGCCCGGTAAGTGCGGCGCTCCAATTTGCCGCGCACGTCCTCCAGCCAGTCGGCCACGCCTTTGGCGGCGTGCGCCAGAAAGGCGCTGCTGCGGTCTCGCCAGATGTCGAATACATCGCTTGCCCGTCCTGAGACCGTCTCCCAGCGCGATCCTACCCTGTCCGCGGTCCCCGCCACATCCTTCTTCAGCGCCGACACCACCTTGTTCACCGTGTCGGCGGCATAACCGCCTGCTTCCCGCAGTTCCTTCCCGGCCCGGTCCACCGCCTGGCGCATGGTATCCGCATTCACCGTCTCGCGGACCTCGCCGAGGATTTTCCTGATCTCCTCGCGCAATCTCTTGTAGGCCGCTACTTCCTCCGCCTTTCTGTCCCGATCCTGTCCTGAGAGCATACGGTCGACCTCCCTCTCCGCTTCCAGCCAATCGTTGACCGAGTCCCCCTCGCGAAACCCGCGCCGCTCCGCCCGGTAATAGGCGGCCTCCGCGATCATGCGCTGCCGCTCTTCCGGTCCCACGGAGGCTGCCCGTCCTCCGCGCGCCGCGCCCTCCGTCGTTGTCCCTGTCCGTTGCCGTACCATGCCTGCATCCACCTCCCAAGGCTGCACCGCCTGGTCTTCCGTCTCTGTCACTCACTACAGTTTAGCCAACCACACCCCCGGTCCGGACCACAACGCCGGGGCGCGTGCCCTGCAGGCGGCACGCTCGCCGCAAGCGCGCATGGGACAACAGGCCGCGCAGGAATGCACTCAGGATTCAGTCGATCGGACGGCGACCACGACAGCACGCACGCCTAACATGAAAAAGCGGATGCGCCCTGCATGTAGCGCACCCGCTTTCCACGCCTGCCATACGCGCCGCTCATCCTATTCCATAGGACCCATTCCGACCGTTGCAATTTGTCAAGGTTGTTCTGGCTCGGGCTGCGGTTGCTCATTCGGGCCGATCGGATTTGACGCGGGAAGTTCCTGCGCAATCTCCGTCTCGCCGAACCCGCACTCCGGGTGGCCGAAACCGCCCTCGCTCTGGAAACTCCCGTCAGTGCCGACGTTGTCGAAGATGATGTTGTCCGTATTGTCCGCTGCCACGCCGCCCGGGATGTTGTCCAGCCCGAGGGCATCCCGTACTTTCCAGGCGATGACGTGATCCGCGCATGACGTAGAGCCGCTGACACCGAGTCCGCCCACCAGTTGCCCGGCCTCGTTGTACAATGCCAGCCCGCCGCCAAACACGTTGATCCCGCCGATCCTCTGGCCGACCAGCGGATCGCCCGCCGCGCCGAAGCTCGCGGGATCACCCTCGTACGCGATGCTCGCATTCACCGGATTGCTCTCCTGCAATCCGAAGAGGCTCCCGCCCGGTTGCACCGCCGCATACAGATTTGCCGTCGAAAGCGCGATGGGCGTTCCGGTAGCACCCGCATTCAGACTGAAGGCGTTGGCCGTATTCGCCTTCTGCGCGGAGATGACGCGACTGCCGAGCCACTGCCCGCCCGGCAGATCGCCCGTCCTGGTCACTGCGCATACCGCCCCGCTACTATCGACGATGGTCGCCCACATGTTATTACCGAGGCCACCGTTGTTCCCTGCCGTCACGACATTGGCCAATACACCGCTCAGCGCGTCGAAGTTCGGCAGGCTCTCGCATTGTGCCAGTAGTGGACCGGACACCGAAAAGAGACCGCCGAAGACCACCAATGCCGCCGCTGCATGTTTACCGCGCGTGCCACGCTTGAGATCGTCGCTGTCCATAGTGCGCCTCCACTATGCCGTTGGTGCTTTATCCTGTTCGTTGCCGCAGACAACGCCCTGCGGGCAACGAATGGCAGAGCCGGCGGATGGCAGGCAGAATGAAGTATAGTCACCCGCTTCTCGCCCTGGAGTGTCGCGCAGAACCGACAGGAGGCGTCTTTCTGCGCGGCTTATGGGATGGTTCCTGGATGGAAAGACAAGAGCGCGTCCGATGGACGCCGGCATGTGATCTAGTACAGCTATTTCTTGTTATGCTGATGTACGCAGGACAGCGCCTTGCGCGATGCTCGTCATACGCAAGGCTGCCCGGCCCTGCGCCTCATGCCCGAGATATGAATTCACCCGTTGCCGTGTTCACTTTGATGCGCTCGCCCGGCGCCAGATACTCCGGCACCTGCACCACCAGGCCGGTGGTCAACGTCGCCGGCTTGGTGCGCGCCGAAGCCGATGCCCCCTTGATTCCGGGTGCGCATTCGACGATATCCATCTCCACCGTTGCCGGCAGCTCGATCCCCAGCAGCGTCTCGTTCGCCACCAGCGCGTAGATGCCGTCGAGTCCGTCCACCAGATAGGGAAGTTCGGCCTCTATGGCTTCATTATCGAAGGTGTACTGTTCGTAGCTTTCCTTGTCCATGAAGGTGCAGCTCGCGCTCTCCTGGTACAGAAGCTGAATCGGCCGCCGCGTGAACTCCACCTCTTGCACCAAGTCCTCGCCGCGGTAGGTCTGCTCGAACTTCTGCTTGGTCACCACGTTGCGGTATTCCACCTTGTACAAGGTATTGCCGCTGCGGGAGGACGGACTCTTCACCTGCACTTCCTTCACCACGTAGGTCGCGCCGTCGATCTCGACCACGTGTCCCCTCTTCAATTCGTTGGCTCGCATGGATAAGACTCTTTACTCGCTTGAATGGCGGGTCATGTCGAAAAGGCGCAAAGCATAGCAAAGGGCGACGCACGGGACCACAATGCCATGACCAACGCTTGCCGTCGTTTGCCGGACCGCGTTACGCCGGCGCGGCGCGCCCTCGGTTCGCCAGGTCGAGGCAGGCTGCAAGGCCGTATTGGTCAGACCGCGGCGAGAAGCAGCGCCACGAACAGGGCGACGAGCGCGATGGGTATGAGGAATCCCCTCCAATCCTTCTCTTGCGCATTGCGGCTGTCTTCGAGCATCCGCTTGATCCCGGGCGTGAACCACAGGATCACCAGCAGCGCGAGCACGCCGGCCAGTATCATTTCCCAAAGAGGCATCTGTCCCATGGGCATCCTCGTTCAGCACACTATCCGAACAGTCCATTTGCGCGGCGTTACCGCCATCGCTGTTCCAGAGTCACCGCCAACTCGGACTTGATGGCTGTCCAATCGTAAGGCAGCGGGCGGCTCACCCAGCTACCCTGCTCGCGCAGGGCCTGCTGCAACGTCGCAAGCCGTTCCGTGCTCAGCGGATGCGTCGATAGCAATGCAATCCCTGCCTCTTCCCGTGCCGCCAGTTTCTCGAAAAAGCTCAGCATGCCACGCGGATCGATCTGCGCCTTGCGCAACAGCTTCAAGCCTTCCCGATCCGCCGCGCTCTCCTGCTCGCGCCCGAACCGCAATCTGCCAAGTTCGTAGGCCATGCCGCCCCAGACGCTGCCGCTCAGGTCTCCCAACGCCAACCCCAGCAGCGCCTGCCAGCCGAGGGCGTGCACCATGCCCCGCAGGCTGTGGCGCCGCTCCACATGCTGCACCTCGTGGGCCAGCACGCCCGCCACCTCTTCCGCCGAATCCGCTTCCAGCAGCAGGCCCGCGTGCACGACCACATGGCCGCCGGGCACGGCGAAGGCGTTCACGGCAGGATCGGCCAGGACATGCCAGCGATAATCGTAGACCGAACCTGCCGTGAGGCGTTGACCGATCTCCCGCACCGCCGCAACCGCCGTTCCCTCTTCCAGCAGTCTGCCGCCCGCCCGGAATTGCGCGAACGCCAGTTCGCCCAACTGCCGTTCCATCGCCACCGGGATACCGTCCGTGACCCAGCCGGCAAACCGCTCCGACTGCCAGAAGAACAGCAGCGCCAGCAGCAGCGGGCTTGCCAGCAGCACACCCAGAACAAGCCAGGTGCGGCGCAAACCGCGCCGCGCCGTCCGGGCGCTGCACCGCCACCTTTCCACCTCCGCCCGGAATGTGGCCGGCGCGCTGCCCGCAAGTCGTTCCAGCGCAGCGGGATCGGCGGGCAGCACCGACCAATCGCCCGCCCCACTGGACCAGGACAAGAGCATTTGCCGCCCGTCAAAACCGCCCGCGGAGAGCCTCACGTCGGCTGCAAAAACACGCGCCTCCCTGCCCTGACCCAGTTCCAGGATGAGCATGTCGCCGTCGAAGCGCGCCCGCACGCGCTGCCCCTCCGGCGCCACGCCCGGACCGAAACAGGTCGCCGCGAAGCCGCCCACGGCGCGCTGTTCAGTTGCGCTCGAACATGCGTCCCAGGCCGCCGAGCACGGAGCCTTCGTCCGCACTGCTTCCGCCGATGCCGGGCACCGCGGCGACGATGCGGTTGGCAAGACGGCTCAGGGGCAGCGACTGCAGCCATACCTTGCCCGGACCGCGCAGGGTCGCAAAGAACAGCCCCTCACCGCCGAACAAGGCGCTCTTGATCTTGCCCACGTATTCAATGTCGTAGGTCACGGAGGGCTGCAGCGCCACGATGCAGCCGGTATCGATGCGCAGCAGTTCGCCCGGTGCCAGGGTCCGCTCGAACAAGGTGCCGCCCGCGTGCACGAAGGCCATGCCATCGCCTTCCAGTTTCTGCATGATGAAGCCCTCGCCGCCGAACAGGCCCACGCCCAGCTTGCGCTGAAACGCGATGCCCAGGGAGACGCCCTTGGCCGCGCACAGGAAGGAATCCTTCTGGCAGACCAGCGTGCCGCCCAGTTCCCCCAGATCGACCGGGATGATCTTGCCCGGGTACGGCGCCGCGAACGCGACGTTCTTGCGGCTGTCAGCCTGATTCACGAAGACCGTGGTGAACAGCGATTCGCCCGTCAGCAGCCGCTTCCCCGCCCCCATCAGCTTGCCCAGCAGACCGGACTGCTGCTCGGAGCCGTCGCCAAACACGGTCTCCATGACGATGCCATCCTCCATGTACATCATGCCCCCCGCCTCCGCCACGGCCGCCTCGCCGGGGTCGAGCGTGATTTCCACAAACTGCATGTCGTCGCCGTAAATCTGATAATCGATTACATCCATCGCCATGGTTGTTACCTCTTGTTCGTCGGTCGGGTAATTGTTCGACTTCGTCACGCCCAGCGCCGCGCGACGCCCCGCACTATAGCATGGCCGTTTTTCATTTTGAGGCTCCTTCCACGGCGCACGTGCCAGACGCACGGACCGCAACGCCGGCGGTACCGCGGCAGAGCCTGGGCACGGCACGGGAACCGGCGGCGCTCAGGATGGCCGGGCATGGGCGAGCGCCACCTGTCAGAAACGGCTTGCTCACCGGCGGTTTAACGCAAAGAAAGGCCGCCAAGGGCGCAAAGACAAAGAAGGGTTTTGTTCTGCGCGGGTTGACCTCCCCGTGCTTACGGAAGTCCGTCCAGGCTGCTGTAACGTTCCATAAACACTTTGCGCCTTTGCGTTGAAGTCGTATGACGGGCATCGCGCACCGAAAAATGCCCCGCGACCGGCGCATGATGGGCGACGCTCGCCTGCGTGCTGATCAAGGGACAGGCTCAGGACACGGCGCGCTCGTAGCCCTGTTCCTCCAGCACCCGCACGCAGGCATCCACCACCTCAGGGTCATAGAGCACACCGCGGTTACGGACAATCTCGCTCACAGCGGCCTTCAGGCCGAGCGACGGCCGATACGGCCGATGCGATGCGATTGCCTCCACCACGTCCGCCACTGCGAGGATTCTCGCTTCCAGATTGATCTGATCGCCCTTGAGCCCACGCGGGTAACCGGAGCCATCCAGCCGCTCGTGGTGTTGCAGGATCATCTCCGCCACCGGCCAGGGAAACTCGATGCCCTTGACAATGTCATACCCCGCCTCCGGGTGGGTGAGGACGATGGCATATTCGATCTTGCTGAGCTGGCCGGGACGGTTGAGGATCTCCGCGGGCACGAAGATCTTGCCAATGTCGTGGATCGTGGCGCCCAGACGCATGCCCTCGACGCGGTCCTTGTCCAGGCCCAGTTCCCAACCGATGGCCTGCACCAGATTGGCCACCCGCCGTTGATGGCCGGCGGTGTACGGGTCGCGCTTTTCCACCGCCAGCCCCATGGCCTCGATCGTTTCCACGAGCCTGCTCTGCAGCGCAGCGGCGTTGCGCAGCCGCTCTTCCTCCAGGTTCTTGCGTTCCGTGATGTCCTGCAACGACACGATGTTTGCCGGCTGCCCGAACCATTCCGTCGGGATGAAGCGCACCTCCACCGTGGCCGTCGTGCCGTCCGGGCGTGCGATATCCATTTCCACGAGCTTCCTGTTCGACGCAGGAGCCGCAGGAAACGAAAACTTTTTTCCGGACAAACCCCGGCGCTTGCGCCCGAGGATCCCTTCGGCCGCCCGGTTGACGAACAGGATACGCCTGTCCGCGTCCACCACGACGATGCCCTCCGCTTCATTGTCGATGATGGTGCGCAGCCTTTTCTCGCTCGCGCGCAGCGCCCCCTCCGCCTTGATACGGTTATGCCGTTCTCGCACGGCGGCAATACCGAACGCCACGTCGTCCGCCAGCTCCAGGAGCAGCTTCACCTCATCCTGGTCGAACGCGTTCGGCTCCCCGGCGTAAATGTGAATGGCGCCTGCGCAGTGCCCGCGGACACACAGCGGCAGGATGATCGCCGAGCGGTACCCCCGCGCCAGCGCTGCATCGCGCCAGGGACTGAAGGCCGGATCGTTTTCCAGGTCGTTGCTGAGCACCGGCCGGCCGCCTCGAATCGCCATGCCCGTAGGGCCACGCGCGGCATCGTCCCAGCTTATGCGCAAGCTGCCGATGAACCCCCGCTCGTGCCCGGCCCAAGCCACAGGACGTACCGTCTTTGCCTCGTCATGCTCGGCTTCGCCGATCCACGCCATACGGTATCCGCCCGTCGTCACCAGGACCTGGCATACCTGCTGCGCCAACACCACCTCGTCGTGCGCGCGCACGAGCAATGCATTGGCGGCGCTCAGAGTTTCCAGCGCCCGGTTGAGCTTGCGCAGAGCCTGTTCCTTGCGCTTGATCTCGCGCAAATCGGTGAAAACACCAACCCACCCCGCGACGGCGTCCCCCGGGTCGTGGATCGGGCTGGTGCTGAGCCGCACCGGGATACGCCCGCCGTTCGCGGCGAGGATCTCCAGTTCGCCGGACCAGCCGCTGCCCTGCGCCACCTCCTCCTGTATCTGCTGCATGCACCCCGCGTATTCCGGGGCCAGCAGCACTGTGGGGTTCTGCCCGACCAGATGGGCGGAATCCCACCCGGCCAGGGTGCCCATCGCGGTATTGACATAGCTGATGGACAGGTCGCGGTCGCAGACCACAATGCCCTCCCCCGCCTGGCACAGGGCCGCACTGAGCCGGCGCAGCGCCATCTCGGAATGGTGCCGCTCCGTGATGTCCTCCATGATGTGTACCGAAAACTGATAATTGCCGTGCGTATCCACCAGCGGAAACGATCGCGAGCGGAAGATCTGCCCGCCGGGCAACACGACCTCCTCCTCCGCGGTGACATCCCTCACGCGCGCCTCTTCCATGGCGCGCTTGCACTCCGCCAGCGGGCCATCGCCCTTGGGAAACACCTCCCAATAGGGCCGGCCGACGAACTCCTCCGGCTCCATGCCTGCGGCCTCCGCATAGGCACGGTTGGCCCGGAACACGCGATACTCGGCGTCGTGCATGAACATCACGTCGCGGATGCGATCGAACACGGAGCTCCACTCCCGGCGCGCGCGATCGATCTCGTGCCGATTCTCTTCGAGATCCTCAAGCAGATTGAGCACCGCCCGGCGCGTCTCTTCGAGATCGTGCTCCCGCTGACGCGCCTTGGCGAGTTCATCGCGAAGCCTCTGGAACTCGGTGTCGATGCCACTCGTCAACTGCCGCTGTGCCGAAGCGAAATCATGACGCATATGGGAGAACCCTCGATTCAAGCCCACAACAATCAGCGAAATCATGCGCTGCCGGCCCGCTCGCCAAGCGCGAAGTATCCGACCGATCAAGGAGGATAATGGAAATGCTACGCATGTCAAACATGACACATAAAATGCATAACCCTTACAAGCCGATGGCATAACTCTTTTAAGCTGTAACAAACGATACTTGCCGTGTGCGAAATGAACTCGCCAGCCAGGCATTCATCAAGACGGCCAACGACTTTGTATCAATGGAACAAGGCAAGGAGAGTGGTTGCTTGCGTACCGGGCCTGAACGGCCTGGGAGATGAGAAAGACCGCTGTCCTGGCGTCGCGATGGCGGCTCGCTTCGCCGGCGGCCGCCATCCTCGGTGAAATATCCGGCTAGTGCGTCAGGCGCAGCGTGAGCAACCAGGTGGCGGCGGCCCCGGCAATCAGGAACGCGGCGAACGAACCGCCCGCCAGACGCCGGTAGCGGCGGGCGAGCGATTCCTGCGGCAAAACGGAGAGGATGTAGGGGCGTCCGTCCTGGGGTTTGGTCAGCAGGTGGATCGCGGGGGAGCGGAGCCGTTCCGAATGCGCCTCCATCACTTCCGCAAGTGCTGCCTGGCGGGCGTCCTCCCACTCGTGCAGGTCGATCCGGCCATCCCCATTGCGGTCGAACCGCTGCCGCAGCGCCTCCTGATCCCGCTTCCACTGGCTCAGGAGATGGCGCACCTCATCACGGACGTTGGGCAGGTCGGAGGCCCCGCCCTCGGTGCGGAACAGCCCGATGGCATAGAGCGGATCGCCGGGGTGCATCCGTTTTTCCGTGTAGCGGTACTGGCCCGTCGAGAACAGGCCGCTCCGCCTCCTGGAAAGGCCGCCGGACCAGGACGGCGTGTCGCCATACCAGACCTCGGACGCGGCAGGCGTCACCTCCGCACCGTCCGGGTCGATGACGCATGCACCGGTCTCGTCGCGCAGCAGGAACAGGCTGTCGCTGGCGCCCGATGCAATGGTGCGCCAGCGCGTCGTGCGCACTCCCCGGCTGTCATGGGATTCGACCTTCTCTTCGATCTTGTAGTGATACCAGGTGCAGACCGTGCCGGTGAGGGGCGCGATGACCGGCGCCCCGTCCATCAGTTCGCCGTGGCCCACCAGTTCCACGTAGCCCTGGGCGGCGGAGCGGATCCGTGAGGTGGGGGTATCTTCGATGATGCGTGCGCGGCGCAGAAAGCGCACCACGCCGTAAAGGGCGGCCACGGTGACCGCCACGACGAACAGGGTTCCGGCCCAGAACTCGACCGGATCGGCCTGAATCACGCGCGCCGCCCACTCGGGCGGCAGCATGGCTTCGATGAACCCCATCGTCGCCGCGCCGAGTCCGGCCGTTTAGCCGAACAGAGCTTTCATATTCACGTCCGCCTTCTCTTCCTCGGCGAACTCCAGCAGTGGCCGCGGCATGAAATTGAACATCCGCGCGACGATCACGTCCGGAAACTGCTCGATGCGTACGTTGTTGATGTTGACGCTCTCGTTGTAGAACTCGCGCCGGTCGGCGATGGCGTTCTCGAGCCCGCTGATCCGGCTCTGCAGGTGCTGGAAGCTCTCGTTGGCCTTGAGTTCCGGATACGCCTCCGCAAGGGCGAACAGATTGCCCAGTCCCAGGCGCAACTGCGTCTCCGCGGGCCCGAGCGCGGCAACATCGGCCTGCTCCCGCGCCGAAGCAACCGCCGCTCGCGCCTTCATCACCTTCTCCAAGGTCTCCTGCTCGTACTTCATGTACTGCTTGCACACCTCCACGAGCTTGGGCAGCTCGTCATGGCGTTGCTTGAGCAGCACGTCGATGTTCGCCCACGCCTTCGACACGTTGTGCTTGATCTGCACCAGGTTGTTGTAGATAACCGTGAAGTAGATGCCGAGCACAAGCAGGATGCCCAGCAGGACGAACGTAGCGATTTCCATGCAGACCCACCTCTAGTTACGAACGGACCCAATCATGCGCCGCTTCCTGCGCACCCGCGGCGAACACACGCAGCGCAACCGCACCGCGGCGTATTATGGAAGTGCGGGGCGGCCATGACAATCGAGGCGGTCATCCTTCGGGACGATGCCGCACCGAGTCGGCTCACGATGGCTGCCGTGCCGATCAGTGCGGAGCCGCGAGCAGCAGCGCGGTCACGGGCAGGTAGAACAGCGAAATGAGCACGGACAGGGACACGACGCCGGCAGCGAACTCCTCGTCCAACTTTTCCAGCGAGGCGAACACCAGCGTGTTGAAGCCCACCGGCGCCACCGCCCCGAACAGGACCAGGGATCGGGTGAGGCCGTCCAGATCCAGCAATAAGACCCACAGCCAGCCCAGCGCCAGACCCAGCCCGACCCGCAACAGGATCGGATACAGGATCAACGCCGAACGGACCCGGCGCGGTTTGAAATGGACGCCGAGGGCCACCATCACCAGGAGTATGGATATCGTTCCGATGCCGTTGAGGGCCTGGGCGAGGGTTTCGTTCAACCCGAGCCCGCTCAAATTGATCGTCAGGGCCGCGGCCAGGGCCCAGATGGGAGGAAAGCGCGCAAGATGCCTGAAAATCTCCCCCGCGCCCCGGGCTCGGCCGCCGAACCAGCCTGCCAAGGCGTACAGGAAAGTGAGCACCACCAGCCCGTTTCCGAAATCGAGGAACATGAACTGGACGAATCCCTCCTGTCCCCAGACCGCCAGCACGAACGGGAATTCCACCGCCAGGTTCATGATCGACGGCCCGATGACGAACACCCCCAAAGTGGGCCGCGCCAGCCGCAATCGCCGTCCGACTCCCCAGGCAATCGTGGCCGTCGCCAGCACGGTCAGCACGACCGTAAGCGGCAGCAGCGCAAATTCCGCCCGCAGCTCCGCCTGGCCGACGGAGGTCAGCGTCAACGCCGGGATGCCTACGTACGCCACGAGGCGCAGCAGCCGATCCGCCCCGCCCCGCTCCAGGACCCCGAACCGGCGCAATGCAATTCCCAGCAGGAAGAGCAGCAGTATGGGAAGAAGCTTGATCAGGATTATGAACATACCGCTCTTTGCTATTGTGACGCCGCGCCCGCGGGCACGGGGCGATGCGACCGGCAGACGGGCATTGGCCAAACACGAGAGGCATGCAGCCCGCCTGCCGCAGAAAGGCTGCGATTCTAAGCCGAAATCCGGGAAACGCGAAGGCGCGGGACTTCAACGCAAAGGCGCAAAGAAAGCGTTAGGAAGATTACGGAAGCCTGAGCAGGCTGTCGTAGGATCGGGGATCGTGCCGGAGCGGGAAATCCAATTCGCACAAAAAGTTTCGTCTCTTTGCGGCCCTTGGCGCCCTTTGCGTCTTTGCGTTTAAGCACTGGTGAGCATGGCGTTGTCGGTGGGCGGTGCCCACCTTTACATTGAATGACACGCCCTAAGCCGCCCCCGCCGTGCGCCGCCGCCAGACATCGAGCGCCACGATCAGCCCCGTGACCGCCAGCGCCCCGGCCAGCAGCGTGAAGGCGGTGAGCACATTATCCAGCGCCCCCGGCGCCACCAGCAGCACGATACCCAGCCCCAGCATCATGATGCCGGACAGCAGCTTCAGGCGCCGCCCGCCCTCCTCGCTCAACTTGCGCGCCCCCAACGTAAGGGTGAACGCCACGACGATCAGGATCAGCGGCAGCACGTACACGACGTTGTACAGCACCAGATACAGGTAATAGCCGGCGGCGTGCAGTTCGTTCAGCGTAAGGATGCGCGTGAACACCATGGGAAAGCCGGCCGTGCACAGCAGTTCATACATGTTGGCGATGACGGCAAGAACGATCGTGCCCACCAGCATCGAGGCCATGTTGTCGGCGCGCAGCAGCCCACGCATGCGCGCAAACAGCCCCGGCTTCGCCGACTCGGGAATGCTCAGGGAAACACCCTGCTTGAACCAGAAATAATCCTTGACGTTGATCAGCGCCACCGCCACGGCGATCAGCCCGGCCCCCATCGTGATGTAGTGCGATTGCCCGATCAGCAGGAACACGTTGAGCCACGCCGCCATGAACAGGAAGTAGATCACGCCCGACATCAGAACAAAAACGCCGCCGATGAACATCATGCGTGCGCGGCTGCGCGCGTGGATCAGCAGGCTGAGCAGGAACAACAGGATGAAAAACGCGCAGGGATTGAAGGCATCCAGCCCGGCGATCACCACGGTCAGCGCCGGCAGCGAGAGGCTGGCGGGATCGATCTCGCCCAGCAGCGGCACCGTGATCCTGGCCGGCACCTCGGCCTTCACCTCGGGCACCGGCGCCTCGGCCGCGCCCTGCTTCACTTCCGCGCTGACACCGGCGTAACACGCCTCCAGCGCCTGACGCAGCGCCGCGCCGCTGGTGCTCGGCAGATCGAAGCCTTCCGCCATGGTGCCGCAGAAGAAAAACGCCGGCACCGTGCGGGCATCCAGGTCGAACCAGCTCGCCATGGTCTGATAACGCGCGATGTTCTCCGCGCTCCGGCTCACTTCCAAGGAATGCAGCACGATCCAGGGATGCTCGCGGGCCAGTTCCTCCACGAACGGCAATGCCCGCAGGC
>JBAYZB010000036.1:0-21930 GCA_041672765.1 Gammaproteobacteria bacterium | reverse complement strand
AGATTTTCTGATATTAAGATAAAAGAATTGTTAGAATTACAGTGGTGGAATTGGGATATTGAAAAGATAACAAAGAGTCTTGGATACTTAACTGGAAAGAAAATTGAAAAATAAAAACGCCCGCTAACACGCGGTCATAAAACATAGCGGTTTTAGTGCAATTTGCAGCTCAGTTCCCGCTGGTAAGGTCAGTAACGAGGGATAGGTTCGCAGCCACGAAATCCACTACGTTTCATACCGTCAACCGTTGGCAACAAGTGTAAAAAGACAGACGACCAGACAGATACAATAGTGACAAATAATAACGAAAGAAAAGATTTAGCTTTTTGACAGGACAGTGCAAATTTGATGGAACCGGAACGAAGTGGAGCTCGGCGGAGCCAAATTTATTTTGTTTTTTTCTTCCCACCCGCAAAAAAGAATAAAACCCCACCCACATTGCACACATTGCCAAAGCCCCACGAGCCAACGCTGAAACCAAAGCTTTGTCAAAGAGTGCAGCCTACCACCAGGAACCCTCGGACATTTTAGAGAATATTATCAGGCATAAAATATCTCCAATGTTTCTACAGAATTTATCCCTTAATTTGTATTTATGAAATTACTTATCGTAGAAGACGAACCGCAATTATTAAAAAGTTTGGAAGATTTTGCATCCAAAGAGGGATACCTGTATGATTCTTCCCAAGGATTTTGTTCTGCTGCTGAACGCATCGCTCTTTACGACTACGATTGCATTGTACTTGATATTAACCTTCCTGACGGAAATGGTTTCGATATACTTGAAGCCCTGCATAAAGAAGGCAAGACAAATGGGGTCATAATACTTTCAGCACGTGATTCATTAGATGATAAACTAAAAGGGCTTGGACTGGGTGCCGACGATTACCTTACCAAACCATTCTATTTCTCTGAGCTAAATGCCAGAATTAAAGCCATTATCCGTAGAAAGCAATTTAAGACAAACAAAATCGTACACTTTTCTAACCTGATTATTGAACCAGACCAACACCTCATTGGTGTAAGCAACCTTGATAACCCCATTTCATTTACTAAAAAAGAATTCGCTTTACTTAGCTATCTCATTAATAATCATAAACGGGTTCTTTCCAAGGTATCACTGGCAGAATATATCTGGGGAGATTATGTGGATGAAGCCCAAAGTTTCGATTTCCTTTTCTCACAGATAAGGAACTTAAAACGTAAGCTGAAAGAAGCCGGGGCAGACGTAGAAATTAACAATGTTTATGGAATAGGTTATCAAATAAAAGCACGATGAAGCTACTTACCTACACCTCACGGATTCAGTTGCGTTATTTCATGATTCTGTTTGGAATTTTTTCCATTCTGTTTTACGTAGTGCTTAACTGGAATGTACTTCGGAATGTGGACGAGGTGTTGCATAATAGAAAAATTAACCTGCTTGCATACCTCAAAACCAATCCTGAAGCTCCATTTCAAGGTGATAACCCGCTGGACGATTTTACTTTTTATGCCATAGATGCTGCAACTTTCCAAAAAAGCAAAGAAAACTATACAGATACGCTAATTTATGAACCTGTAGATGATGAACTCGATGAATACAGGAAATTAAACACTTTTGTAGAAATCCATAACCAATATTACAAATTGGAGATTTTAGCACCGCATCTTGAAGCCGATGAAATGTTAGGCACAATTGCCTTTTTTCTTGGAATTTTGCTTACCGGGCTATCACTCTCTTTTTATTTATCACAGCGAATAATTTCACGAAAAATTTGGAAACCATTCTACGATATGTTGGAAAAACTTCGTGGTTTTCGCCTCGACAAGCAGCAGCTTCCAGAGTTATCATCTTCTCAGATTGAAGAATTTAAGATGCTTAATGAGTCCATTAATGAATTGGTTTTGAAAAATATGGAAGTATTTACCAGTCAAAAACAATTTATTGAAAATGCCTCCCATGAAATGCAAACACCACTTGCCGTAATGCAGTCACGACTGGAAGCCCTAATAGGGCGGGCAGAGTTGACAAAAGAGCAGGCAGAGATTGTGGAAGGACTTATAAGCTCCACCCAACGTTTAAAAAAACTAAATAAAACCCTTCTTTTACTATCGAAAATTGAAAATCGTCAGTTCCTGTTAACTGACCAGGTTGATGTAAATCAGATTATACGGCAGTCAATGGAATATTATGAAGAACAGAAATCAAAACTTAATATTTCAGTAACGATTAAATCAGAAACCCAACTGACAGTACAGGGCAATATCATGCTCACGGAAATTCTTATTCAGAACCTGCTTAAAAATGCTTTTTTGCATAATACAGAAAATGGCATACTAACCATTTATGTAGGAGAAAAGCAGCTTACTATTTCCAATTCAGGCCACAAAAAAGATGAAGAAGGCTCAATGTTGGATAAAGAAAAATTGTTTAACCGTTTTTATAAGCAATCGGGAAATCCTGATTCGTGGGGTCTCGGATTGTCCATAGCTAAAAAAATTGCAGATACCAGCGGTTGGGAACTTTGTTACCGAAGTGATGGAGCCTTGCATATCTTCGAAGTGAATTTTCAATAAACAGTTCCGATTCCCATTTTTCTACAGATTCAATGGTTTCCTTTGTAAGGTAAATCATTTAAAACTATTGAAAAATGAACAGCAAAATAATCTTGACAACAGCAATAACACTAATTAGTACAGTGCTTTTTGCTCAAACGCCAAAAGCTTACATTACCAACTATGGCAGCGACTTTATTTCTGTTATTGACATTCAGAAAAATCAAAAAATTGCCGATATTACTACAGGGAGCAAGCCGCATGGGGTAGCCGTTTCACCTGACGGAAATTGGATTGCCGTAAGCAATGAAGGCGATAATACAGTTTCTATTATTAGTGCCGCCGACAATAAAGTAAAACAGACCATTTCCGTTGGTAAGACACCTCACCAGTTAAGTTTCAGCATTGACGGTAAGTATGTTTTAACCGCCATCAACGGAGAACATAAGGTTGATGTGATTTCAACCGCTAATTGGAAGTTGGTCAATTCAATTCCCGTTGGC
Organism: Gammaproteobacteria bacterium; assembly: GCA_041672765.1. Classification (GTDB taxonomy): domain Bacteria; phylum Pseudomonadota; class Gammaproteobacteria; order JBAYZB01; family JBAYZB01; genus JBAYZB01. Next base: position 18,889 of record JBAYZB010000036.1, on the reverse strand, counting down.
AAAAACCCACACATTGTATTGCCTATGTCAGATGGGAAAACAGCTTGGGTAACTTCCGAAGGAGACAATAAAATCGTAAAAGTGAATCTGGACAGCATGAAAGTCGTAGCAGAAATTCCAACTTTCGGATTTCCGAGAGTGATGACCGCTACACCTGACGGAAAATATATTTATCTGACCATTCGCTGGTTTCACGGACAGGTAAAAATTGATGCGGAGCAAAACAAAATCATAGCCCAGGTTCTTTTACCGCAATCGGACAAATTTGATAACGAAGGGAAAGCAGCCCACGGACTTTCTGTAGCTCCTGACGGCAAAACCGTTTACCTGACGAGCCAGTTTACTAACGATGTAACGGCTATTGATGTAGCATCGGATAAAATCCTGAAAAATATTACAGCCGGCAAAAACCCAAACTGGATAGAACTAACTTCTGACGGTAAATTTGCAGTTGTAAGCAACACTTCATCAAATGATGCCAGTATTATTGATGTTGCAAATTGGAAAGTGGTGGCGACTATTCCGGTTGGGAAAAACCCAAAACGTTTGTGGGTGGCAAATACAAAATAATTGTTGATTTATGAGATATGGATTAATTACACTAATGCTGTTAATACATGTATTGGCTTTTGGGCAAAAATCAGGAAGCATATCAGGCAAAGTATTAGACAGCGAAAACAATATTGTTGAATTTGTCAATGTTTTTCTTACTTCCGTTAACGATTCAACGACTATCGTTAACGGAACGGTTACAGACAATACGGGCAGTTTTGATTTAACGAATGTCCCCCTTGGTAAATATTTTATTCAGTTTCGGTTTATCGGATTCTTAAATCATCAACAAACAGTAATACTTGACGATGTAAGCAAAAATATAGATTTGGGAACCATTATAATGAAACAGGATGCAATCGCATTGAACGCTATTGAAATAACAGCTTTTCGCAACCTGATTCAGAGAACAGATGAGGGAATTGTGGTGAACGCATCGGAAAATTTGACACAAATTGGCGGTACGGCAGCCGACTTAATGAAAAATATGCCCGGGGTTCAGGTTGATATGGAAGGAAATTTAACTATGCGTGGAAAAACCCCCTTGATAATGATAAACGGCAGGGTTTCGGCTATTGGTGGAGTGGACAGAGTTACAAATTTGGAACAAATCCCGGCAAGTACCATCGAGCGTATCGAAATTCTTACAAATCCTTCTGCAAAATACGATGCCGATGCCGAAAGTGGAATTATAAACATTGTACTTAAAAATAATACAAACCTTGGCACAAACGGAGCGGCAGCTTTAGGAGGCGGTTTTGGAGCACGCTATCGCTTAAATGGCTCCTTCCTTTTTAATCATAATACAAACAAATGGGATTTAGGCCTGGCTTACGACAATTGGTTTACTACCAGAACACGCACGGTAAACAAACAGCGTGTTCAATACGATTCTGACGATAACCATTTTCTATCACAGCCACGGGAAGACGAACGTACCATACAAACCCAAACGGCACGGTTTAATGTGGGCTATACCCCAAATTCTAAAAACAGTTTTAAATTGGAAGGGATTTGGCTTTTTGAAGGACAAGATAATTATGAAACCATTGTTAGCACCACAGAAACATCATTGCATGACTTTACAAGCCGTAACAGCCGATTTTCAAACGAAATAAGACGTTTCCAAACTGGCGAACTCTTGTTCAATTATACGAGAAATTTCATTCAGAACAGGGTACTTTCCATAGATGCAAATTCTGCCATTGAATACAACAGGGAAAACACCGACATCTCTACTCAAAGCTTATCGGAGGAAAACGCAGAGATAGGCAGCCCGTTTTTACAGAAAACACATTTTTACGAAGATGCCAACCTGACTAATTTCTCGATAAACTATTTGCATCCGATAAAAGAATCAGGATTATTTGAAACCGGTTATAAAACCACGCTTAGGTTTATCAATGATGATTATCTTCGTTCAAACCAACAAAACGGCAGTTTTATAACCGACTTATCTCACACCGATATTTTTAAATTCAACGAACAAATTCATGCTCTTTATCTGCAATACACAGGTTGGACAGGTACACAACAAGAGCCGAAATTGAAATATCACTTCGGCATCAGACCTGAACAGGTTTTGAATACAGGCGATAATGTTCAGTCTTCGTACAATTTTTCTAATAACTATTTTCAACTTTATCCATCGGCATCGTTAATTTATTACACACCCAAAAGAAATTCGTTCAAACTTGCTTACAGCAAGCGAATAAACAGACCCTCTATCGGTGATTACAGTCCCTTTATTGATATTACCGATTCGCTGAACGTTTGGTCGGGCAATCCCGATATTCAGCCTGAGATTTCACACTCATTTGAATTAACACAAAATCAAACCTTTAAAAAGGCAAGCCTTACGACTTCCTTGTTTTACCGCCTGACGAGCAACAGTATTTTCCCTTATACCACTATCGACAATAACGGGGTCAGCACCACAAGGCCTGAAAATTTTGGCAATTCTTACACTTATGGGGCAGAAGCTTTTTTTACTTATAACCCGATTAATTTTTGGAAAATAAATCTTGATGCATCAATATACGAACAAAGAATTGAACCAAGTGCCAAATTGCAAAATGCCCCGGAAAATTTGTTGTCAGGATACGCTAAATTCATCAACAATTTTGATGTTTGGAAAAACGGCAGGTTTCAAATCACAACTAATTATACATCGCCCATTGTCATTCCACAAGGCATTATAAAGGAAGTTTATTTTATTGACCTTGGGTTTCAGCAAAAAATCTTAAAAGGTCAGGGGCGTTTGGCTTTGACAGTAACCGATATATTTGATACACAGCGCAGTGAATCTACTGTTTCTGGCAGCAATTTTGAATATACACACTATCGGAAAGTAGATACAAGGGCAGTTATGCTGATTTTTGCTTATACCTTTAAGTCAGAATTTAAAGAAAAACTCTTAGAAAATAAATTTAAAAACGAATGATATGAAAACACCAATGATTGTTTTTTTTGCACTTATCTGCATTATGGCTTATAGCAATACTCCAAAGAATAAAACTGTTGAAAATCCAACTTCTATTACCAATACAGTTAAAGACACCCTTATCAGCTTTGAAAATGGATTACCGGGAGAATTACCTTCGGGTTGGTCTCAATTCTATACCGGACAAGGCAGTACCGATTGGAAAGTATTGGATGACCAGGGAAATAAAGTATTGGGCCAACTGTACAGCGACAATCCCAACGGCCATTTTAATGTAATTGTTAACGATGAAATTTCAGCCAAAGACATAGAACTCACTGTTCGGCTAAAAGGTGTTAAAGGCAATCACGACCAAGGGGGCGGCTTTGTTTGGCGATTTACGGATAAAAACAACTATTATGTGGTGCGTGCCAATCCGCTTGAAGACAATGTAGTATTGTATAAAGTGGAGAATGGCAAACGCACCGACCTGCCATTGGTGGGTAAAGGAAAGACCTATGGCGTGGATGTACCATCGTTGGGTACAGGATGGAATACTTTGAAATTGTTGGTGAAAGACGATTTGTTTACGGTATTTCTTAACGGAAAAGAGATTTTTAAAGTGCAGGACAAAACTTTTACTAATGCCGGCAAAGTGGGTTTTTGGACAAAAGCGGATGCGGTTACTTACTTTGACGATTTGAAAATTCAAATTGAATAATTGTTAGTTTTTTGTTCATCAGGAAAAACTTAATTAATTATCCTAAATTATTGATAATCTGAAAAATTTAAAAAATGAATATGCGTATTGCACTTTTTGCCACTTTTTTATTGATTGCTCGGGTATCATTCTCGCAAATCAGCATTGAAGCAGACTTGATGTTAAATCCTGAAAATATTATCAGGTTAACTTACAACCAAAACGACAGAATTAAAGCAGCCTACTACGAATTGGAATCGGCAAAGAGCAATTTTAAGTTATTTGAAAGTGAATACACCCAGTTTAACCCATTAATAGTTGCTCCAAAATTTAGTGCAAACTCAGATGGTGACTATGCTTCTGATATGACTGCAGGGATGAAAAAAGATTTCTTTGACGGTTCGTCAATTGGTGTGGCGTTGGGAACTTATAACGACTGGGAGCAAAACACGGGTCACGGCACGATAAATTTCATTGAAACAGAAATTGGCTTTCCGCTTTTTTCTTCTTCCAGAACATTGGAAAGAATTATAAAAAGGACATTTGAGGAAAACGAGCTTTATACAAAAAACCTCGATTATGTTGATGCTGTCCGGGAAAATATCCTCAACGCCCTGGAACAATATTATGACCTGGTTCCCAGAATAAAAATTTATGAAATGCTGATTGAATATCGCAAAGAATTAATTAACCTATTAGAGGATGATAGTATTACCACAACAAATTCAGACAGGGAACAAATTAGTGGCGAAATAACAAACCTCAATTCAAAAATTACTGGTTTTGAGATTACTTTATATTCGTTGCAGCTCCAAATGCAACGTTATATGAATGTTGAACAAATTCAGTTAGGCCAGCTAACAAAAATAGAAATAAATTTTAACGAACCCGGATATGTTGGTAAATACTACATCGACGAAATTACTGATAGCATTTTTAACAAAGCCTTAAATAATGACACCGAATTTAAAGTATTGGGTATTATTAAAAAAAATGCCGAAGAAAAAAAGAGGCTGGCAGAAAAAGGAAAGTGGGATATCTATGCAACTACAGGGGGCAGGTATAATTTTTATGAATTCACTGGCAACGTGAGACAGGGCAATTTTCTTACGGCTGATGCGGGTATTAAAATCAAGATAAACGACCCCAAAATACTCAGGCACACCATAGCAAAAGCTCAGGCCGATATTAATGCTATTGATTACACTATTGCCGACCGCAGAAAACTAATTAAGTCAGATATTCTTCAGCTTAAAGATGCGCTTACCAAGAAAAAAGAGCAAATGATTAGTACAACGACCAGTTTGCAATCGTGGAAACGAATTTATGCAACAAAGAAAGAATCGTATTTGCTACAAGAGGAAAGTGTTGATAATTATATCCAGGCATTCAGGTCACTGGTATCAACGCATGAAACATTGTTGCAACTGGAAAATAATTATTTAGACTTAATTAGAGATTTAGACTATGTATGCGGTGAGTATTTTGCTGTAATTAACTTGACAAATTAGCCATCCCACAGTCGTAAGCACATCCCGCAAACCGCTCAAAGCCAAACCAAATCCAAAGTTTGCGGGAAGAGCTTCCGCCTCTCCTGCCCGAGTAACCGCCTTTCAGGACGGTTTTGGGATTGCCCACGCTCAAAAAAACAAAATAAATTTGTACTTTGTAGATAGGTTCGTGCAGATTGATAATGACAAGAAAATAAAGCTAAATATATGAAATACAGACGGATATGAATGAACACCAGTTGCCAACACGCGGTATAGTTAATTGCCGGTGCAGTGGGTATTCGAGCGGCACAGCTCGTATCAAAAGTAGTTGTAACTTGACAGGAAAGTGCTTCGAAATCGGCAACTAACCATACCGCCATCCGTTGGCAACAAGTGTAAAAAAAGACAACCCGACAGCTAGTTACGATAACGACAAAATTGAAATAAGAAAGGATTTAGCTTTTTGACAGGACAGTACTAATTTGATGGAATTTATTTTGTTTTTTTCCGACGCTCAAAAGAAAATGAAATGAAACCCCAACCCACATTGCACACATTTGCAAATCGCACCAGCCGCACGTAAACCAAAATTTGCAAAAGAGTGCAATCTTCCCACCACACTACTGCTACGATAAAACATTCGTTAATTTATGCAAAAAAAAGATTGGATTATAGAAAAATATATCAATCTTTGTACCGTAAAACAATTTTAGTACAAATTTGATATGAGCATTGATAATACCAAAGAATCAATTTTAAGCGTTGCGAATAAGCTATTCAGTCGCTTTGGGTTCCATAAAACTTCAATGGATGAAATCGCTAAAATTGCGAGGAAAGCCAAAGGTTCCTTATATTATCATTTTGCAAGCAAGGAGGATTTATTTAGGGAGGTAGTATCAATTGAAATGATAAACCTGAAAAATCAGCTGTCTTTTATTGTTAATAATCCTGATTTGACTTCTACGGAAAAGGTAAAAAAATATCTCGTTAAAAGAATGGAGATTCTAAATTCTGCTGCAAATTATCATGAAACGCTAAAAGCTGATTTTTTTGAACATTTTCATTTCATTGATGATTTACGGACTGAATTAGATGCATGGGAAAAAGAAAACCTGAAAAAGTTAATCCTTCAAGGTGTTGAGAGGGGTGAATTTGCTATTATTGGAGATATTGATGTTTTGTTAGACGTATTCATTATGGTTATAAAAGGGCTTGAGATACCCTTTTTTCTACAGAACAAATATGTGAAATACGCTCCTCATTTTGAAGGTTTAATTGGAATACTCACAAAAGGTTTATCTCGATAATTTTTTTTGCACTAAAACTGACTATAAAACGATTTAAGTATAATTAATTTTAAAACAACAAAATATGAACAGATTCGCAGATGGCATAGTGAAATTTAAATGGCTTATAATTATAGCCGTTGTAGGTTTAACCGTATTCTTTAGTTATCAGGCAAAAGACTTGCATATAAACGCTGATATAATAAGCTCTTTGCCCGATGATGACCCTGTTGCCCGGTTGTACAAGGAGATAGGAACACAGTTTGGCGGAAATGATATGGGAATGATTGTGTTGGAAACAAATGATGTTTTTAAAGCAGAAGTCATTCAGCATATAAAGCAAATTACCGATAGCATAAAATATACCAGTGGGGTTTCAACCGTTACAAGCTTAACCAATATTCTCGATATCAAAAGCTCTGAATGGGGTATTGAAATCGGCAAGCTGGTTGATGAGTATGATTTGCCCGTTGAGCAATCGCAGTTAGACAGCCTGAAAAACTATGTTTTCTCCAAAGAGATGTACAGGGGAGCTATTGTTTCAGAGGATGGAACGGCAACCGCAATAATGTTTACACTTCTCCCCGAGGGAGATAAACAGGCTGTTGCAAAAGAAATTAAGGATAAAATTGAAGCATTGGATTTGCCCGAGACAACTTATTTTGGCGGTCTCCCCATGATGATGAACGACATTAACGATTTGATTGTTTCGGATATTGTATGGCTTGTTCCCATCGTTTTCCTCGTAATAGCCATTATTTTATTGTTGAGTTTTAAATCTTTTAGAGGGGTATTGTTGCCGTTGCTCATAGCAGGTTTGGCCGTTATTTGGACAATGGGCTTAATGGCAGTAACCGGGTATGAGTTGACAATTATCTCAAATATAATTCCGGTTGTGCTGCTTGCTGTAGGAAGTGCTTATACAATTCATGTGCTCAATAGTATTAACCACAATAAACTTGCAGACAGAAAACAGGCATTAGTTCAAGCACTTAGATATATTCTGATTCCTGTAATACTGGCAGCAGTAACCACTGCCATTGGATTTGTATCATTTGTTTTTGGGGCATACCTCACCATGATTAAAGACTTCGGAATATTTACTGCGGTTGGTACATTAATCGCTTTAATACTATCCCTATTTTTTGTTCCCGCACTTATCTCTGGACTTTCAATGTATGGCAAAAAAACAGCTATTGAATCCGAAGAAAAGCAAACCATATTAACTCACAAAATTCTACTGCCCTTGGTAAAATTTCTGTTTAAACATCCCAAATATACACTTACAGGTTGGGGAGTTCTGCTAATGTTATGCATTGGTGGCCTAATGTTGATAAAAACCAGCGTTAACATGGCCGACTATTTTAAGAAAGATAATCCAACAAGGATTGCAGAGGATGTTATGCAGAAAAAATTTGGCGGCTCGTTACCGGTATTTGTTGTTTTTGAAGGAGATATGCAAAGTCCAGAGGTGCTGAAGATGATGATTAGTACCGAACATTTCATGAAGGAGGACCCGAATATTGAAATAACACAGTCGGTAGCAGACTTGATTGAACAAATGAACGATGCCATGGGCGAGGGTAAAAAAATTCCCGATGACAAGGCAAAAATTGAACAATTATGGTTTCTGCTCGATGGGCAGGAGGTTATGCCCCAACTAGTGAACAATGACCTAACCAAAGGAATTATCCAATCGAAATTTGCATCGGTTGACAGTAAAGAACTTGAGGTGTTTACTGCAAAAATGAACCGGTTCATCGAGGATAACCCAAACGAACATTGTAAAATTGAATTGACCGGGATGCCTTCTGTGTATGTTAAGCTCAACAGTAGTTTGATAAATAGCCAGTATAACAGTTTGTTGATAGCCATTATTATGGTTGTACTTATTGTGGGCTTGATATTGCGCTCCGCTTCAAAAGGGATTTTTGCCGCCATACCCGTTGTTGCCACTATTATTGTATTATTCGGGTTCATGGGTATCACAGGTATCCCCCTCGATATTGCAACTGTACTTGTGGCCAGCATTGCCTTGGGTATAGGCATCGATTATTCCATTCATGTTATAACCGGTTTCAATAAGCATTTGATAAGCCACGGGGATGCTGAAAAAGCCATAGAAGAAACCATATTGCTAAGTGGGAAGGCTGTAATTATCAATGTCATATCGGTATCAGCCGGATTTTTAGTGCTTCTGTTTTCGCAAATCGTGCCCTTGCAAAATTTCGGCTTACTGGTTGCCATAAGCATGTTTGGCTCCGGGTTTGGGGCTTTAACGCTATTACCGGTTATTTTAATCCTTGTGAACAGGAAACGTAAAATAATAGCAAATAATCATTAACAATTAAAAATAAAAAGTATGAAATCAAGAATTAAAACAGCGGTAATGACCGCTATTATCGTAGCAGGAGGTATTTTTTCTGCCAATGCGCAAGACGCAAGTACAATCCTTAAAAAAATGGACGATGTGATGTACTCTCCCAAAGACATGACAGGGAAAAATAAAATTATTCTGATTGACAAAAATGGGAAAGAGGAAATCCGTGAAGCCACTGTACAACAGAAAGGTAACGACAAGCGTATATTTCGTTTTACTTCCCCTGCCTCACAAGCCGGAATCTCCGTTTTATCATTGCCCGATGATGTGATGTATTTGTATTTACCTGCCTTTGGAAAAGAAAGGAGAATTGCAACCAGCGCTAAAAATCAAAACTTTGCAGGTACCGATTTTTCTTATGACGATATGGAGTCTGTGCTATTCTCGATAAAGTACACCCCAAAATTAGTAAAAACTGAAGGCAATGTATATGTATTGGAATTAACTCCTATCGGTGGTAAATCGGATTATTCAAAAGTAATGGTACAGGTAAATAAAACAGATTATTATCCCGTATCAATGGAATATTACGACAAGGGAAACACCAAAATAAAAGAAGCAAAATACACTTTCAAAAAGATTGGCAATTATTGGAATGCCGCTGAAATTGAAATGACTGATTTAAAGAAAAACCACAAAACCAAAATGCAGATGTCGGATGTGAAATACGACACGGGGTTGACAGACGATGATTTTACTGTTAGGAAGCTAAAACAATAATTGGTTGTTGAGAATGAAAACCATTTCAGGGTACATTTTGACAAAAGTTTTGGGTTGGAAAATTGTCGGTGATTTTCCAACCCTTAATAAATGTGTTATCATTTTTGCACCGCATACTAGTTATTACGATTCTTTGTATGGCAAATTATTTCTAAATGAGATAAGCATTAACCATATCATTTTATCAAAAAAAGAACTTTTCTTTTTTCCGATGAATATCTTAATGAAATGGTATGGTTCTGTTGCAGTTCGCAGTGTAAAAGGTGAAAATACTATTTGCAAGATTTCTAAAATAATTCAAGAATCTCAATCCGTACATGCAATTATTTCGCCGGAAGGGACAAGAAAAAAAGTTATCAAGTGGAATAAGGGCTTCTATTATATTGCATTTAAAGCGAAAGTTCCTATTGTAGTAAGTTATCTGGATTATCAGAAAAAAGAAATTGGTATAAAGGGAGTAATTGATGATATTGAAAATATTGAAACCGTAATGCAACAAATAAACCTTATGTATAAAGATGTTACCGCAAAATATCCTGAAAATTTTTCACTTGAATTAAAAGTATAGAGTATATGAAACAGAATGTAGCATTGGTATTATCAAGCGGGGGCTCAAGAGGTCTTGCCCATATCGGGGTTATCTCAGAACTGGAAAAACACGGGTTTACCATTACATCCGTTTCAGGCTCTTCCATAGGAGCGGTTATGGGAGGGCTTTACGCCATGGGAAAAATACAGGAATATACCAAGTGGGTAAGCTCCTTTAACAAAAGGGATATCTGGGGCTTTATGGATTTTACAATTGCCTCTAATGGTTTATTAAAGGGTGAGCGGGTTTTTGATAAAATGAAGACATTTATCCCCGATATGAATATTGAAGATATGCCCATCCCCTTTGCTGCCGTTGCTACTGATATACTCCACGAAAAAGAAGTAGTTTTTACCAAAGGAAGTTTTTATGAGGCTGTCAGGGCATCTGTTGCAATTCCGGCTGTTTTTACACCGGTAAAATATAACAATACCATTCTTGTTGACGGTGGTATTCTAAATCCAATTCCTATCGAACATGTACGCCGAAAAAATGGTGATATCCTAATTGTAGTGAATCTATACGGTGAGAAAAAGGTTGATATTCCAAATGAAAAAAATATCGACAATGGATATTTAAACAGGTTGATAAACCCCTTGTTAACCTTAATTTCAACGGGAGACAAGAGCAGCAAAGGATATTACTCCCTTTTAAGCAGTACGACATCGGCAATGATACAAAAAATTGCAGAATTAAACATTGAAAAACATAAACCCGATTTGGTGATAAACATTCCCCACGATTCCGCCAGCACTTTTGACTTTTACAAAGCAAAAGAACTGATAGAGTTAGGAGAAAGTGCGGCAAAAGAGGCAATCACAAATTATTAGGGAAAATCGATAAGGAAATGAATGCAACAAAAGAATATATCAATATTCACAGGCTTATAAAAGAAAGCGATTCAAAGCTGCTGAAACGCTTACCCAACTTTATGATTTATCTGATTAAACTAATTATCAGACAAAATGAGATAAATCGAATTCTTTCTGCTTATGCTGATTACGAGGGTGTTGAATTTCTGTCAAAAATAAAAGATGAACTAAACATTAAGATTGAAATTGAAGGCATGGAGAATTTACCCGAAGACGGGAAATGCTTTTTTGTAGCAAACCATCCCTTTGGTTTTGTTGACGGTCTGGTACTAACAAAAACGGTCGTCAACAAGTATGGCGATTTCCGGGCTATAGGTAACGAAGCGTTTATGCTAATACCACAATTAAAGTCAAAAATTGCTGCGGTAAATGTTTTCGGAAAGAATCCAAAGCAGTATATTCTGGAGCTGGAAAAAGTGTTTGCATACAATCTGCCCATCACTCACTTTCCTGCCGGCCTGGTTTCAAGAATAAAAGAAAGAAAAATTGAGGACAGGGATTGGCAGAAGGCTTTTATTTCTAAGGCAATTGAACATCAACGAAATGTGGTGCCAATTTTTTTCTATGGCCAAAATTCCCGTTTATTCTATTTCATCTATGTTGGAAGAAAGCTTCTGAGAATAAAATCAAACCTTGAGCTGGTTCTTTTACCTCATGAAATTTTTACCAAGAGAAACAAAACAATAAAGATGAAAATTGGAAAACCAATCACTTACCAAACATTTGACAAGTCTAAAACTCATTTTGAATGGGCTCAGCTTGTAAAGGAACAGGTTTATAATTTAAACTCATAGCAATGAAAAAAGTTTCGGCGATAATATGTGCATATAACGAAGAGAAAACCATCAAAGAGGTTATCCTGTCTGTTTCAAAGGCTGTTATAGTCAGCGAAATAGTGATTGTTAACGATGGTTCTACCGATAACACCAAGGAAATAATTGAAGCACTGAGAAAAGAAATTGAAATAACGGCCATTCATCTGGAAGAAAATAAGGGGAAAGGGTATGCAATGGCTATAGCTGTTGAGAATGCTATTTTCGACATTATGGTTTTTATTGATGCCGACCAAAGAACTATACCCTCCGGCTACATTACCCAATTGGTAGCACCCTTATTAAACAATGAGTGCGATATGGTTTTGGGTTATTCTACCGTAAATATTTTAAGTCAGGAAGTAAATCCATTAAAGATTTTAACAGGCGAAAGGGCTCTACTTAAAGAAGATATTTCACCCATACTTGATAAAATGAAGGAATCACGTTTCGGTGTCGAAACGCTCCTTTACTTCTTCTACATATCTCTGGGTAAATCCTTAAAATTCCTTCGGCTCGCCGAAATGAAGCATAACGATAAATATAAGAAAATGACTACATTAAAAGCCACAACAAGCTATATCAACGAGGGTTGGGAAATTGCCTACACAGCTATGAAGAATTATGATTTATTGCTAAAAGTTATTGAACGGCAAATAAAAAAGGGGGTTAAATTATGAGAAAAATATCAGCAATAATTTGCGCCTACAACGAGGAAAAAACGGTTAAAGAAGTGGTAACAACCGTGTACGATTACTTCTATGACGAGGTAATTGTTGTAAACGACGGCTCAACAGATGGTACAGACAAAATTTTAACCGAACTTCTGAATTTGTCCACACTTAAATATATAGCACTACCTGAGAATAAAGGGAAAGGTTATGCCATGGCAACAGGCGTTGAAAATTCAACAGGTGAGATAATCGTTTTCATAGATGCCGACTTATCCAACTTAAAGGAAGAGCATTTTGAACAGTTACTCACACCTATTTTCAACAATGAGTGCGATATGGTTTTGGGGCAGGCAACAGAAACCCTGATTAACTATAAATTCAACCCGTTCAAATCGTTTACTGGCGAAAGGGCTATGTTGAAGAAAGATATCATGCCAATTTTGGAGGAAATGAAAACCTCAAAATTCGGTGTGGAAACCTTAATCAATCTTTACTTTCAAGCACATGAAAAAAGTGTTAAATATACTATGCTTGAAGGGTTAAAGCACCCAACGAAATTTGATAAAGCCAATGGCAAATCGCAAGCAATAAAAGAATTTGTTTTGGAGGGGCATCAAATTGCATTGGCGGCGTTTAACAGCTTTAATTTGTTAACAAAAATCGTTAGAAATCAAATCAAAAAAAATATAGATTTATGAAAACAAGAATTTTATTTTTTTCTATGCTTCTGCTTGTTTCCGTTTCAAGCGTAACTAATGCACAGGAAGATAACAGCCTTAAACTGTCAGGTGAACTTTTAACCGACCAACGTTTTTTACTTAAATCACCCAACGATTGGGCTTGGAACGAAAACCGTCTGACTTTAAAACTTGACAAAAGAATTACCGATAATTCAAAATTTTACAGCGAAGTCTGGTTGCGTAATATTGGCCTGCCCGGTATTAATTCATCATCTGACCTTTATAATAAAGGGATTATTGACCCTTATAATCTTGAAATCAGGGAAGCGTATGTTCAGTTATACGGTTTTCTTACTGAAAATTTAGATGTTACCATTGGTCGTCAACGCATTGTTTGGGGAACTGCCGATAAATTAAATCCAACAGACAACCTTAATCCATTAGATTTGGAAGACATTTTAGATTTTGGTCGTCGTCGTGGTTCTGATGCTATTAACCTAAATTACTACATAAACAGTGACTTCTCGCTTCAAGGGATTTTTATTCCTTTTTTCCAACCTGCGAATATGCCTGTTGGTATTTTTGCAAACGCACTCTCCCCTAATTTAGAATTACCACAAGGCATGGTCTTAAAAGGTTTATCTGATACTTTAATGATGCCGCGCTATAATTTGGGAGAAAGTTCAACAGCGGGTTTAAAATTCAAAGGTTTTGCAAAAGGTGTTGATTTTTCCCTGAGCTATGTTTGGGGATATGACGGATTACCTTTCTCCACAAGAAATACTTTTATCCCTGTTGATGCGTTTGGCGGAATAACTATCAATTCTCAGCTTTCATTTGCAAGAACACATATTATTGGTGCAGATTTGGCTACAAGCATTGCAGGTATTGGTTTTTGGGCCGAGGCAGCAGCATTTATTCCCGATGAAGACGTAATCATGACCAATGATTTGTCTGCTTTTTATCCGCTGTCACCCGTTCCAGTAACTCAGGATTCATTAATTTTAGACAAAACAAAGCCTTACATTAAATTTGTTGTTGGTGGCGATTACAATTTTGCGGATGGTTCGTATCTTAATCTTCAATACATGCACGGGTTTATTCACGAACGAGGAGCCGAAAACCTGAATGACTATTTCTTTTTACGGTACGAAAAGAAATTTTTCAATGAAAAGTTAAAAGTAGCTCCTATTGGTGGTGGTTTCATAGTTACAGACTGGAATAATATAAAAGATAATTATGCCCTTGTGTATATGCCTGAGATTGCTTACCAAGCCACTATTAATTCAGAAATCACTTTAGCAACCACAATTTTTGATGGCAAAGGAGATAATTTGTTTTCGAATCTGAAGGATTACAATATGTTTATGTTAAAATTGAAATATAGTTTTTAATGTTAAATCAAATATGCCCTACACACTGCCGTAAGCACATTTGCAACCCCGCACGAGCCAACGCTCCAACCAAAGGCTTGCAAAAGAGCTTCCGCCTCTCCAGCCCAAGCAACCGCCTTTCAGGACGGTTTTAGGATTGTCCACGCTCAAAAAAACAAAATAAATTTGTGCTTCGTGGATAGGTTGGTGCATATTGACGATGACAAGAAAAATAAAAGCTAAATAAATGAAAAACAGGTGGATATGAATGAACACCAGTTGCCAACACGCGGTATAGTTAATTGCCGGTGCAGTGGGTATTCGAGCGGCACAGGTCTTATCAAAAGTAGTTGTAACTTGATAGGAAAGTGCTTCGAAATCGGCAACTAACCATACCGCCATCCGTTAGGCAACATTAAAAAATGACACCAGCGAGCGATATAATGGATAAAAATAAAAAAATATTTGGATTAGAAAAAAACACCTTTTTTACAGGACTAACAAGTTTTTTCACTGACACCTCTACCAAGATGGTATATAGTGTTATGCCTCTATTTTTATTATCGATAGGAGCATCTAAAACAACGATTTCGTTAATTGAAGGAATTGCAGAGAGTACAGCATCTTTATTAAAGGTAATTTCGGGATACTGGAGTGATAAGATTGGTAAAAACAAGCCATTCATGATTATTGGATATGGCATTACAGCCATTATAACTCCCTTATATGCATTAGCAAGAGTACCAATTCAGATTTTATTTTTTCGGTTTTTTGAACGTATTGGAAAAGGGTTAAGAGCAGCACCACGAGACAGCCTTATAAGTGGCTCAATAAAAAAAAAAGAAGCTGGTAAAACTTTTGGGTTTCAGAAAGCAATGGATAATAGTGGGGCTATTGTTGGTCCCTTGATTGCTTTTTTATTGCTATCTATTTTTCCATTAAATTATTCTTACATATTTTTATTGGCAACAATTCCTGCAATTCTTGGTGTATTAACGATTATTATTTTCATAAAAGAGGCAAAGGCAGAAAAAAAAGAAACTACGAATAAGATTTCTTTAAAATATTTACCCAAAAAGTTCTATTTCTTTCTTATTATAATTTTCGTATTTACTCTTGGTAATTCGGCAGATGCATTGTTGCTTGTAAAAACCAGCGAAACTGGTATAGATAAATCATACATTCCTTTTGTATATATGATATTTAATACAGTATCTGTATTGCTTGCCATACCGATTGGAAAATTATCGGATAGAATTGGTCGTGAAAAATTGATTATTCTGGGTTTTTTAGTATATGCGATTGTTTATTATTTTTTCGGCAGATTCAATAGTATAAATATTTTTATTTTATTGTTTATGCTGTATGGATTTTACAGTGCATTGACTGATGGCAGCCAAAAAGCAATTATTTCTGACATTGTTAGCAAAGAATTGAAAGGAACTGGGTTTGGCATTTATCATGCTATACTTGGTATTACTTTATTACCTGCGAGTTTAATTGCAGGATTACTGTATGATAGGGTCAATTCAAATGCTCCGTTTTATTTTGGTTCTGTAATGGCATTAATTGCTACTATACTAATGATAATATTTACAGTTTTAGACAAGAGAAAGAGAAAAAGAAAAATTAACGTTGCCTAACACGCAGTATAAAACATTGGGGTTTAAGTGGTTATGCGAGCGTCCTGCCCCGCATCAAGTTCGGTGTAACTCGACAGGAAAGTAGCCCGCAATCTCCAACGTTTCATACCGCCAACCGTTACCGCCAAGTGTAAAAACGACACAGCAGACAATTTACAACTTAAAAAAAATCAAAGAAAATGCCCACGCACAAAACAGCACATTTGCAAACCGCACAAACCGACACACAACCAATGTTTGCAAAAGAGCTGTTTTCTTCCCAACGCACCCAAGCCCACCCACCACCCTTGAAAACTCGTTGACAAAAAATTTAGAAAAGTAAAAATTAGCAGAAGCATAAATTGTATTTTAGCAAATTAATAAATTGATTTTTAGAAATATGAAATTCTCAGACCCTTTCAAAATATTGATACCCAGCGAAAGGTGGGCACCAACACAAAGCCAAATGGACATGTTTCAAAATGCTTACGAAAAGTTGTTGCCACCGTTGGTTTATAAAATACGTTTAGCAGTTGAAAAATGGAGAGATGAAGATTATGCAGGTGCTTCTGAAACTTCAAAACTGTTGATGAATTTTTGGTTTAATCAAGAACATTTAATCGGACAATCAAAATTCTGTTTTTTCTTTTCGCAACGTGAAGCTATAGAATCAATTATCTATTTGTATGAAGTGGCAAAAGCTAAAGACAAATACGAACTAATGCGCTTTGATTCTTCTGGTCGCGTTAGTACAGGTATGTTTGATGAAAACTGGACGCGGTATGTTGTAAAAATGGCAACAGGTGCAGGTAAAACAAAAGTTATGGGTTTGACATTGGTTTGGAGTTACTTCCATAAACTTTACGAAACAGACAGTTTACTTTCAAAAAACTTCTTGGTTATTGCACCAAACATTATTGTTCTGAATCGTTTACGAAAGGATTTTGACGGTTTAAAAATGTTTTTTGACGAGCCTTTTATTCCTGAAAATGGATATGCCGACAGAGACTGGAAAAACGATTTTCAATTAACCTTACACATACAGGACGAACTAAAACCAATAACCGAATCGGGAAATATTTTTCTTACCAACATTCATAGAGTATTTTTAAACGAAGAATCTGAACAAAGTTTTGAGGACACTTTCTTAGGGCTTAAACCAAAACCCGATGCTGATACCTCAAAAGGTTTGGATTTGGGTAAAGTATTGCGCAGCGATAAGATTAAAAATTTGGTTGTGCTTAACGATGAAGCGCATCATATTCACGATAGTGCATTGGCTTGGTTTAAGAGTATTGAAGACATAAGCAATAAATTAAAACTAAAAAACAGTAATGGGTTAAGTTTGCAAGCCGATTATTCTGCAACTCCAAAACACAACAATGGTGCAATTTTCGTTCAAACTATTTGCGATTATCCTTTGGTTGAAGCTATAAAACAAAATGTAGTTAAGTCGCCTGTTTTACCTGATGAGGCTTCTCGACAAAAAATTCAAGAGAAAGGTTCTTCTGATTTTATTGAACGCTATCGCGATTACATTCATTTAGGCTATTTGGAATGGGAACAGCAATACGAAGAGTTGAAAAGCCAAAAAACGCCTATTCTTTTTGTAATGACAATGAGCACCAAAGAAGCAGACCAGGCAGCAGCTTTTTTGGAAAGTAATTATCCAAAAATGAAAAATGCAGTTTTAACTATTCACACTAACAACTCAGGTGAAATAAAGGAAACAGCAACCACAAAAAAAGCAAAAGAAGAATTAGAAATACTGCGTAAAGCAGCCGATAGTATCGACAAAGATGATTCGCCATACAAAGCGGTTGTTTCAGTTTTAATGCTTCGTGAAGGCTGGGATGTAAGAAATGTTTCAACTGTTGTTGGTTTACGTCCGTTTGGTGCCGATTCTAAAATATTACCCGAACAAACCATAGGCAGAGGCTTGCGAAAAATGTTTTCGTTAGATACGCCAGAAAATTTGGTTGTTGTTGGTACTCCTGCATTTTTGGAGTTTGTTGAAAGTTTAAAAACCGAAGGTGTTGAATTTCAATACAGCCCAATGGGTAAAGGTACAAAAGGAAAATCGCCTGTTATTGTGGAGGTTGACAAGGAAAACCCGAATAAAGATTTGGACAAATTAGATATTCCAATTCCGCAAATGAGCCCTCGCATTTATCGGGAATTTAAAAATCTTGAATTAATTGATGTAGGTAGCTTAAAAAACGAAAAAGTTCCAATCAAAAAATTCAACAACGATGAATTGAAAGAAATTGTATTTAACGATATTGAAGGCGATTTTTCGCACAAAACCATTTTTAAAGATACCGTCCCTGATTATCGAAATGTTATTGGATTTTTTACCGCCTCGATTCTTAAAGACAGCCGCTTGGTAAGTGGTTTTGATATTCTATATCCTAAAGTTGAAAGTTTTATCAAATATAAACTCTTCACAAAAGAAGTTGAATTGAGCGATGCACAAACTTTACGAAATCTTTCGGAAGTTCAACCCAAAGAAATTTTAAAAACAACCTTTAAAAAAGCAATTGACGAATTAACTGTAACCGACAAAGGAACTACTGAAGTAAAAAACTACATTTCGCTTAAATTATCGAAACCTAAAATTGCAGAAAACCAACCATTTATTATTCCTAAAAAATCGGTGTTCAATAAAATTATTGGCGACAATCCTTTCGAATTGGAATTTGCTTCGTTTCTCG
>JBAYZB010000035.1:0-22032 GCA_041672765.1 Gammaproteobacteria bacterium | reverse complement strand
CCGCGAGCAGCAGGCTCCCGGCGGGCGAGATGGCGGGGACGTGGAGTACGAGTCCTTTCTCCTGTCCGTACATCACGGCGACGATGCGCAGGTAGTAGAACAGCCCGATCACGCTGCCGATCACCAGCGCGGCCACCGGAATCCACAGGGCGGCGTCGACGCCGGCGGCGATGGCGTAGAACTTCGCGATGAAGCCCACCGTCAGCGGGATGCCAGCCAGGGAGAGCAGCATTGCGGTAAACACCCCGGCGATCCAGGGCCGGCGCCAGAACAGGCCGCGATAGTCCGCCAGCGCCTCGAACTCCCTGGCGTCGGCGGCCGAGGACAACAGGCTCACCACTCCGAAGGCGCCCAGGGTGGTGACGAAGTAGGCCACCAGGTAGTAGCTCACCGCCTCCACCGCGATCTCCCCTCCCGCGAGAAACGCCACCAGGAGATAACCGAGGTGGGCGATGGACGAATAGGCGAGGATGCGCTTCACGTTGTCCTGCAACAGCGCCAGCAGGTTGCCCGCCAGGATGGACAGCACGGCGATGACGCCGAGCATCAGCAGAACCGACCCGGAGGGCTGGATGCCCGCTTCGACGAAATACCGCAGCAGCAGCGCGAACACCGCGCCCTTCGACACGGTGGACAGGAACGCGGTGACGGGCGCCGGCGCGCCCTGATACACGTCCGGCGTCCACAGATGAAACGGCACCAGCGACAACTTGAATCCGACCCCGACGACGATCAGGGCCAGGCCGCTCAACAGATAGGCCTCGTGAAACTCGCCGCCGCCGGCCAGCAGCGCCCCGATCTCGCGAAACGCCATCGTGCCAAGCTCCGCGTAGATCAACGCCATGCCGAACGCCAGGAACGCAGATGAGACGCCGGACAGCACCAGGTACTTGAGGCCCGCCTCCATGGGCTCGTTGCGCCCCAAGGGATGGGCGATCATCGCGAACAGCGCGACGCTCAAGGTCTCCAGCCCGAGAAAGAACGAGGCGAAATGGCTGGCGGACACCAGCGCCGCAGCGCCGAGCAGCGCCAGCAATAACAGAATGTAGAGCTCCTCGCGCCGCCCGCGCTGCACCGCGAAATAGCTGTAGGACAGCAGCACCACCGCAATGCCCGCCGCGAACAGCAGCCCCATGAAGAACAGCGCGTAGCCGTCCACCACCATGAGCGGCGTCACCTGGCGCGGCGCCACGGACGACGCCGGCGCCAGCGCGGCGCAGGAGAGCACCAGACCGAGCAGCGACAGCGCCGCGGACAGCCGGTGGTCGCGGCGCAGGGCCACCGCCAGCAGCACCGCGATGACGGCGCCGGACAGCACGATGAGGGGCAGCAGCGCCGCCAGATCGGCGCCCGTCATGGCAGCGCCTCCGCCACCGGCGGCTGCCCGGCGGCGAACGATTGCAGACTGCTCAGCGCAGCGCCGGCGGTATCGAGCACGGGCTGCGGATACAGCCCCAGCCAGACCAGCAGCACGGCCATGAGCGACATGAGCCCCAGCTCGCGCGGGGAGAAATCCGCGATGTCCCACGCCTCACGGCCCGTCCCGTGGAACGTCTTCTGCACCAGGAGCAGCGCGTAGGCCACGGCCAGCACCAGGCCCAGCGCCGCCACCACGGTCCACGCGACGCTGACCTGGAAGCTGCCCAGCAGCACCAGGAACTCCCCCACGAAGTTGGCCAGTCCCGGCAGGCCCAGGGAGGCGACGGCGAAGAACAGCCCGAGGGCCCCCATGCGCGGCACCGCCGACCACAGCCCGCCCATGCGGTCCATGTCGCGCGTGTGCAGGCGCTGCTGCAGGGCGCCCGCGAGCATGAACAGCGCGCCGGTGCTGATGCCGTGGGCGATCATCTGCATCACCGCGCCCTGCAGGGCCAGTTCGTTCCACGCGAACACGCCCAGCAGCACGAAGCCCATGTGGCTGATGCTGCTGTCGGCCACCAGCCGCTTGAAGTCGCGCTGGGCGAAGGCGAGCACCGCCCCGTACAGGATGCTGACGGCGCCGAGCGCCATGGCCACCGGCGCGAACCGCAAGGCCGCGTCCGGAAAGAGCGGCACGGTGAAGCGCAACAGTCCGTAGGCGCCGGTCTTGAGCAGTATGCCCGCCAGGATGACGCTGCCCGCCGTGGGCGCCTCGGTGTGCGCGTCGGGCAGCCACGGGTGCAGCGGCACCGCGGGCAGCTTGACGGCGAAGGCGACGAAGAACCCCAGCATGATCCACAGCGCGACGGACGGCGCCATGGACGTGCCCAGCAGGTCCAGGTAATCGAAGGTGAGCACGCCGGTGTCGGCGTAGTGCACCAGCACCAGCGCCAGGATCGCCACCAGCATCAACAGCCCGCTGCCCTGGGTGAAGATGAAGAACTTGAGCGCGGCGTATACGCGCCGCTCGTGGCCCCAGATGCCGATGACGAAGTACATCGGCACCAGCATCGCCTCCCAGAAGAAAAAGAACAGGAACAGGTCCAGGGCGAAGAAGACGCCCACCACGCCCGCCAGGGTCCACAGCAGGTTGAAGTGGAAGAAGCCGACGCGCTCGTTGATCTCGGTCCACGACGCCCCCACCGCCATCAGCCCAAGAAACACCGTGAGCAGCACCAGCAGCAGGCTCAACCCGTCCAGGGCGAGATGGAAGCTGATGCCGAAGCGCGGTATCCACTCCCACGCGAGTTCCGCGAGCCACGCGCCCCGCGCCGTGAACTCCAGCGCCCCCGGATACTGCATCCACAACGCGAGCAGCAGCGCGAGATCGACGCCGAGCGCCGCCACGGCTATCCAGCGCGGCCAGGCAGCGCCCCAGCGCTCGGCGATCCACGCGAGCACGCCGCCCACCAGCAGCACCACGATCAGCCAGAACAGGATCATCCGTGCATCCCGCAGTTGTGCGTCGGGCGTTCGCCCGAATCGCATTCACGATTACATGCGGTTACAAAACGTTATGCGGTAGGCGACGCCTATCGGGCAACCGGGTTTCACCCATATACCGCCAGCGCCACCACCCCGGCCGCCCCCGCCGCGATCCCCGCCGCGTACCAGCGCACCCGCCCCGTCTGCGTCCAGCTCAGTAAATGGTGCAGGGATCGATTGGCCAAAGCCACGCCCTCGTAAAAGGCATCGACGACGTCGTTCCGGTTCGCCTGCGCCGTGCGCATGAACGGGCGCACGAACAGCCGGTCATACAGGCGGTCGAATCCCCACCCCTCGAACCACAGGCGTTGCAGCGTCGTGGCGGCCGGCGCCCCCGCAGCGGCTTCGAACGGCCGGGCGTCCTGCAGAAAGCGGCGATATGCGACGTAGATGCCGAGCAGTGAAACGGCGGAGGTCACGAGCAGCAACACGAGTTGCGCGCCAGCGGCCGGCTCCGGCGCCAAATCCCGCGGCAGGGACGGCGCCAGCAATTCGGAGAACAGCGGCACATGGCCCAAGGACGGCGGCAGTTCCACGAACCCTCCGATGACCGAGAACACCGACAACACCACCAACGGCACGATCATGACGTAACCGGGCCGATGGCCGATCGCGGTCTTCGCCTCCCCGAAGAACACGATGAACACCGCCCGGAAGATGTAGACCGCGGTAATGAACGCCCCGATCAGCCCGGCCGCCCACAGCACGCCCCCCGCGCTGCCCGAGGCCCAGGTCTCCCACAGGATCATCTCCTTGCTGTAGAAGCCCGCGGTGACCAGCGGCAGCGAGGCGAGGGACGCGCTGCCGATGAGAAAGCTCCAGTACACCACCGGCAGCCGCTCCTTCAGCCCCCCCATGCGGAAGATGTCGTGCTCGTGGTGCAGGCTCAGGATCACCGCGCCGGCGGCCAGGAACAGCAGCGCCTTGAAAAAGGCGTGGGTCATGAAGTGGAAGATGGCGGCCGACCACGCGCCGGCGCCGAGGGCGAGGAACATGTAGCCGATCTGGCTGATGGTGGAATAGGCGAGGATGCGCTTGATGTCCGATTGGGCGAGCGCGCTGAAGCCCGCGAGCAGCAGCGTCAGCGCGCCGATGATCGCCACCGCGGACTGGACGATGGGCGCCAGTTCGAACAGCACGTGGGTGCGGGCGATGAGATACACGCCCGCCGTCACCATGGTGGCCGCGTGGATCAGCGCGCTCACCGGTGTGGGGCCGGCCATGGCGTCCGGCAGCCAGGTCTGCAACGGCAACTGCGCCGACTTGCCCAACGCGCCGCCCAGCAGCAGCGCCGCCGCCGCCACGGCGAAGCCCGACGCCGGCGGCCACTGCTGCTCCGCGCGCTGCATGAGTTCCTGGATATCCAGCGTGCCGAGGGTGGCGAACAGCAGGAACAGCCCGATGATCAGCGCCGTATCGCCCACCCGCGTCACCACGAACGCCTTGCGCGCGGCGTAGCCATTGGCCGGGTCCCGATACCAGAACCCGATGAGCAGGTAGCTGCACAGCCCCACCCCTTCCCAGCCCAGGTACAGGAACAGCAGATCGTCCGCCAGCACCAGCACCAGCATGGCGGCGACGAACAGGTTCATGTAGGCGAAGAACCGGCCGTAGCCCTCGTCATCGGCCATGAACTCGGACGAATAGAGATGGATGAGAAAGCCGACGATGGTGATGACCAGCATCATCACCAGGGAGAGCGGGTCCAGGTAAAGGGCCGCCTGCGGCGCGAAGCCGCCGACGTCCACCCAGGTCCAGAGCACCTGCGTATAGGCAGATCCGGGGGGCGGCGCGGACAGGAAGGCGATTGCCACCAGCAGCGCGATGAGCGCCGCCACGCCCACCGACCCGACGCCCACCGCGGCCACCACCGGCCGGGGCAACGATCCGCGCCCCAGCACCAACACCAGAAAACCGGCCAGCGGCAGCGCAGGGACGAGCCAGAGCAGGTCGAGCATCATCCGCGCATTCCGCTGACGGCATCGGCATCCAGCGTCGCGAGCCGATGGTACATCTGGAGAATCAACGCCAATCCCACCGCGACCTCCGCCGCGGCCAGCGTCAGGATGAGGATGAACATGATCTGGCCGTCGGCCTGTCCCCAGCGCGCCCCGGCCACGATGAAGGCCAGCCCCGCCGCGTTCAGCATGATCTCCACCGACATCAGCATGAAGATGATGTTGCGGCGCACGAGCACGCCCAGCAGCCCCAGCGCAAAGAGCAGTGCCGCAAGCAGCAATCCGTATTCCGTCGGCAGGACCGCCATGGCTCACAAGCCTCCGTCACGCTCGTCGCGCTGCGCGAGATGGTACGCCCCCACCAGCGCCGCGAGCAGCAGCATGGCCGCCAGTTCCACGGCGAGCAGATAGGGGCCGAACAACACGATCCCCACCTCCTTCGGGCCGGTGGGTGTGGTGCTGGTCACCACCTCTTCCGGCCCCGCCAGCATCAGGTAGGCCAGTTCTATGAGCAGGATGAGCGAAAGCAACGCCGGCCCTGCCCAGAGGCGCGGATTCAACCAGCTTCGCTCCTGCGCCACCGCCGCTTCGCCGAGATTGAGCAGCATCACCACGAAGATGAACAGCACGACGATGGCGCCCGCGTAGATGATGACCTCCAGCGCCGCGGCGAACGGCGCGCCGAGGACGAAGAAAATCACCGCGACGGCAAGCAGGGATACGATGAGATAGAGCAGCGCGTGCACCGCGTTCAGGCGCGTGATCACCATGAGGGTGGCAAAGACGGCGACCGCGGCAGCGATGTAAAAGGCGGCTTCCATGCGCGTGCTCCGACCTGGCCTCTTCTACGTTGGAATGCTTTTGTAAGTTCAGCCGGTCCCGTGCGGTTTTGCAAATTTCCGCATCATGGAAGAGCGTTCAACCCAAAGGCGCAAAAGTAGGGTGGGCATCGCCCACCGAACAACGCCCTAACAAACGGCGCATTGGTGGGCGGTGCTCACCCTACAGGGCCATTACGGCAACAAACCGCGGATATCCACCGGCGGCGCCTCGTTTTCCGCCTCGCCCTTGTCCTTGCCGCCGATGGCCTTGCCCGCCACATGGTAGAAGCTATAGCCGGGATACTTCCCGGTGCCGCTGATCAGCAGGTCTTCCTTTTCGTACACCAGGTTCTGCCGGTCGTACTCGCTCATCTCGAAATCCGTGGTGAGCTGGATCGCGTAGGTCGGGCAGGCCTCCTCGCAGTAGCCGCAGAAGATGCAGCGCGAGAAGTTGATGCGGAAGAACTCGGGATACCAGCGTCCCGTCTCGTCCTCCGCCTTCTGCAGCGCGATGCAGTCCACCGGACAGGCCGCGGCACAGAGGTAGCAGGCCACGCAGCGCTCGTTGCCGTCGGGATCGCGCGACAGGATGATGCGCCCGCGCCAGCGCGGCGCGATGCGCGGCTTTTCGTCGGGATACTCCACCGTCACTCGCCGCTCGAAGGCGTGGCGAAAGACGGTCCACATGGTCTTCAGGTTGCTCAACATGGCGCCATTCCCGTTTTTAGTCCATGCATGTGAGAATTTGTTCAACGCAAAGACGCAAAGGGCGCTAAGAGCGCAAAGACAAGCAGGGCTTTGTCCTGCGCTGGTTGGAGACTTGCGGCTCCGGTACACCCTTCGGTCCGTACGGCAACCCGTCCAGACCGTCGTAACTCTCTCAATAATTCTTTGCGCCTCTGCGCCATTGCGTTCAATCGTTTCATTTGCATTGAATCTCCCGATCCGGAATCAGGCCAGCGCCACCGCCCCGGTGACCGCCAGATTCACCAGGGTCAACGGCAGCATAAGCTTCCAGCCGAAGGCCATGAGCTGATGGGAGCGCGGACGCGGCAGGGCGGCGCGCAGGAGGATGAAAAAGGCGAGGAAGATCGACACCTTGATAAGGAACCAGACCAGGGGCGGCAGCACCGGGCCGAGCCAGCCGCCGAAGAACAGCACCACGATCAGCGACGACACCACGATCATGCCGACATATTCCCCGACGAAGAACAGCCCGAACTTGAGGCCCGAGTATTCCGTGTGATACCCCGCCACCAGTTCATGCTCCCCCTCGGGCAGGTCGAGGGGGAGCCGGTGGCTTTCGGCGATGCCGGCGATGGTGAAGACGATCAACCCCAGAATCTGCGGGATGAAGAACCACATCTCCCGCTGCGCCTCCACGATCCCGCGCAGATCGAAGGTGCCGGCCAGCATGACCACGCCCAGCACCGACAGGCCCATGAACACCTCGTAGCTGATCATCTGGGCGGCGGAGCGCAGGGCGCCCAGCAGCGCGTATTTGTTGTTGGACGACCAGCCCGCGAGGATGATGCTGTAGACCGCCAGCGAGGTCATGGCGAGCACGAACAGCAACCCGATGTCGAGATCGACAATGCCGATGCCCGGCGCGACGGGCACCACGGCGTAGGCGGTCATCATGGCCAGCACGATGATGGTGGGCGCCAGGATGAAAACCGCCTTGTCGGCGAAGGGCGGCACCCAGTCTTGCTTGACGAAGATCTTGATCATGTCGGCGACCCACTGGAGCACCCCGAAGGGCCCCACGCGGTTGGGACCGTACCGGTCCTGCCATAGCCCGAGCAGGCGTCGCTCGACCCAGGTCAGCGCCGCCGCGACGGTCAGCAGGATCAGGAGGATGGCGAATATGGTCAGGATCACGGCGGCGGCACCTTGGCGATTACGGCCCACACCGGGAGGTCCAAGCCCGCCAATCCGGGAAGCCCCGCTGGCAGCCCCGCCACGCCGTAGGGCAGCGTCTCCCGCAGGACCACCGGCAGGCGCCAGGTTCCGCCGGCCAGGACCAGGGCCGCCGTCTCCCCCGCCCGCACCGCCACGCGCGCCGCGTCGTCCGGATGCAGGGCCAGGTAGGGCGCGGGCATGCGCTCGGCGATGGCGGGCGTCAGGGCGCTCAGCTCTTCGCTGCCGAAGATGTGGTGGAGGGGCACCACGAGGAATTCGTCGTGGCGCGGCTTGAACGCCGCCGGCACCTGACTGTAATAAGCCGCAGTTCCGGCCCTGTCTGGCGTAATCAGGCGCACGCCGGGATCGCCCCCGCGCAGCGCGCCGCCCACCTCATCCTGGAACTTGTTGACGGACTGGATCGAATTCCAGGAGGGCGCCCAGAAGAACGGCATCAACGCGGATGGGACGCGCCCATAATAGCCCTCCATGGTGAAGGTCAGGGGCGTGTCGGGATCGTCGGGCGGCCTGGGCTCGTGCACGTCCACGTCGGCCGTCATGGCGGTCCGGCCGCTGTAGCGGTGCGGCGCGCGCTGTACCTTCATGCCCGCCACGCGGAACCGGGCGGAAGGCGCAGCCTCGGTGATGCGTTGCAACGCCGGCAGCGCCGCCGCGCAGGCCGCGGTAACCTCATCCAGGGCGCGCCAATCCGCCGCCTCCCGGCGGCCTGCGGCCAGCATCGCATCGCGCAGCCAGCGCCAGCTCTCCTGGATCGCGCCCGCCGGCGCGAAGACCTGGAAATAGCGCTGCGCCCGCCCCTCGCTGCTCACCAGCGTGCCGTCCGACTCGGCGAAGGTGCCGGCGGGCAGCACCACCTCCGCCCTGGCCGCCGTCTCGTGCAGCACATGGTCGAGCACGACCACGTGGGCGGCCGCGGCCAGGACCCGCTCCACCGCGGGTCGCGCGGCGCGGCGGTAGAGGTCGTTCTCCAGGACGATCACCGTATCCGCCGTGCCGTCATGCACAGCCTGGAAGGCCGCCGTCAGGGCACCTCCCCCCATGGGCCCCAGCCCCAGGGTGTTGCACTCCGGCACGGTCAGGCACAACAGCGCCTTGCGGTCCTGTGTGTCAAGCGCCTGCGCCACGTTAGCCGCGGCCTTCAACGCCGCCTCGTTGCCTCCGCTCATCCCGGCGACGATCAGCGGCCGCTCGGCGGTTTGCAGCGCCTGCGCAATGGCGTCAGCCAGTTCGCGCTGGGCCTTGGGCAGGCCGGACGGCGGAGGCGCCGCCGGGTCCAGCCGATTTGCCACGGCAAAACCGAGACGGGCGATGTCGTCGGGCGCCGCCCGCCAGGCGCGCGTCGCCACGTCATCGAGCCGGGTGGCATCGGGCGTGAGGATGAACAGCGGGCTGCGCGCATCGCCCGCCGCCTCCCGCACCGCCTCGTCCTGCCAGCGCGGAATGCGCAGCCGGTCGGCCAGCGCCAGGGATTTTTGCCGCACCGCCTGGCGCAGGCTCAGGGCCAGACGCGGCGCGGTGTTGGTGACGTCCTCCCCCAGGATCAGCACCGCATCGGCCTGTTCCGCATCCTGCAGGGAGGCGATGTGCGCCGGCGTGTCGCGGAGGATCTCCAGCATCAGAGACAGCAGCCGCTGCTCCGTCTCCGACACGCCGAGGTAAAACCGCTCGGGCCCCACCAGGGCGCGCAGGGCGAAGTTGGCCTCCAGCGAGGCGCGCGGCGAGCCGATGCCGATCACCTTGTCCGGGCGCGCGAGCAGCGCCGCCACCTGCCGCAGCGCCTCGTCCCGGTCCGCCGGCTGCAACGTGCCGTCGCGGCGCAGCAATGGCTGACGCACCCGGCCTTCGCCGTTGACGAAGCCGTAGCCGAAGCGCCCGCGGTCGCACAGGAAGTAGCCGTTCACCTGGCCGTTGTAGCGGTTGAGGATGCGCCGCAACTCGCCGTAGCGCTCGCCGGGACTGGTGTTGCACCCGAGGCCGCAGTGCACGCAGACGGACGGGGCCGAGCGCAGGTCCCACTTGCGGGTGTAGGAAAGGCTCAGGGTGCGGTCGGTGAACACGCCGGTGGGGCACACCTCCACCAGGTTGCCGCTGAACTCGTTCTCCAGCATACCGTCCTCGTAGCGGCCGAAATAGACATGGTTGTGCGCCGCGAAATCGTGCAGGTCACGCCCGCCGGCATAGTCCCGATAAAAGCGCACGCAACGGTAGCAGGCGATGCAGCGGTTCATCTCGTGGTTGATGAACGGACCCAGGTACTGGTTACGGAAGGTGCGTTTCCTGAAGCGGTAGCGGCGGTAGACATGCCCGGTCATCAGCGTCATGTCCTGCAGGTGGCACTCCCCGCCCTCCTCGCACACCGGACAGTCGTGCGGGTGGTTCGCCATCAGCCATTCGATGACGCTCTCGCGGAAGGCCCGCGCCTCGGGATCGGCGATGGAGATGCGCGCGCCGTCCACGGCGGGTGTCATGCAGGCCATCACGATGCGGCCCTGGCGATCGTGGGCATCGCGGAACTGCTTCACGGCGCACTGCCGGCAGGCGCCTACCGACCCCAGGGCCGGATGCCAGCAGAAATATGGCACGTCCATACCTAACGACAAGCAGACGTGCAGCAGGTTCTTGCCGGCGTCGACCTCGTAAGGCTGGTTGTCGATGTGGATCGTGGCCATCTTCAAAAACTCAACGCAAAGGCGCAAAAACGCGAAGTATTTTCAAATCTACATTCGAATAACTTTGCGCCTTCGCCTTTGCGTTAGTCGATTCGCTCCAATCACCTATGAACTGCGATACGGACATCGGCCCTCGCGGATGTGCCGCTCGAAGTCCTCGCGGAAATACTTCAGCGCGCTCTGCAGCGGCTCCATGGCACCGGGGGCGTGGGCGCAGAAGGTCTTGCCCGGGCCGAGAAACTCCGTGTGCATGGCGAGGAGGTCCAGGTCCTCCCACGTCCCCCTGCCCTGTTCGATGTCGTCCAGGATTCGTTCCACCCACGGCAGCCCATCGCGGCAGGGCGTGCACCAGCCGCAGGACTCCTGCGCGAAGAAGTGTTCCAGGTTGCGCACCATCCCCACCGGACAGGTGCGGTCGTCCAGGATGATCATGGTGCCGGTGCCGAGGCGACTGCCCGCCGCCTGCACCGAATCGAAGTCCATGGGCACGTCCAGGTGCGCCTCGGTCAGGAAGTCCGTGGACGCCCCGCCCGGCAGCAGACCGCGCAGCCGGAAGCCGTCGCGCATGCCGCCCGCATGCTCCTCCAGGATCTCGCGCACCGTGGTGCCCATGGGCAGTTCCCAGGCGCCGGGACGCTTGACGCGGCCGCTCACGCCGAAGATCTTGGTCCCGCCGTCCTTGCTGCGGCTCAAGCCCTTGTACCAGGCCGCGCCGTGGTTGACGATGTGGGGCACGTTGCACAGCGTCTCCACGTTGTTCACCACCGTGGGCATGCCCCACAGGCCGCTCAGTTGCGGAAATGGCGGCTTGGCGCGGGGAATGGGCCGCTTGCCCTCCAGGGCGTTCAGCAGCGCCGTCTCCTCGCCGCAGATGTAGCGGCCCGCGCTCGTGTGCAAATGCAGTTCGAGGCTGTAGCCGGAGCGCAGGATGTTCTTCCCCAGGAAGCCGTGCTCATAGGCCTCGGCGATGGCGCGGCGCAGCCGCTCCGCCGCAAGCCGGTACTCGGCGCGCAGGAAGATGTAGGCCGCGTCCGCCTCGATGGCATAAGCGGCGATGGCCATGCCTTCGATCAATTGATGCGGATCGCCCTCCATGAGCAGCCGGTCCTTGAAGGTCCCCGGTTCCATCTCGTCGGCGTTGGCGACGAGATATTTCGGCCGCGGCGCATCGTCGCCGCGGGGCACGAAGCCCCACTTCACGCCGGTGGGAAACCCCGCCCCGCCACGCCCGCGCAACGCGGCATCCTTCACCGCCTGTTGCACCTCCGCGGGCGTCATCTGCTTGAGCGCCTTGCGCAGCGCCTGGTAACCGCCGGCCTTCTGATATTCCGCGAAGGCCGGCGGCTCTCTTCCGGTACGGATATTTTTGGTCAGCAGAGTTTCCATGAATCCACCGGGCTCTATGCAGGTCTGGTTAGTTCACATAGGGTGGGCACCGCCCACCGAACAACGCCATGACAACCGGCGCTCGGTGGGCGGAGCCCACTCTACATACTGAGCGTAGCGCCAAGTAACAACGTATCGGTGCTCCACCATCGCTGGGATTTCCTGCCTCAACTCAGATTTCCTGCCCCAACTCAAGCTGGCACCCTTGGGGTCCCCTATGCCGCGCCGAGCATCGCAGGGCAGGGCGGAAAGAGCCCGAAGGGTTCGCGCAGGGAGGCGCGAACGCGCACGTCGGGGCTGGGAAGCCCCGTCGGGCGCGCCCGCCCTGACCGAGACAAATCGGCAGGAGTGCCGATTTGCACGGCACAAGCCGCCCGCAGGGCGCGGGGCAGGGACGCCCCGCGTGACCCGCAGGGGACCCCGATAGGGGCGCGGCATCGGGGCGGCCTTTCTTTCGGTTCCTTTCTTTGGCCGAACAAAGAAAGGAACTCGTCGTGCGGGGGCGAAACCCCGCATCTAAAACAAACCGCGGCGTCAGCCGCACATATCAACACCACCCAGCATCACCCACCGAACAGCGCCTCAACAACCGCTGCACGGAAGTCAGTGCCGCCCTGCGGAGCGCGGTCAGCGATAGCGCTCCAACACTTCGTCAAGCCGCGCGGCATCCAGAT
The DNA here is from genome assembly GCA_041672765.1 of Gammaproteobacteria bacterium. GTDB lineage: Bacteria > Pseudomonadota > Gammaproteobacteria > JBAYZB01 > JBAYZB01 > JBAYZB01. The sequence continues at coordinate 9,697 of JBAYZB010000035.1, read as the reverse complement.
CAGTGTGTATATCGTCGTCCACCATCAGCGCCGGCGCGCGATCGCAATGGCCGAGACACGGGACCGGCAGCAGCGTGAACCGGCCGTCCGACGTCGTTTGTCCCGGCTCGATCCCGAGCCGCGCCTTCAATTGCCCGAGCAACTGCTCGTAGCCCATGATCCAGCAGCTCACGCTGTCGCACACCAGGATCACGTGTCGGCCCACGGGCCGGCGGAAGATCAGGTTGTAGAACGTCGCCACGCCGTCCAGTTCGTCCGGCGAGAGATCCAGCAGGCGCGCGACCTCCTGGAGGTGCTCGTCGGAGACCCAGCCGTGGCGTCGCTGCACGATCTTCAGGGCGTCGGTGCAGGCGGCCCGCTTGTCCCGGTAATGCGCCAGTTCCGCCTCGATTTCCCGTATCTCTTCCCTGGTGAGCATGGCATCAATTCCAGGTTCGTTGCTTACGATTCAACGCTATGAATACCTACACTTCCTTTGCGCCTTGACGCCTTTGCGTTGAAGTATTTTCCTCACCGGTCCACGTCCGCCATCACGAAATCGATGCTGCCCAGGATGGCGATCAGATCCGGCACCATCAGTCCGCGGCAGATCAGCGGGATCATCTGCAGGTGCGGAAACGACGGCGTGCGGATGCGCGTGCGATAGGACATGGTGCCGCCGTCGCTGATCAGGTAATAGGTGTTGTTGCCCTTGGTGGCCTCCACGCCGACCGCCGCCTCCCCCGGGGGGATCACCGGGCCCCAGCTCACGTTCAGGAAGTGGGTGATGAGCGTCTCGATGTCGTGCATCGTGCGCTCCTTCAGGGGCGGCGTCGTCAGCGGATGGCGCGCCTTATAGTCGCCCTCCGGCATGTTGTTCAGGCACTGCTCGATGATGCGCAGGCTCTGGCGCATCTCCTCCACGCGCACGGCGCAACGGTCGTAGCAGTCGCCGCGCTGCGCCGTGGGAATGTCGAACTCGAAGTTCTCATAGCCGGAATAGGGCCGCTGCTTGCGAAAATCCCACTCCAGGCCCGCGGCGCGCAGCCCCGGCCCGGTAACGCCCCATTCGATCGCCTCGTCCACCGTGTAGCTGCCGATACCTTGGGCCCGCCCCTTGAGGATGCGGTTCTGCAGCACCATCCGGTCGTACTCGTCGAGGCGCGGGGGCAGGTAGTCGAGGAACTCGCGGATGAGCCTGTCCCAGCCCACGGGCAGGTCCTGCGTCACGCCCCCGATGCGGAACCAGCTCGGGTGCATGCGCCCGCCGCAGATGGCCTCGATGATGTCGAACGCCCGCTCCCGGTCGGTGAACATGTAGAACACCGGCGAGAGCTGTCCCACGTCCTGGGCGAAGGTGCCGTAGAACACCAGATGGCTGATGATGCGGAACAGTTCGGCCAGCATGACGCGGATCACCTTCACCCGCTCGGGCACCTCGATGCCGGCCAGACGCTCCACGGCGAGCACATAGGGGAAGTTGTTCATCACCCCGCCGAGGTAGTCCACGCGATCCGTATAGGGGATGTAGGTGTGCCAGGACTGGCGCTCGCCCATCTTTTCCGCGCCGCGGTGGTGATAGCCGATGTCCGGCACGGCATCGACGATCTCCTCGCCGTCGAGCTGCAGCACGATGCGGAACACGCCATGCACGCTCGGGTGGTTCGGCCCCAGGTTGAGAAACATGAAATCAGCGCCGTCGCGGCTGCGCTTCATGCTCCACTCCTCGGGCTTGAAGCGCAACGCCTCCTGCTCCGCTTCGTACTTCTCTTGCGGCATCGTGAACGGGCCCTTCTCGGTGGCGCGCGCCGGGTAATCCTTGCGCAGCGGATGGCCTTCCCAAGTGGGCGGCAGCAGGATGCGCCGCAGGTTCGGATGCCCCTCGAAGGTGATGCCGAACAGGTCCCACACCTCACGCTCGTACCAGTTGGCCATGGGCCAGATATCGGTGATGGTGGGCATGGCGGGGGCATCGCCGGACAAGGCCACCTTGAGGCGCACATCCTCGTTGCGGTCGAAGGACAGCAGATGGTAGACGACGGTGAAGTCACTCGGCGGCTGGCCCGCGCGGTGCACGCGGACACGCTCGTCGATGGCCGTCAGGTCGTAGAGCATCCGGTACGGCTTCGGCGCCTCGGTCTTGAGATAGCGCAATACGTCGCGCAGGTGATCCCTGGGAACCCAGAGGGTGGGAATCGCGTCACGGGTGGGCTGCACGACGAAATCCACGTGACCGAAGCGCTCGCTCAGCTCGCGTGCGACGGCGGGTGGACTGTGCTGCACGGCCAGCTCTTCCATGGCGACTCGTCCCCGGATACGGTACTCGGACCTCAGCAATCGCGGGTCGGATCGGCCATCACGGCGCAAACCGAACCACGACCGCACTGAATGAATGCGTTGCCGGGTGGCGCTGCGCCAACCCGCGCCGCATGATTTCAGTCAGACCTGATCGGGCCCCGGCAGGTCGGTGGCCCGGCGCCGCGCATCGCGCTTCTGATCGCGGAAGCTCGGCGCCGGCGGCCGCTCCACGCCCTGCGGGCCGATCACCCAACTGAGCGGACGCCGCTCCTTGCCGACGGACTCCTGCAGCAGGATGAGCCCTTCCAGCAGCGCATCGGGCCGCGGCGGACAGCCGGGCACGTACACGTCCACCGGCAGGAACTTGTCCACGCCCTGCACCACGCTGTAGATGTCGTACATGCCGCCGGAGTTGGCGCAGGAGCCCATGGAGATCACCCAGCGCGGCTCCATCATCTGCTCGTACAGGCGCTGGATCACCGGCGCCATCTTGATGAACACGGTGCCGGAGATCACGATCAGGTCCGCCTCGCGCGGCGTGGCCCGGATCACCTCGGCGCCGAAGCGGGCGATGTCGTACTTGCTGGTGAAGCTCGTCGCCATCTCCACGTAGCAGCACGACAGCCCGAAGTTGAACGGCCACAGGGAATTCTTGCGGCCCCACGCGACGAGATCCTGCAGCCGCGCGAACAGAAGATTGCGGCGCACGGCATCATCGAAGGAGCCGCCGCTGTCCGCGCCCGCCGCGTTCATCGTAGTCGGCCTGCTCAACCACCAGCGCATCGCCATCACCCCTCGACAGGCTTGCGCAGCTTGCGTGACGTCGGCGCCCAATCCAAAGCGCCCAGCCGCCATTCGTAAATCAGGGCCGCGATCAGGATGACGATGAATATCAGCGCCGCGCCATACCCGGTCCAGCCCGCCTCGCGCAACGCCACGGCCCAGGCAAACAGGAACACGGTCTCCATATCGAAGATCACGAACAGGATGGCCGTGATGTAGAACTTCGCGGACAGGCGGAAACGTGCATAGCCGACGGAGACGATGCCCGACTCGAACGGCTCGACCGTGGCGGGGGTCTCGTGGCGCTCGCCGAGCAGATGCGACGCCAACAGTATTCCCGCCAGCAGAAGGGCAATCGCCACGACATATACGATCAGCGGCCAGAGGCTTATGTCTTCCATCGTCATTGAAGCGGTGCCAAATCACGGACAAAAAGAAGGCCTGATCCATCAGGCGCGACTCACGCCCGCCCATAAAACAGACCGGGCGGTTGTTATTAAAGAATTTAGCCTATGGGGGATGAACGGGCCTGATCAAATCTAACCGATCCCAGGCGCGGCACGTGGCGTGACATCGGCCCAGTTCTCCAAGGAAGGCGCCTGGCAACATACCTTCGGGGATTTTGTCCCGGCGAAAGCAGGGATTACCGACGGCTTCCGCCGGCAAAGCGCCGGCAGCAGGCCGCCGCGATACGCGAAAATCGGCCGCGGCACGCGGACTTGCGCCCCACGCCGTGCGGCCTTGGTCATTTTCCTGTTTTCACATGGAATTTGGCGCCCCGCCATTCGCGGCGCATCGTGCTGATGCGTACCGCCGATCGGCGCCCCCGATAGTGCGGTACAATCCCGTTCATGAAGAACATCAGTGACGTTGCCGCCGATACCCCTACTCCCGCTTTCTACACCGCACTGCAGCAGGCCTACGAGCACTTCAACGCCCGGCTGTTCGATGGCGCCCTGCCCCACTGCCTCCTTACCGTGCAGCGCGAGCGCGGCACCTGGGGCTTTTTCAGCGCCGCGCGCTGGGCGCACAACCCTTCCGGCCGGACGCTGCACGAGATCGCCCTCAACCCGGCCTGCTTCACCCACCGCTCGATGCTGGAACTGTTCCAGACCCTCGTGCACGAGATGGTGCACCTGTGGCAGCACGAGCACGGCCGCCCGGGCCGCAGCCACTACCACAATGCGGAGTGGGCCGACAAGATGGAAAGTCTTGGGCTGATGCCGAGCGACACGGGCCGCCCCGGCGGCAGGCGCACCGGCCAGCGCATGCACGACTATCCGCTCCGCGGCGGGCGCTTCGAAGCGGCGGCGCGAGAGCTGATGGAAGCGGGCTTTCAACTGCCGTGGCTCGATCGCTTTCCCGTCCCCTGGACGGCCGAGCCGTCACCGGGCGGCGCTGTCGCCGCAGCCATCCATGCCGAGGATCACGCGGTTTCCGAGACGCCGGACGAAGCAGCCGCCCGGGAGTTGCCCGCGCCCGACACCGCCGGGATCATGTCCGATACGGCAGATGGCGGCGCCAAGGAAGACACGGTGTGGAAGCGCCTGCTGATGCCGCTGGCGAGCAGCGTCCCCTCCATCGTCGAGACGCCACCGGCACGGCCCGGCGCCAGGAAGCACAGCAAAGCGACCTACTGCTGCGCCTGCGGGCACAAGGTCTGGGGCAAGGCGGGACTGGATCTGTACTGCGGGGACTGCAACGGCCCCTTCACCGCCATCCCCTGAGCCGTCACCGCCAAATGACTCCGTGCGGCGGACAGGCTGCCCCGCACATCGCAATGCCCGGAAGCGACCCATGACGCCGATCGTGAGCGCGGCGATGCGCGGTTCCATGGCTCCATCCCCAGGCGCTTGGCGTTTCTACTTGGCGCTCCTGTCCCTGCGGTCGATTCATTCGGTTCGCACTTGTCGGCACGGGAACCGACGTTCCCGGCCGCAAGCGCCGCTCAGCGGCCGACCACCTCGATGGCCACCCGCGCAATAACGCGCGGCCCGCTGCCCATAACGTACCGTAATTCATAGCGCCCCGGCTCATCTGGCGCCGTGAGCCGGCCGGGGTTGCCATCGCTGACATCGAAATAGGAGAGAAAGTAATCCCCCTCTGCCGCATCCGGCTGGGCGATGGTGACGTAGTCATGGCTGTAGGCAGGGCCGTTCCAGTGCACCTCGAACTCACTACCGGCCACGACCTCGCCCGGCGCCTCCAGGCTCGCCTGCACGCCAGTCACCCGCACTGGAGCGGTGGCGAGCACGGTCTTGCCCTCCTCGTTGTTGTAGCGCACCTCGTACTCCCCGGGCTCGACCGGCGCGGTCAGGGTAACCGGGTTGCCTTCACTGGTGTACTGGTAAGAAGCGTAGTTTTCCGGCGGCGCGCCCTTCGGGACGATGGTGATGTAATCATGGGTCCGATCGGGGCCGCTCCAGCGCACCTGAAAATCGCTGCCCACCGCCACCTCAGCGGGCGCTTCCAGTGCTGCGGTCGTTGCCGTCACCGCAATGGCGACGCGCGCAAGCGTTTCGCCGCCCTCCTCGTTGGCGTAGCGCAGTTCGTAGTCCCCCGGCTCGTGAGGCGCGATCAGAGTGAGCGGATTGCCAGCCGCCGTGTAGTCATAGGAAAGATAGCTACCCTCCGGCGCCCCCTGGCGCACGATGGTGACGTAATCGTGCTCGCGATTCGGCCCTTCCCACGTCACCTCGAACGCCTGCCCCACCGCCACCTCGGCCGGGCCGTGCACCACCGCCTGCACCGGAGTCACCCGCAAGGGTATGCTCGCCAGGGTGCGGGAGGCGTGTTCATTGGTATAGCGCAACTCGAACTCACCGGCGGTCATCGGGGCGCGCAGGGTGAGCGGGTTGCCCTGCTCCGTGTAGGCATAGTTGATATACGAACCTTCCTCCGCGCCTTTCTGCACCACCGTGACATAGTCCAGCGGCCGATTCGGCCCCTCCCAATGCACCTGAAAATCGCTGCCGGCCGCGACCTCGCTCAACGCCTGCAGCTTCGCCGGCGGTGGCGGGATCTCCACCGAAATCAGTTGCGGCTTGCCCGGCGTCACCTCGAATTCATGGCTCCCCGTGGCGGCCCCGAACTGCGCCTCTACCCGGTAACGGCCCGCCGGCAGCGTGAGCGCCGGCGACGGTTCTTCCGGCAGTTCCGGGGCGGCAGTCTCCTCGTCAACACGGGTGAGTTGCCAGCGGACCCCCCCCGTCAGAGGCTTCCCCTTGGGTCCATCCAGCGCCTGGAAGCGCACCATCGGCGGCATGCCCTTCGGCGCTGCCGGCTTTTCCACAGCGGCCCGTTCCAGCGCCTGTTTCAGTTCGCCGGCATTGGCCGCCGTGAAGAACTTGCCGCCGGTCGCATCCGCGATGCAACGCAGCTGCTTCTGCTCCTCCGGCTTGAGGGCGAAGCCGATCACATGGGCGGTGAAGGCGATGCCGCTTTTCTCCAGGGCAGCGGCGACCGCGCAAGGATCGGCGTTGCAGCTCTCGATGCCGTCACTCACCAGGATGACCGTGGCCGGACGATCACGAAAACTCAGCTCCTCGGCCGCGCGCCGCACCGATTCGGTCAGGGGCGTTTTGCCGCGCGGCACCAGCGCATTGACCTTCCCCTTCAGCGCCTTCGGATCGGCGCTACCCACCGGCGCAACCAACTCGATGTCACCACAGTCGCCGGGCCGCCGATGGCCGTAAGCCATGACCCCGAGTGGACGGGCCGCATCCCAATGATCGAGGATGCCTCCCACCGCCTCGCGGGCAATCTCGATCTTCGCGCGCCCCTCTATCTGCCCCCACATGCTGTTGGAGACATCCAGGACGAGAATGGTGTCGCCGCCCCCCTCAGCCGCAGTGGCCGTCTGAGCCATCAAACAAAATGTAACGGCGGCCATGCCGCCCAAAATCCACTTCATCAGTAATCCTCTCCCGGCCGACCACCGGCCTCGGTGCATTGCAATATTGCCAAATAAATCAATGTATCGCGACAGGCAAACGCCGGTGTAAGGGTTCGCAAAGACGATAGGCGTTGATCCCTTTTACAACTCGGCCCCTCCCGCCGGGCTGCGCGCCACAGGCGAGCGGTACCTATACTTGGGCCGATGATGCAAGAAACGAAATTACGCACTTTTACGGTTCTGGCGGTGCTGCTCGGATGGGTGTTGGGGGCGGCGCGGGTCGACGCAGAGGTGATGATGCAAGCCTTCCCGGTCCCCGCCGGGGCGCACCCGCACGATGTGGCGGTCGGGCAGGACGGCGTGGTGTGGTACACGGCGCAGGCCCAGGGCGCCCTCGGCCGGCTCGATCCGGCGACCGGCGCCGTGCGGCAGATCCCGCTCGGAGACGGCTCGGCACCGCATGGGGTGATCGTCGGGCCGGATGGGGCGCTTTGGGTGACCGACAGCGGGCTGAACGCCATCCTCCGCGTGGACCCTGCCAGCGGCGCAGTCACTCGCCATTCGCTGCCCGCCACGCGGCCCAACGTCAACCTCAACACCGCAACTTTCGATGCGCACGGCGTGCTCTGGTTCACCGGCCAGCGCGGCGTCTACGGGCGTCTTGATCCGAAGAGCGGCGCGATACGGGTCTTCGACGCACCGCGCGGGGCCGGGCCCTACGGGATCACGACCACACCGAACGGGGCGGTCTACTACGCCTCCCTGGCCGGCAGTCATATCGCACGGATCGATACCGAAACCGGAGAGACCACGGTCATCGAGCCGCCCGCCCCGAATCAGGGCGCGCGCCGGGTCTGGTCGGACTCGGTCGGCCGGATCTGGGTCAGCGAATGGAACACCGGCCAGCTCAGCCTGTACGACCCGGCGGCCGACCGCTGGCGCTCCTGGCGCTTGCCGGGACAGACCCCCAAGGCGTACGCCGTCTACGTGGACGAGCGCGACAAGGTCTGGCTGAGCGATTTCGGTGCCAACGCCATCGTGCGGTTCGACCCCACGATCGAACGCTTCGAGGTCTTTCCCAGCCCGCGCAGACAGGCGAACGTACGGCAACTGGCCGGTCGCGGCGGGGAGGTCTGGGGCGCAGAATCCGGCACCGACCACGTGGTGGTCTACCGGAGCAAGTGAACCGCAAGCGGGCCTGGAGCGCCGTTCATTGCCCAGCCGGCGCGGTTGCTTCCACCGCTCCCCTGCAGGAACTGCGTCACCTCAGACCATACCGCGTGGTCGCCATGTCGCGTTTCGGCTATCTGCGCATCCCGGGTGCCCGGTTCATAAGTTATTCGACCGGCGGGCATATCTGGGTGGGCATCAGCAGGCGGTATGGTCTGAACTGCAAGCCCGGACTGAATGAAATCCGGGTATGCCTGCTGACACACCATTCGCGGAACCCGGTTTCCCAGCTCCGTTTCATGCGGCAGCCGGCACAGGCCTGTGCACCTTCGCCAGCGCCATGTAAATGGCTGGGACAACGTACAGCGTGAACAATGTCCCGATGCTCATGCCGCTAGCGATCACCAACCCCATGTCGAAGCGGCTGACCGCGCCCGGCCCGGTCGCCAGCAGCAGCGGCAGCACGCCCACCACCATCGCGGAGGTGGTCATAAGAATGGGGCGCAACCGGATGGCGGCGGCCTGCTCGATCGCCTCGCGCTTGTCCAGCCCCTCCTGTATCTGGAGCTGGTTTGCGAACTGCACGATCAGGATGCCGTGCTTGCTGATCAGGCCGATGAGCGTGATCAACCCCACTTCCGTGTAGATGTTGACGCTCGCAAAGCCGAGGGTCAAAAAGATCAGTGCGCCGGCGATCGACATCGGCACGCTGACCAGCATGATGAGCGGATCGCGAAAGCTCTCGAACTGCGCCGACAGCACCAGAAAGATGATGACGATCGCGAAGAAGAACGTCACGATCAGGGTGCTGCCGGTTTGCACGTACTGGCGCGACTGTCCCGCGTAGTCGATGCTGTAGCCCCGCGGCATGACCTGCCGCGCCTGCGTCTTGAGGTAGTCGAGCGCTTCGCCCAGCGCGACCCCGGGCGCCGGCACGGCCGATAGGGTTGCGGCGTTGAGCTGCTGGAAGCGCTTGAGCTGCTCGGGGATCACCCGGCTGTGCAGGGTGATGATGGTCGAGAGCGGCAGCATTTGCCCATCCGCGGCCCGCACATAGTATTGATTGAGCTGGCTCGGATTCAGGCGGCTGTTGCGCTGGACCTGGGCGATGACGCGGTAGCTGCGCCCTTCGATGCTGAAGTAATTGACATAGTTGCCGCCCAGCATAGTCGCCAGGTCTTCGCCCACTTCGCGCATGTCGAGGCCAAGTTCAGCGGCCCTCGGCCGGTCGATGTCGATCTGCACCTGGGGCTTGTCGTATTTGAGATCGGAGTCTGCGAACAGGAACAGGCTGCTCGCCCGCGCCCGCCTCACCAGTTCCTGGGCGACCGCGTCGAGCTGAAGCTTGGGCTGTGTGGTGCCAATCACGAACTGCACCGGAAGCCCGCCGCCCGGCCCCGGCAGCGGCGGCCGGGAAAAGGCGGCGATCTGCAGCCCGCTGATATGGTTCAACTGTTGCTGCACCATAGGCAGGAGTTCCATCTGCGAACGGCCGCGCTCGCTCCAGGGTTTCAGCACCATGCCGGCGATGGCCGAGTTGCCCGTGGCCGCCGCACCGCCCCCGCTCGTCCC
>JBAYZB010000034.1:0-22217 GCA_041672765.1 Gammaproteobacteria bacterium | reverse complement strand
AACAGGGCCAGGATGCCGACCGCCAGGGCCACGATCGACTTGAACGGAATGAAGTGCAGGTTCAGCCCGCGCCATACTCCGTACCCACCCACCACGAGCAGATAGATCCCGACGACATAAGGCAGGATCCTGGGCACGAGCAGGATCAGCACTCCGGCCAACATCGCCAGGATCGCCTCCAGCGCGGCGGGACTGAGATGAAGAGAGCCGATGACAAGATCGTTCATGTTTATTGTTTGTCGTTGACGTTGGGCCGGATGGAATGATGCCTGCTTCGGCGCTGTCGTTCACTGCCCGGCAGCGCATCATCCCGCTTGACGCATGGGCCTTGCCTGGTCCCGCTGCAAACGCCCCTCCCGCCAGCGCACCTCCCTTGCCTCCACCCGGGGTGCGCGGTCGGGGATCAGCCGCGCCAGCATCGCGGCGAAGGCGTGGGCATCCCCGCTCGTATAGAACAGGTGGCGGCCGGTGCGGTCGCGGCTGTTTTCCAGAGCGCGTTGGGCCAGTACCCGGCCGGTCTGCCGCGCCACCGCCGGGGCGGGATCGACGATGGCGACCGCCGGCCCCATCAAGCGCGCGATGACCGGCGCGAGAAACGGATAATGGGTGCATCCGAGCACCAGATGATCCACCTCCGCTTCGATCATGGGCGCCAGGCACTCCTGCACCAGCGCCTCCGTCTCGGGCGTATCCAGCGCCCCCGCCTCCACCGCCTGCGCCAGGCCCCGTCCGACCTGGGCGAGCACCCGCGCGTTGTTCCCGTATTGCTCGATGAGGCTCGCGAACAGCCGCCCCTGAAAGGTCGCCTGCGTGGCGATGACGCCCACCACGCCCTTGCGCGTATTCTGCACCGCGGGCTTGATGGCCGGCTCCATGCCGACGACGGGAATCTCGGGGAAGAGTTCGCGCACGTGGCGCAATGCCGCCGCGGAGGCGGAATTGCAGGCGATGACCACCGCCTTCGCCCCCTGCTCCAGCATGAACTGCACGACGCCTTCGCAAAACGCCCGCACTTCGTCCAGCGAACGCGAACCGTAGGGCATGTGCGCCTGATCGGCGACATAGAGCGTATCTTCATGCGGGAACTGGCGCACGATCTCGCGCCACACACTCAGTCCGCCGACGCCGGAGTCGAACACCCCGATAGGGCCGGACGATGAAACGCTCCCTCCCATATTCCTTCCGTTCTTGGTGAGTCTTTGTTCCAGAAGAAGGACTATATCCTAACCGCGGGGCAGATGAAGCGCAGTGAAGCTCATCATCGTTTCCGCCGCGCCTTCGCGCCTTGCCATGCCCATGGCAGGGCGACTCAGCGCAGCGTAACTCGACGCACAACACTCTGCCCCAGGGCATGCGGCGCAATGGGATTGCGCGCACTACACATGCCGTGCCACCCCTTTGCGCCGAAATACCTTCCGCTACCGCACCTGGCGCCCCGCCTCGAAGGCGCGTTCGTTCAGTTCCACCAGGTGCGGCTTGCGCGCGCGGAAGCGGTCGAGGATGCAGCGCTTCAGGACCTCGGCGGGAAACGGCAGGTCGTCGGCGATGGCGCCGAGCATGACGGTGTTGACCAGGCGCAGGTCGCCGAGCCCTTTCGCGATGGCCCCGGCGTCGAAGCCGTGGACCTTGATCCCTGCAGCGCGCATCGCCTCCAGGGGATCCGCCGGGTAGTCGTACAGGCCGAGGGACACCACCGGCGGGGCGAGGCGCAGGGTGTTCACCATGGCGCTGCCGCCGGGCTTGAGATAGCTGCACCAACGCATCCCTTCCGCCGCTTCGAAGGCGACCAGGATGTCCGCCTCGCCGGGCGAGATTCCCGGGGACAGCACCCGCGTACCGAAACGCACGTGGGAGGAGACCACGCCGCCGCGCTGGGACATGCCCGCCACCTCGGTCTTTTTCACGTCGAGGCCCAGGCCCACGGCCGCCTCGGCGAGGATCTCGGCGGCGGTCATCACGCCCTGGCCGCCGATGCCCACCACCAGGATGTTGGTCACGTCGCTCATGGCATCGCCTCCTCGGTCCGGGTCCAGGGCACGATGGCCTTGGCGCTGCAAGTGCGCAGGCACAGGTTGCAGCCGGTGCAGACCACGCTCTCGATGCGCGTCCAGGCCAGTTCCACTTCGCGCCCCGAGGGCTTCACCTCCTTGCCGCGCCGGGTCACGCTGATGGCGGGGCAGCCCACGTCCAGGCAGTTGCCGCAGCCGTTGCATTTCTCCTCGTCCACGCACAGCGGCACGCCGCGCTGGTACTCGGGGATGAGCACGCAGGGCCGGTTGGTGATGATCACCGAGGGCTCCTCCGCCTTAACCTCCTCGCGCACCGCGCGGAACAGGGTCGGCAGTTCGTAGGGGTCCACCACGCGGATGCGTTCGGGCCGCACGCCCAGGGCCTCGCACAGTTTGGCGAAATCCACCCGCGGCGCGCTCGCGCCGTGGATGTCCCGGCCGCTGCCCGGATTGTCCTGCCCGCCGGTCATGCCCACGGTGCGGTTGTCGAGCAGCAGCACGGTGATGTTGGCGCGGTTGTAGACCGCGTCGAGCAGGCCCTGCATGCCCATGTGCATGAAGGTGGAGTCGCCGATCACCGCCACGATACGCTTGTTCGCGTCGCCCGCGCCGCGGCCCTTGTCCATGCCCACCGCCATGGAGATGGAGGCGCCCATGGAGATGCAGGTATCCAGCGCGTTCCACGGATGGCCCGCGCCCAAGGTGTAACAACCGATGTCGCCGGAGATGGTGAGGTTGCGCACCTGCGCCAGAGTGAAATAAACGCCCAGGTGCGGGCAGGCCACGCACATGGTGGGCGGGCGGGGGAACACCTGCAGCGGCGCCGGCGGGGCGGGCGGCACCGCTTCGCCCAGCAGGCGCGCCGCGGCCGCGCGCAGCAGCGGCGGTGTGAGTTCGCCCATGCGCGGCAGTACGTCCTTGCCGTGGGCGGCGATGCCCGCGGCCTTGATCTCGGTCTCCAGCAGCGGCTCGGTCTCCTCCACCACCAGCACGCGCTCCACCGTGGCGGCGAATTCGCGGATGCGCTCCATGGGCGCGGGACAGCTCAGGCCGAGCTTGAGCAGCGGCGCGTCGGGGAAGGCCTCGCGCACGTGCATGGCGGCGGGGCCGGAGGAGACGAAGCCGATGCGCCTGTCGGCGCCGTCCAGCACCACGTTGAACGGCGACTCGCCGGCGAACTCGCGCAGCGCCGCCTCGCGCGCCAACTGCAGCGGCAGGCGTTGCCTGGCATGGGCAGGGACCATCACCCAGCGCGCGGCATTCTTCTCGAAGCCCGCGCCCTGATGCGTCTCGCGTTCGCGCGGCACCACGATGCCCTTCACATGGCAGATGCGCGTGGTGAGACGCAGAATCACCGGCGTCTCGAAGCGCTCGGAGATGTCGAACGCCGCGCGGGCCATGTCATAGGCCTCCTGGGCGTCGGCAGGCTCCAGCACCGGCAGATGCGCGAACCGGCCCCAGTAGCGGCTGTCCTGTTCGTTCTGGGACGAGGAAAAGCCCACGTCGTCGGCAATGGCGATCACCAGGCCGCCGACGCAGCCGGTGAGGGTGATGGTCATGAGGGCGTCGGATGCGACGTTCATGCCCACGTGCTTCATGGCGCAGAAACCGCGGTTGCCCGTGAGGGTGGCGCCGAAGGCCACCTCCAGCGACACCTTCTCGTTTACCGACCACTCGGTATAGATGTCGGGATAGCGGCGGAGCTGTTCCAGGATTTCGGTGGACGGCGTGCCGGGATAGGCGGCGGCGACGCGGCAGCCCGCGTCCCACACGGCCCGGGCCACGGCGTCGTTGCCGGACAAAAACAGACGCGTCCCGGCGGCGGGAATGGAGACGTTCAAGACAATGTTTCCTCTCGACTGAAGAAAAAGGAAAAACGCGAGGACGCGAAGGGTACGAAGGATGCAATCCCTCCGAGACCTCTGCGTCCTTTGCGGCCTTCGCGTCTTTGCGTTGGAAGTATTCTCCCCTTGTTCAAGGCGCTTTGCGGTGATCGATGACACGCACCGCCTTGCCCAGGGTGCGTTCGATCTCGGCGCGGCCCTTGAGGCAGACCCGGGCCGAGATGCCGATGAAGTCCTTGATGTCCTTCTCCACCTTGCGCGCCACCCGGTCCATGGCCTCCTGCCCCTGGGCCAGGAGCGGCGGGCTGGCCTCCACGTTGACGACCATGGAATCCATATGCCCCTCCCGGAACACCTCGATCTGATAGAACGGCGAGAGCGTCTCGGTCCGCATCAGGATCGCCTCCACCTGCGACGGGAACACGTTGACGCCGCGGATGATCAGCATGTCGTCGGTGCGGCCGGTGATGCGGCGCATGCGTACGTGGGTACGGCCGCACTTGCACGGCGTGCGGTCCAGCAAGGAGATGTCGCGGGTGCGATAACGCAGGACAGGGAAGGCCTCCTTGGTGAGAGAGGTGATGACGATCTCGCCCTCAGCACCGTCCGGCACCGGCTCGCCCGAGTCGACGTCCACGCACTCCACCAGGAAGTGATCTTCCCACACGTGCAGGCCGTGCTTCGTCTCCACGCATTCGATGGCTACACCCGGCCCCATCACTTCGGACAGGCCGTAGATGTCCACCGCATCGATGTTGAGGCGCGATTCGATCTCGTAGCGCATCTCCTCGGTCCAGGGCTCGGCGCCGAATATGCCGACCTTGAGCTTGAGCTTGCGCGGGTCCACGTCCAGCTTCTCGGCCTCTTCGGCGATTTGCAGCGCATACGAGGGCGTGCAGCAGAGGCCGCTGGGCTCGAAATCCTGCAGCAGCATGATCTGCTTGTGGGTCTGGCCGCCGGACATGGGCGTGACCATCACGCCCAGCTCCTCGGCGCCGTAGTGCAGCCCAAGGCCGCCGGTGAACAGCCCGTAGCCGTAGGCGTTGTGCAGCCGGTCGCCCGGGCGCAGGCCCGCGGCCATGAGCGAGCGCGCCACGCAGCGGGCCCAGGTCTGGATGTCACGGCGGGTGTAGCCCACCACCGTCGGCTTGCCGGTGGTGCCGCTGGAGGCATGCACCCGCACCACCTGATCGGTGGGCACGGCGAACATGCCGAAGGGGTAGTTGTCGCGCAACTGCTCTTTCTTGGTGAAGGGCAGCAGACGTACGTCCGCAAGGCTCTTGATGTGGGAAGGCCGCACCCCCAACTCGTCCATGGCGTCGCGGTAGAACTTCACGGTGGCGTAACAGCGCTCGACGGTGCGTTGCAGCCGCTGCAACTGCAGCGCCTCAAGCTGGTCGCGCGGAAGGGTTTCCAATTCCTGGTCGAGAATCATGGACAGGCTCCGGCATGGACGAGACAAATGGCGATATATGACCACAGCCCAGCCAATGCTGTCGAGCCCAAGCCTCTTAGCCAATTAATACTCTCGGGAATATTGCCTTAGCGACATCATCAAGATTGCAGGGTGGGCACCGCCCACCATTGCGCTATTTGTTGAGGCATTTTCGGTGGGCAATGCCCACCCTGCGCAAAACCGTACCCATAGCGGAGTCGTGCAACGCGAGATAAAAAACTTGGGGCGCCATTCCTGGCGCCCCCTTGCGGTCGTTTACGCGCGACGCATCTTGCAAGTCCTTGTCACGGACCGATCACCCGCACTTGGAGTCCCCGCAGTTCAGGCAGGTCATGCAGCCGTCCATCTGGATCACGGCCTTGGTGCTGCATTTCTTGCAGAGCTGGGCGCCGGCCGGGAAGCCGCCGTTGTTGGCCGCCTCGGCCTGCTTGGCGCTCGCTTCGTACTGGGCACGCTTCTCGGCGATGAGCTTCTTCTGGTGCTCGTCGAGGCTGTCGTCCTTGAGCAGGCCGATCATGCGCAAGTGGCATTCGATGGCGTCGCCGATCTCGGCCACCAGCGAGGGCATGAACTTGCCGCCTTTCTTGAAATACCCGCCGCGCGGGTCGAACACCGCCTTCAGCTCCTCCACCAGGAACGTGACGTCGCCGCCCTTGCGGAACACCGCCGAGATGATGCGCGTGAGGGCCACGATCCACTGGAAGTGGTCCATGTTCTTGGAGTTGATGAAGATCTCGAAGGGGCGGCGCAGCTCATGCTCGGTGCCCTCGTTCAGCACGATGTCGTTGATCGTGACGTAGAGCGCGTGCTCCGAGAGCGGCGTCTTGATCTTGTAGGTGGAGCCGAGCAGCATCTCGGGCCGCTCCAGCTTCTCGTGCATATGGATGACATTGGACTGAGTGCTCGTCGGCGCCTCGTCCTCGGGCACCGTCTCCACCTTGTTCTCGTCTTCTTTTACAACGCTGTATTTAGTGATCTTCTTTTCGATCTTGATAGCCATGTCGTTCTCCGAAGCGCGGAAAAGTTCTTCTTGTATGGTGAGCCGCCTTGCGCGCCCGGCCCGTCAGAACTTCCCGTAGTACCCCTCCTTGAGTGCGTCATACAGGTTCGCAGCGGTGTGCACCTCGCCGTCGTACTCGATCTCGTCGTTGCCCTTGGCCTCGATCACCGTGCCGTCCTCCAGGACGAAGCGGTAGGTGGTGTTGGCCAGATCCTTTTCCTTGACCAGCACGCCTTGGAAGGCCTCGGGGTTGAAGCGGAACGTGGTGCACCCCTTCAGGCCCTTCTCGTAGGCGTACATGTAGATGTCCTTGAAGTCCTCGTAGGGATAATCCGTCGGGACGTTGGCCGTCTTGGAGATGGAGGAGTCGATCCACTTCTGCGCCGCGGACTGGATGTCCACGTGCTGGCGCGGGGTGATGTCGTCCGCGGTGATGAAATAATCCGGCAACTTCTCGTCCGCGCTCTCGGCGTCCGGCCTGGCGCGTGGATTGACGAGCGCGCGGTAGGCGAGCAGTTCGTAGGAGTATACGTCCACCTTGTCCTTGCTCTTCTTGCCCTCGCGGATGATGTTGCGGAAGTAGTGGTGCGCGAAACTGGGCTCGATGCCGTTGCTGGCGTTGTTGGCCAGCGACAGCGAGATGGTGCCCGTGGGCGCGATGGAGCTGTGGTGCGTGAAGCGCGCGCCGACCCGGGCGAGTTCATCCACCAGTTCCGGCCGCTCCGCAGCCACCTGCTGCATGTAGCGGCTGTACTTGGCATGCAGCACCTTGCCCTTGATGACGTCGCCCTCCTTCCAGCCGTCGACGATCATCTCGGGCCGCTGGCGCAGCATCTCGGCGGTGACGGTGAAATCCTCCTCCATGATGGGCGCCGGGCCCTTCTCCTTGGCGAGTTCCAGCGCCACCTCCCAGCCCACCAGCGCCATCTCCCGGGTGACGCGCTCGGTGAACTCGACGGATTCCGGCGAACCGTATTTCATACGCAGCATGGTCAGCGTGGACCCCAGGCCCAGGTAACCCATGCCATGGCGGCGCTTGCGCTCGATCTCGGCGCGTTGGCCTTCCAAAGGCAGGCCGTTGATCTCGACGACGTTATCGAGCATGCGCGTGAACACCGCCACGACCTTGCGGAACTCGTCCCAGTCGAAGTGCGCGCGGTCGGTGAACGGCTCGCGCACGAACTTGGTCAGGTTGATGGAGCCCAGCAGGCAGGAACCGTAGGGCGGAAGCGGCTGTTCGCCACAGTTGTGGGCGTGCAGACCGTTGCCGTCGAAGGTGTTGATGCCCGGGACCTGCACATCGAAGACGTCTTCGACGCCGTCGGGGACGACGCTCTCCACCCGAGCCACGAACCGTTCGCGGTTCAGCGTGCGCCGGTAGGCGCTCAACGCCCGGTTCAGGCGCGCGGCCTTGTCGCTGTCCGCGAAACCGACCTGTTCCGCGAACTGCAGCAGGTTGTCGCCGCTGATGACGAGCTCGTGCTGGGGCTTGATGGCATACGACGCCCGGCCGCCCTTGCCGTCCGGCAGTTCGGCGGTAGCCGCGGCGCGCCGGTCTTTGTAAATATGGGACACGATACCAAGGCGCAGCAGCATGCGCTGCACGGCCTCCAGGCAGGCGAGATCCGACTGGGCCAGCCTCACGCTCACGCCCTTCGCCTGGGAGCCCTGCGCCGAGCCGTCCGCGTCGAACAGGCCGCGCAGCAGGCCCTGGTGGAACCGGCTGGAGGTCCGCTCCATCGCCGGGGTGATGGTCTTGCGGCCGGGGGCCATGCCGAACTCCTCGGCCAGTCTCTTGAGCGCGCCCAGCGCCATCCGGTACTCGCCCCGCCCCGGGACCTCCACCCATCCGGAAAAGTCCGCGCGATGGGGTAGCGTGCGGGCGGCGCGCAGTGCCTCCTGCATCAGCGCCTGCGCGCCCTCCGGGATATGCGCGTCCGCGCCGTTGACGACCGCGGGCTGCTTCCAGACGGACAGCACGGCCTTGTCGGACTTCAGGGTGCCGTCGCCGATCAGCAGGCCGAGCAGATAGCCTTCCTCGAAGGTGTGGGCCCCGTCCCACGCGGCATTCGGCCGATGGTTGTTCAGCAACACCCGGTCGCCCGCACGCAGCGAGCCGGCCTCGCACCACTCGGTCTCCACTCCGTAACGGGTGAAGCGGGTGACGCGGCGCACCCGATGGTCGGCGGTCAGGCGCAGGCTGTAGCCTTCGGCGGTCTGCAGGCGCACCACCGGCTTGGTCGCGGTCTTGAAGAAGCCTGCGGCGCCGGTGGGATGATCCACACCGTCCACCCGAGCCAGGAACGGCGTGCCGAGCAGGTCCCGCACCTGGCGCGGTCCCTGAGCCGTCTGCACCCAGGTATCCGCCGTCACGCACGGGTTGGTCGCGCGGATGTTCTCGCAGAACCAGTTGTTGTTCATCTCATTGACCTTGTCGATGAGAATGAAGCCGGGCTCCGCGTAGTCATAGGTGGAGGACATGATGACGTCCCACAGGCGGCGCGCGCGGATGGTCTTGTAGACCTTGCACGCCACCAGGCCGGCATCGTTGACGATATAGCCGTCCTTTACCGGCCACTCGCGCCAGATCACCTTCTCGGGATTGGCGAAGTCGATCCGCTCCTGCTCGGCCTCCTTCTTGGAGATGGGGAAGGCCAGCGGCCAGACGCGGTCGTTCTTGACCGCGTGGATGAACTCTTCGGTGATGAGCAGCGAGAGGTTGAACTGGCGCAGCCGCCCGTCCTCGCGCTTGGCCTTGATGAACTCCAGCACGTCCGGGTGGCCCACGTCGAAGGTGGCCATCTGCGCGCCGCGACGGCCGCCGGCGGAGGAGACGGTGAAGCACATCTTGTCGTAGATATCCATAAAGGAGAGCGGCCCGGAGGTGTAGGCCCCGGCGCCCGCCACGAACGCGCCGCGCGGGCGCAGCGTGGAAAATTCGTAACCGATGCCGCAGCCCGCGCGCAGCGTGAGGCCGGCCTCGTGCACCTTCTCCAGGATGCCGTTCATGGAGTCCTCGATGGTGCCGGAGACGGTGCAGTTGATGGTGGAGGTGGCGGGCTTGTGCTCCTGCGCGCCGGCATTGGAGATGACGCGGCCAGCGGGGATCACGCCGCGGCGCAGCGCCCACAGAAACTTCTCGTTCCACTCCTCGCGCTTTTCGGGCGCCTCCACATCCGCCAGGGCGCGCGCCACGCGCCTGTACGTGTCGTCGATGGTGTGGTCGATGATGGCGCCGTCCTTGCTCTTGAGGCGATACTTCTTGTCCCAGATGTCGTGTGAGGCGGGCTGAAGCGGAATATCGGTAATCGGATTGGGTACGGCTCGCAGATGCGCGTTGTTCTTCAGGTTCTTCATGGTGGCTTCCATGTGGGATTTTTTATTCTTGGCCGTCCTTGCCGCTACGGATTCATTCCATCGTAATTCACAGGCGTTGTGGATATCTTGTGGACACAATATCTTGTGCCGAAGAGGCAAGGTACACGCGCCAACAACTCCTTGTCAAGCACGCCTTATTCGCAAAATAATACTTAAAAAACATAGACATAAATAATGCACGGCGCTCTTTTGCCAAGCACACCAAGAACTTAGGCCCATCCCTCACAACACAACATATTGTGTCGCTCATCTATTAGTATACATGCCCCTTTTCCCTCCGCCGGCCCGGCGCAAACCCGCCCCGCCCGCGGCCTGCCGCCCCTTGATAACACGCCGCCCGCCCTTATATGTAAGGCATGGCAGGCTGTCGTGCCGCCGCATGGAAACGGATCAAAGGAGAACACAGCTATGGCTATTACGCGTTACTACGACCCCTGGACCATGATGACCCAGCTTCAAAACGAGATGAACAAACTGTTCGAGACCCGCATGGGCCGGTACCCGGGCGAGGACGCCGGCAACGTGGTGACGAGCCAGTGGACCCCCGCCGTGGACATAAAGGAGGAGAAGGACCGCTTCGTCATCTTCGCCGATATCCCGGGCGTGGACCCCAAGGACATCGAGATCACCATGGAGAAGGGAATCATCTCCATCAAGGGCGAGCGGAGGATCGACACCGAAGAGGAGCGCGAGAATTACACGCGCGTCGAGCGTGCCCGCGGGATCTTCTATCGGCGCTTCACGCTGCCCGATACGGCGGATGTCGAGAAGATCAGCGCCCGGGGCAAGAACGGCGTCCTGGAGATCACGATCCCGAAGCACGAGAAACTGCAACCGCGCAAGATCACGGTCGAGGACGGGCAATAAAGCGTTCGGCTCCGGACCGGAAACATGACCCGGAGACCGGGCTGTCGGCCGTGACGGCCCGGTCGATCCGGGCGAGCGCCTTGGCATGACGCGATAACGAGCGGGCGATGGAGTTCAAAGACTATTACAAGATCATGGGGGTGTCCCGCGACGCCTCTGCGGAAGAGATCAAGCGCGCCTATCGCAAGCTGGCGCGCAAGTATCACCCGGACGTCAGCAAGGAACCGGATGCGGAGGCGCGTTTCAAGGAGATCAATGAGGCCTACGAAGTACTGAAAGACCCCGAGAAACGCGCCGCCTACGACCAACTCGGCACCCGCTGGAAGGCGGGCGAGGATTTCCGTCCACCGCCCGACTGGAACGTGGGCGGGTTTGACTTCGGCGGTTTCGAGGGCGGTCCCACCCATTTCAGCGATTTCTTCGAGGCCCTGTTCGGCGGCGCCAGCCCCTTCGGCACCCGGCGGAGTCCGCGTCAGGGCTTTCGCATGCGCGGCGAAAACGAGTACGCCAGGCTCCAAATCAGCCTGGAAGAAGCCTACCGCGGCGCAACACGTACCATCACCCTGCAGATACCGGAACCGGACGCGCAGGGACGGCTCGTTACGAGAACGCGCACGCTGCAGGTACGCATCCCCGCAGGCGTGACCCAAGGCCAGCAGATCCGGCTGGCCGGCCAGGGCGCGCCGGGCATCGGCGGCGGTCCTGCCGGGGATCTGTTCCTGGAAATCGAGCTGCTGGCGCACCCGCTGTTTCGCTTGGAAGGACGGGATGTCTATCTGGACCTTCCCGTCACGCCCTGGGAGGCGGCGCTCGGCGCCACGGTATCGGTACCGACCTTGGGCGGCACCGTGGACATGAAGATCCCGGCCGGATCGCAGTCCGGCCAGAAGCTGCGCCTGCGCGGACGCGGCCTGCCGGGCAGATCGCCGGGCGATCAGTATGTGGTGCTGCAGATCATGACGCCGCCCGCCCACAACGAGGCCGCGAAGGACCTGTATCGCCGCATGGCGCGCGAGATGCCCTTCAATCCGCGTTCAAAGCTCGGGGTCTGAGATGAGCGACAGGGAACTCTCCATCATAAACGGTGTCATTTTGGACGAGACCGTCACCTTCAGCTTCGAGGAGATGTGCTACGCCTGCGGCATCGAGGCCGAGGAGCTGATCGCGATGGTCGAAGAAGGCTTGTTGGAACCTCACGGCACAACACCGCGGGCATGGCGTTTCCCGGCAGCGTCGCTCCATCGGGCGCTGACCGCATGTCGCCTGCAGCGAGACCTGCACATCAATCTGGCAGGAGCCGCTCTGGCGCTGGAACTGCTGGAAGAACTGCGCGAACTGCGGGCACGGCTACGCGAGCGCTGAGCCGGCCGACAAAGACAACAGCCGCAAACGGGGGCACGGCACGCAGACACGCTGCCGTGATCCATGCTTATAAATAAGAAAGCAAAGACAGGAGCACACGACATGGCGACCCTGCAACAGTTGCGCGACGGCCTGGAGCGCGCGTGGGACACCCTGGCCGAGGGCTGGCATCACCTGCGCGAGCGCACATCCCACGCCTTGACCCGCTTTCATCCCCGCCACCGCGGCCGCGATCAGCTCGAAACCGCCGACGAACAACTGGTTCGCTACGGCTCGCGCTGGGGACTGCTGGCAGCGGAACTGGTGGAAAACGACGACGACATTACCGTAAAACTCGAGATTCCCGGCATGGACGCGGACGACTTCGAAATCCAGGTGGTGAACGACGTCCTGGTGGTACGCGGCGAGAAGCGGGCGCAGCGGGAAGAAGACCGCGGCCGCTACCACGTGATGGAGCGCGCCTATGGCTACTTCGAGCGCGCCATCCCCCTGCCTATGCCCGTGAACGACGACGCGGCGCGCGCCACCTACCGCAAGGGCGTGCTGCGCATCACCCTGCCCAAGGCGGTCCGCGCCCGCACACGCCGCATCGAAGTCAAGGGAGGCTAAAGAATGAAGAAAAGAACCATCTCGGCCGCGGCCGCCGCCCTGGCCGGCGCAGCGATCCTGGGAACCCTGTACCTGCCGGCAGAGGCACAACTGCCCGCCATGGTGGAAGGCCAGCAGCTACCGACGCTGGCCCCCATGATCGAGCGCGTCACCCCCGCCGTCGTGAACATCGCCACGCGCGGGCGCGTGCGCATCGAGAACCCTCTGTTCCAGGACCCCTTCTTCCGCCGTTTCTTCAACATCCCCGAATACCAGGAACGGCAGGTGCAGGCCGCCGGTTCGGGCGTGATCATCGATGCCAAGCAGGGCTACGTGGTCACCAACAACCATGTCATCGAGAACGCGGACCGGATCATCATCACCCTGCGCGACGGGCGCTCCCTCGACGCCAAGCTCGTGGGGCGCGACCCGGAAACGGACATCGCGATCCTGCAAGTGCCGCCCAAGAACCTGGTGGAACTGCCGCAGGCTGACTCCGACAAGCTGCGGGTGGGTGATTTCGTGGTGGCCATCGGCAATCCCTTCGGCCTGGGCCAGACCGTGACCTCCGGCATCGTGAGCGCCTTGGGCCGCTCGGGGCTCGGCATCGAAGGCTTCGAGGATTTCATCCAGACCGACGCCTCCATCAACCCGGGCAATTCCGGCGGCGCCCTGGTCAACCTCGACGGCGAGCTGGTGGGCATCAACACCGCGATCCTGTCGCCGGCCGGCGGCAACATCGGCATCGGCTTCGCCATCCCCATCAACATGGTGCGCCAGGTGACGGCCCAGCTCATCGAATACGGCGAGGTGCGCCGCGGCCAACTGGGCGTGATCATCCAGGATCTGACGCCCGAACTCGCCCAGGCCTTCGGGATCGAGCAGACGGCGGGCGCGGTGGTCGCCCAGGTTCTGCCGGACAGCCCGGCGGAAAAGGCGGGGCTGCAGACGGGCGACGTCATTACCAGCGTCAACGGCAAGCGGGTGCAGACCACCATGGACCTGCGCAATACCGTCGGCCTGCTGAAGATCGGCGAGCGGGTGAATCTGGAGGTGCTGCGCAACGGCGACAAACGGACCCTGCAAGTAACCATCGGCAAGACCGCGGAGGCCCGCGCAACCGTGCCGCAGAACCCGCGGCTGCGCGGCGCCACCTTCGGCCCCATCCCGGAGGGCTCGCCTTTGAGAGGCAGGGTCCAGGGAGTGCTGGTGCAGGACGTGCAGCCCGGCAGCCCCGCCGCGGAGGCGGGCCTGCGCCCGGGCGACGTGATCACCTCGGTGAACCGGCAGCCGGTGCGCAACCTGGAAGAGTTCCAAAAGGCGGCGGGGGCCACCAAGGGCGCGCTGCTGCTCAACATACGGCGCGGCAACAGCGCCCTGTTCCTGCTGGTCCAATAGCTCGACTGCGTTTTACCCCTCCCCCGACAGGGCGGCCACCGGCCGCCCTTTTTTTGTCCGCGCCTTATGCCCGCATAAATTTTTGCCAAAAATACTTGACTATAGCGATAAACGTTTCTATATATTATTACATACTAAAACAGTCTACTTTAGGAGGTGTCGTATGTCCGGTTTGATCGCCAACTTTCCGCCTGATGGCGTCGTGACCGTCAACCGCGTGATTTTGCGGCCCGAATACAGCATCGACGACCTGCAGGAGCGCGTCGCGGTACTCTGCGAGAACGTCAAGACCTACCACTCGGACACCGGCTTCATCGGCGGTTTCGTCGCTCTCAACAGCGGCATGATCTCCAACGAGGGCAGCACGATCGGCCAGGCCGTGACCAGTCCTCTGAAGGACAAGGAGGCATTGATCGTCACCTTCTGGCGCAGCTTCGAGGAGCACGAGCAGTCGCACCGCAGCGAGACCTTCCAGCCGCTGTTCAAACAGATGCTGGAGCTCTGCGAGAACGGCAACGAGGAGATCGCCTACACGATGCTGTGGTCGGGCAAGGCCTACTCTGAGGAAGAAGCCAAGGCCGCACGCCAGGCCAAGGAGCGCTACGCAGGCGCCGTTGCATAACACGGGACGCGAAAGAACGGCGGGCGCCATTCCCAACCGGCGCCCGCCGCCCTCGCGCTACTCAAAGATCGAAATAAACCCCCAGCCCGGTATAGCGCAGCCGCTCGCGGAAGAACTGTCCGTTCGGCGAGTGTCCATCGAAGTGTTCCAGCATCAGCCGGATCTGGCGGTCGCGCCGCACGAAGCCGAACCCGACCTGAAACGAATCGCTGCGTTCCCAATCCACCTCCTCCGCCGCCTGGGAGTCGACGGCCGCCAACAGGTCCAGTCCGTTGAACAGGCGCGGCCACCTGAATTCCAGGCCCAGTTGCAGATGGCCCCGCTCCAGGTCCGGCTCGCTGTGGAGTATGTAGCCGCCACCGCCATAGAGCCGCACATGCCGCCACTCGTATGAACCCAATATCTCCAGATCCTCGTAACTCAGGTTGATGCGGGCGGTCTCGGGCTGGCCCAGCAGGAATTCATCGCCCAGGTGGGAGCTTTGATGGTAGATGCGGGCCAGAAACGACCACGGTCCGTTGCGGTAGGTCACGGGCAGGCCGATCCAGTAATCGGCGTTGACGAGATCGGAGGACGGCGCATCCAGGTTGAACAGCGCAAACACCGCCCCCTGCAGGCCGAGCTGGGTGATACCGGTGTTGCCCCAGGCGCCTTCGGCAAAACCGAAGTAATCGCCGAAGGAGACGCTGGCGGCGTTGAAGCTGTCGGACCGGGTGTCGTAGTACTGATAGCGAATGGAAAACTGCGGCTGGCGCGGATCGGCGATCAGCGGCCGGAACAGCTCCTGCCGGGGCAGCAGCGCCACCGTCGGCTCGGCTTCCACCGCCACCTGCGGCGCCTCGGTCGTGGCGGCGTCGAGCCGTGCGGGAGACGGCTCGCAGACTCCCTCCTCCTGCCAGCGTACACCGGTCACGCGATGACTGAGCAGCAACGCATCTTCGATCTGCCGGCGCTCGGCCGCCGGCACGCAGCCGCGCGCAACGAGCACCACCTCGCGCCGTTCGCCGTCCACCGTCAGCAGGGATACCGTTACATCCGGGAAGCGCGTTTCGAGCAGTGCCTCGACATAGCCCCTGATGTAGTCCGCCTCCTCCGCAGCCGCACCCGGCGACATGAATGCAGCGATCAGGCACGCGCAGGCTAGTGCTGTCCGTCGCATAAATGCTGTCTTATGGTGGTCACCCTGCGATAGATGTCGAATACCTTGAGCGGCAACCGTCCCGCCTTGTCCAGCACCGCGTAGTTGACCGCACCGTACAGGTGCGGCAGATGGCCGGGGTCGTCGGGCTTGCCGTCCGAAAGCGTAATCAGGAGATCGATGCGGGCCTCGACCTCATTGCCTTCCGCTCCGCGTCGTTGATTCAAGCCGCCCATGTCCACCATGAACATCACTGCGATGCCGCGCTCGATCTTGTGCATCCTGGCAAAGATACGCTCGCTTATCTCCTCAAAAATAGACCAAGCCACTTAAGTATTAGGACGTGTTTGGCTGCCAAAACAGGTAGGCAAACCTATACAACGGTTCTATTTGGGCATCGGAAAATTCGATGCCGTTTTGCTGAGCATTTATATAGCGGCTGGCCGCGAGACGCGGTATTGTTCGCAATTCGGCCAAAGGCGTCGGAAGATCCCGCATGGCAACCAGCCCTCTCCCGCGGCCTGATCAGTGTCCCGAGGCTATAAATCGCCTGCAAGAATCCGTGACGGAGGAAAATCAATGTCGGATGTTATCGCAACCAACCAGACGATATTAGTCGTCGGTGGCGGCATCAGCGGTATGACGGCGGCCCTAGAGGCCGCGGAGTGCGGCAAACAGGTCATCCTGGTGGAGAAGACCCCCTCCCTGGGCGGCCGCGTCAGCCAACTCTACAAGTATTTCCCCAAGCTGTGCTTCCCGACTTGCGGCATTGAAATCAACCTGCGCCGCATCAAGGCGAACCGCAACCTGCGCGTGCTCACCATGAGCGAGGTGGTGTCCATCACCGGCCAGCCGGGCGATTACACCGCGACGGTGAAGACCAGCCCGCGCTATGTCAACGAGAACTGCACCGGCTGCGGCGAGTGCGGCAAGGCGGTGGAGGCGGAATTCGCGGACGAATACAACTACGGCCTCGGCAAGCGCAAGGGCGCCTATCTCCCCTTCGCCATGGCCTACCCGCAGCGCTACGTGATCGACCCGCGCATCCTTGGCACGCCGGACGCCGATAAGGCCAAGGCCGCGTGCAAGTACGGCGCGGTGGACCTCGACATGCAGGAACAGACCACGGAACTCAAGGTCGGCGCGGTGGTCTGGGCCACCGGCTGGAAGCCTTATGATGCGGCCAAGATCCAGCCCTACGGCTACGACCGCTTCCCGAACGTGATCACCAGCGTGGAGTTCGAGCGCCTGGCCGACCCGCACGGTCCCACCGGCGGCAAGATTCTGCGCCCCTCCGACGGAAAAGAAGCGACCAACATCGCCTTCATCCAGTGCGCCGGCTCGCGCGACCGCAACCACCTCAAGCACTGCTCGCGCATCTGCTGCATGGCCACCCTGAAGCAGACCACGTACGTCAGCGAGAAGTACGGCGACGGCGCCAAGTCCACGGTGTACTACATCGACATCCGCGCCATCGACCGCATCGACGACTTCCACCGCAAGGTCAAGGCCGATCCGAACGTCACCTTCGTCAAGTCGAAGGTCGCCAACATCGTGCAGGACAAGGCCACGGGCGACCTGATCCTGAACGGCGTGAACACCGAGGGCTATCATCGCTACGCCAACCGCCACGACCTGGTGGTCCTGGCCATCGGCATGGAGCCCAGCGTGCCGAAGAGCGAGTTCCCGGCGGAGGTGGTCATGAACGAGAACGGCTTTATCGAATTGGATCCGGCAAACGGCGCGATCTTCGGGGCCGGTTGTTCCTCGGATGCCCTGGACGTGAACCGTGCGGTGCAGAACGCCACCGCCGGCGCGCTGCGCGCGATCCAGGTCGTCAACCGTGTTGCTCGGACGGAGGGTTAAGAAGTGGCAAGCAAGATTGGGGCATACATCTGCAAGGGCTGCGGCATCGGCGACCGGCTCGACGTCAAGGCTCTTGTCAACACCGCCAAGCGTGACGGCAAGGCCGCCATCGCCAAAGAGCACGAGTTCCTGTGCAACGCCGATGGCGTGGCCATGATCCAGGCCGACATCGCCAACGAAGGCCTGGACGCCGTCATGATCGCCGCCTGCTCGCGCCGCGCCAAGACCGACGCCTTCAACTTCGAAGGCGTGTGCGTCTCCCGCGCCAACCTGCGCGAGGGCGTGATCTGGTGCCAGCCGGCCACCGATGAGGCACAGGAAGTCACAGACGAGATGGCCATGGACTACGTGCGCATGGCCTGCGCCGAACTCAAGTACATGAATGCGCCCAAGGCCAACGAGGCGGCCAGCTACAACCGCCACATCCTGGTGGTGGGCGGCGGCATCTCCGGCATGACGGCGGCCATCGAGGCCTCCAAGGCCGGCTACCCGGTCACCATCGTGGAGAAGAGCGGCCAGCTTGGCGGCGCCGCGGCCAAATTTTTCCGCCGCATCCCGGCCAAGGCGCCCTATGCCGATCCGCAGGACACCGGCGTCGCGGAAATGGTTGCCGCCATCGAAGCGGACCCCAACATCAAGGTGCACCTGAACTCCCGCGTCACCAAGACCTCGGGCGCGCCCGGCCGCTTCTCCGCCGACATCACCGCCGAGAGCGGCGCCACCACCACCGAAAACTTCGGCGCCATCATCCAGGCCTCCGGCTTCCTGCCCTATGACGCCAGCCAGTTGCCCGAACTGGGCTACGGCAAGAGCCCGGACGTGGTGGACCAGATGGGCCTCGAGGCCCTGGCCCAGGCGGCCAACGGCGGCCCCATCAAGCGCCCGTCCGACGGCAAGGAAGTGAAGAACGTGGTGTTCGTGCAGTGCGCGGGCCAGCGCAGCGACAAGGAGGGCCATCTGCCCTACTGCTCCGGCCACTGCTGCCTCACCAGCATCAAGCAGGCGATGTACTTCAAGGACCAGAACCCGGAGGTGGACACCACCATCCTGTTCAGCGACCTGCGCACCCCCGGCGCCGGCGGCGAGGACTTCTACCGCAGCGGCCAGCGCAAGGGCGTGACTTTCTCCAAGGGCGCGGTGAGCGAAGTGGTGCCCGCCAACGGCGGCCTGCAGGTCAAGTTCAAGGACCTGATCCTGGACGAAGACACCGCCATCCAGGCGGATCTGGTGGTGCTGGCCACCGGCCTCGTGCCGAACTCCGGTCTCGACATCGACACCCAGTCGGGCGAGAACGAGCCGGACAACGCGCAGGAGCTCTCGGTGCTCAACCTGACCTACCGTCAGGGCCGCGACCTGCCGCTGCTCAAGCACGGCTTCAACGACTCGCACTTCATCTGCTTCCCGTACGAGACGCGCCGTACCGGCATCTACACTGCCGGCCCCGTGCGCCGTCCCATGGACATCGCCCAGGCGATGGAAGACGCCACCGGCGCCGCGCTGAAGGCGATCCAGGCCATCGAGAACTCGGCGCTGGGCCGCGCCGCGCATCCGCGCTCCGGTGACCTGAGCTTCCCGAGCTTCCGCAAGGAAGGCTGCACCCAGTGCAAGCGCTGCACCGTGGAGTGCCCCTTCGGCGCCATCGACGAGGACGAGCAGCGCTACCCGGTCTTCAACGAAGCGCGCTGCCGCCGCTGCGGCACCTGCATGGGCGCCTGTCCGGTGCGCGTGATCTCCTTCGAGAACTACTCGGTGGAGACCGTCGGCCAGCAGCTCAAGGCCGTGGACGTGCCGGACGAGTTCTCCGAGAAGCCGCGCTTCCTGGTGCTCGCCTGCGAGAATGACGCCTACCCGGCCCTCGACATGGCCGCCATGTCCGGCCAGACCTACAGCCCGTTCGTGCGCGTCATCCCGGTGCGCTGCCTCGGCTCGGTCAACACCATCTGGATCTCCGACGCGCTCAACAGCGGCTATGACGGCGTGATCCTGCTGGGCTGCCAGAAGGGCGACAACTACCAGTGCCACTTCGTGCGCGGCTCGGAAATGGCCCACTACCGCATGAGCAAGATCGACGACACGCTCCAGCAGCTCAACCTTGAGACCGAGCGCGTGCAGACCTACGAGGTTTCGATCACCGACACCCAGCGGATTCCGCAGATCATCAACGACATGGCCAGCCTGATCGAAAAGATCGGCATGAGCCCGTTCAAGTTCTAAGGAGACGACGCCATGACCGATCTGAATACCGCCATGATCGAGAAATATCGGACAAACTTCCTCAAGGAGGTCGAGGCCAACGTCGAGGAAGGCGAATGGGTGAAGATGTGCATGCAGTGCGGCGTCTGCTCGGGCTCCTGCCCGTTCGGCCCGCACTGGGAGCACCCGCCGCAGGAAATCTTCATGATGATCCGCGCCGGCAAGCGCGAAGAGGTGCTCACCTCCAGCTCCATGTGGATGTGCACCTCCTGCTACAACTGCATCGTGCGCTGCCCGCGCGGGCTGCCCATCACCCACATCATGCACGGCCTGGCACACTACGCGAAGCGCCTGGGCCTTGCCCCGAAGGAGCAGCCGACGGCCAAGTTCGCGCAACTGTTCTGGGACAACCTGACCAAGAAGGGCCGCGTGAACGAACTCATGCTCGGCCTGCAGCTCTACTTCATGAATGGCTTTGCGGAAGGCATCAAGACCTCGCTCAAGATGAAGGACGTCGGGCTTGGCATGTGGAAGGCGAAGCGCCTGAATCCGCTCGAAATCCTGGGCGGCCATAGCTGCAAGGATACCAGCGGACTGCGCGCCATGCTGGCCAAGGCCCGCGAGATCGAAGATGCCAAGATTGCGAAATTCGGCCGCTGAGGAGAACGTGTGATGTCCAAGAAACAGTATTCCTTCTACCCCGGTTGTTCTTCACAGAAGGCCGCCTCCGCGTCGAACTACCTGACCTCCGTGGCATCCATGTGCGACGTGCTGAACATCCAGCTCAATGAGATCCCGGACTGGAACTGCTGCGCGGCCTCCATCGGCTACGCGGGCGGTGGCGAACTGCCTCGGCTGACCCTCTCGGCGCGCAACATAGCGCTCTCCGAGCAGGCCAACCCCGGCCAGGACATCGTCGCCACCTGTGCCGCCTGCTGGCTCGCCACCAAGGAGACCCAGGAGCGCCTGCACAAGGAAGCGGAACTCATGAAGGAGACCAACGAGGCGCTGGCCGCCGCCGGGCTCAAGGTCAAGGCCGACCAGAACGTGCGCCACATGGTCGAGGTGCTCATCGAGGACTTCGGCTACGACGCACTGGGCGAGCACGTCAAGAAGCCGCTGACGGGCGTCAAGATCGCCGGCTACGTGGGCTGCCAGACCAACCGCCCCTTCGGCATCGCCGGCGAGTCCTTCGAGAACCCGAAGTACCTGGACAAGCTGGTGGAGACCATGGGCGGCGAGCCGGTGGAAAACTACGACAAGAAGGTCTCCTGCTGCGGCGGCGCGCTCGCCTTCTCCGAGCCGGAGAAGAGCCAGGCGCTGATCAAGGACATCATCGAAGCGGCCTACGACGGCGGCGCCGACATGATCGTCACGCCCTGCCCGGTCTGCCAGATGAACGTCGAGGTCTATCAGGGGCAGATCAACCAGAAGTACGGCACCAAGTTCAGTATGCCGGTGGTGTACTACAGCACCCTGATGGCCGTCGCCTACGGCAAGAGCAGCAAGGAAGCCGGCCTGGACGGCCAAGTCATCCGCGCCAAGAAGCTGGAAGAGATCGCCGACAAATAAGGCGGATCAGACCGACGTGCAAGGAAGAGAAAGCCCCTCAGCGAGGGGCTTTCTCATTTCTGCATTCCGCATGCATGACTCCAGGTTATCCGGCAGTGCTGCCCGACACGACACCGTGTCGGGCAGCTATCCATGCTGGACTACCCGTCAATGGCGGGCACCAAGGGCGCGTTCATTGCCGACTCAACGAATAAATAATCACATAGTTCATGTTCGATACGGCAACCAGCAGCGTGTCGTTGGGCATCGTATCATCCATCAATCCGGCGAACCCATCATAAGAACCATTCAAATAACCGCAATTCGTGACTGTGACCTCGACACCGTAGAGATTGTACGCCGGATCAAGTATCGACAGGCGTCCGCTGAGAATGCAACCGTCCGAACTCTGCCCAACGAAAGTGCCGTCATTCTCGACGTTGATTGCAAGGCTGTCTATTCCGTCCGAGTAGTACCAGACATCAGCGACAAGCCCCAGGGACGAATCACGGTTATAAATCTCATCGAACACCAGATTGATCGTGCCCGTAGTGCCGAGGTCTGTGCTGAAGCTCGCCGTTATCTGATTCTGGGCGGAAACCGTCCCGGACAGATTGGTCTTCGTGTAGACGCCGCCACCGATTTGGTAAGCCGTCACGCTCCCTGTGATGCGGTTCCCGTCCATGGAGTAACGTCCATCGTAAATGATCCCGGCTGCCTCGCTTATCGCGATGATCCGCCCGTTATAGAGAAGCGCGTGAAGATCGAACGTACCGATACCGTTTTCGGTAAAGGTGCCCTGCCAGAGACCGTTGGCGGAAACCGCGGTCCCCGAACCACCGCTCCCGCCTCCGCCACCACACCCTGACAGCAGCAGACCGGAAAACAGAACCATGACAAAATAAAGAGATCGAATCATTCTTACATGCCATTTCTCCTTATCCT
>JBAYZB010000033.1:0-22756 GCA_041672765.1 Gammaproteobacteria bacterium | reverse complement strand
TCTGCAAGCGTGTACCTTCCATCCAAGGCGGTTCTGATATTGCCCGAAGCACCTGCCATCAGCGTCGCCGGATGGGCGCAGGGCACAAGCGCTCGGAATCGATTCGTAGTCTGACCGGGCCAGACCTCCTAACCCTAAACTGCGGACTCGTTTTGTTCAAGAACGGCGAGGATGCCGCGTAACAGGTCCACCGGGGTGGGCGGACAGCCCCGAATCACCACGTCCACCGGGATTACGTTGCCGACTGCGCCGCAGCTTGCGTAGGAGATCCCGAACTCGCCCCCGTCGGCCGCGCAGTCGCCCATGGCGATCACCAGCTTGGGGTCGGGAGTGGCCTGATAGGCGTGCAGCAGCGCCGACTGCATGTGGCGCGAGACGGGCCCGGTGACCAGCAGGATATCCGCGTGGCGTGGGGAGGCGACGAAATGGACGCCGAAACGCTCGATGCCGTAATAGGGGTTGTTGAGGGCGTGTATTTCCAGTTCGCAGGCATTGCACGAGCCCGCGTCCACCTGGCGGATGGCGAGGCTGCCGGCGAACTGCCTGCCGACGGCGGCCTTGACGCGCTCGCCCAGGCTGATGACGGCCGGGTCGTCGATGGGTTTCGGCGGCTCGGTGATGACGCCGATCTTGCGGATCTTGTTGAGTATCCGGAGCATGTCGTTACTTGTTAACGAGATTCAAGGTTCAACGCAAAGAACGCAAATGACGCCAAGGGCGCAAAGAATGTTGAATGACTTTTTGCCTGCGTCTCATGCGGTTTCATGCTAGCCAATCTCGATGTGGCGCCTTGCCAAGCGGTTTGATGCAAAAACACGCTCTTATCTCTTTGCGTCCTTCGCGTCTTTGCGTTGAGTAATTCATTCTTCGCATTACAGGTCATGCCCGGAATATGACCCGTTGACCGATTTGTTGCATACCGGGAAGTCGGGCACGATGTTGTCGCGGATCAGTTTCTCCAGCGCCGGCCAGTTCAACCAGCTCGGGTCGCGCGGGAAGTAGCGCGCGATGGTGCCGTTTTCGTCGAATCGGACATAGGCGAGGGTCTCGCCGCGCCAGCCCTCCACCAGCCCCAGCCCTTCCGCATCGGCGCTTGGGGTAACCCAGGATGCCGTGAGCTGACCCATCGGCAGCGACTGCAGCAGTTTCGCGATCAGATCCAGCGAGGTTTCGATCTCCTTGGCGCGGACCAGCATGCGCGCCTCCACGTCCCCGGCGGTAAATTCCGGCACCGTGACCGTGAGGCCATCGTAAGGCGGATAGGGGGCATCGCGGCGCAGATCGAAGGCTCGGCCGCTGGCGCGTCCGACATAGCCGACGCAGCCCAGTTGCGCCGCAAGTTCCACCGACAGTATGCCGGTGGTCTGCAGCCGATCCTCCAGCGAAGCGCTGTCATCGAGTATCGGCAGTAGCTCGTCCAGCTCGCGGCGCAGTTGGGCGGTCTGGTCCAGCATGATGCGCACCGCGTCGGGCGCTACGTCGTTCCTTACGCCCCCCGGCACGATGCAATCCATCATGAAGCGATGCCCGAAGGCCTGTGCGCTTACCCGCTGCCACTGCTCGCGCAGGCGGCCGAATTGATAATAGGCGAAGGCGAAACCCACATCGTTGCAGATGGCGCCGATATCGCCCAGGTGGTTGGCGACGCGTTCGCGCTCGGCCATCACGGCGCGCAGCGCCAGCGCCCGTGGCGGCACCTCCACGCGCGCGGCCCGCTCCATGGCCATGCAGGCGGCCCAGGTATGAGCCACGGTGCTGTCGCCGGACACCCTGCCCGCCAGGCGTGCCAGCCCCCACGGGTCGCGGCCCTCGGCGATCTTCTCCACGCCCTTGTGGACGTAGCCAAGCCGCTCTTCCAGATTGAGCACCATCTCGCCCACCGCCTGGAAGCGGAAGTGACCGGGCTCGATGATGCCGGCGTGGATCGGTCCCACCGGGATTTCGTAGACGCCGGCTCCTTGCGCCTGCAGGAATGGATAGTCCGCGTGCGGCGGCGTCAGTTCCGGCGGATTGCCAGCGACCGGGAAACTCTTGCGCAGCGGAAATTCGGTGTTCGGCCAAGCCAGGTGGCGGGTCCAGCAGCGCGGGTCGGGGTGGTCGGCGAACCGGATGCCGAACATGTCCTGGATGTGCCGCTCTGCCCGGTCGGCCGCCGGGTAGTGGCGCGTGTAGGAGGGCAGTACGGGGGTGGCCGCATTTACACGGGTGCGCAGCACCAGATAATCGCCGTGCTTCTCCAGGCAGGAGTTGATTCGAAATATCTCTCCCAGATCCTCGGCCCAGATCGCACACCAGCGCAGGCCGGCCTTGGCGGCCTGCTCTGCGGCGCGGCCCCAGTCTTCCGGGTCCACTCGCAGGATATGGGCGGGATGCAGGTCCTGAAGCTTTTCCTGAAGCTTCGGGCCGCGCATGAAGATATGTTCGTCCTCCAAACGCGCGAGGAACTCTGAAAGCCACTCGAATGGAATGTGCTTCGATTCGGATTGCGGCGTCTGACCCGTCATAGCAGCGAACTCCGCGCAATCAACAACGTCGCCTGATCGAACCAGCGGGCGAGAAAGTCCGGAATGGCAAGTCCCAGACACAGCACCAGCAGCAGATGCACCACCACGGGCAGCATGTTGGCCCGCACCGGGTGCTGGCCTTCCGGCACTTCACCGTACACCATGGGATGCAGGTGCCGGAACAGCCCCGCAAACGCCACGCCGAAACCAATCAGCAGTGGCACGGTCAGCCAGGGCCAGCTGTTGATGGTGGCGGTGAGCAGCAGGAACTCGCTCATGAAGACGCCGAAGGGCGGGAAGCCGGCGATGGCCGCGGTGCCGATGAGCAGCCCCCAGCCCACGGCGGGCTGCGTCCTGATCAGTCCGCGGATCTTGTCGATGCTCTGGCTGCCCGCGATCTGCGCGGCATGGCCGACGGTGACGAAGATTGCCGATTTGGTCAGGGAGTGCACCGTCATGTGCAGCAGGGCGCCGAAGGTGGCGAGCGAGCCGCCGAGGCCGAAGGCGAAGGTCATCAGCCCCATGTGCTCGATGGAGGAGTAGCTGAACATGCGTTTTATGTCGCGCTGCCGGTGCAGGAACAGGCTCGCCACCATGAACGACAGCAGACCGAAACCCATCATGAGGTAACCCGCCAGGTTGCTCTCCAGCGAGCCGTCCACCAGCATCTTGAGCCGCACCAGGGCGTAGAGCGCCACGTTGAGCAGCAGCCCCGAGAGCACGGCCGACATGGGCGTGGGGCCTTCGGAGTGGGCGTCGGGGAGCCAGTTGTGTAGGGGCACGAGGCCGACCTTGGTGCCGTAGCCCACCAGCAGGAATACGAAGGCCAGCGTCAGCACGGCGGGTTCGAGCTGCCCCGCATGCGCGTGCAGCACGCTCCAGAGCAGCGCGTCGTCGCGGTTCTCGATCACCCGCTCGGCGGCGAAGAACACCAGCACGGTGCCGAACAGGGCCTGAGCGATCCCGACGCCGCACAGCACGAAGTACTTCCATGCCGCTTCCACCGATTCGGGGGTGCGATAGAGGCTCACCAGCAGCACGGTGGCGAGGGTCGCCGCCTCCATGGCCACCCACAGGATGCCCAGATTGTTGGTGACCAGCGCCAGCAGCATGGCGAGCAGGAAACCCTGGTACATGGCGTGATAGAGCTGCAGGCGCTTGCGGTTGACGCGGCCGCGCTCCATCTCGTGCAGCATGTAGGGGCGTGAGAAGATGGCGGTGGTCAGTCCGACGAAGGCCGTGAGCGCCACCAGGTAGACGTTGAACACGTCCACATAGAGCATCTTGTCGGGGGAAAGGAGCGCACCGTCTTCCAGAACATTCAGCGCCAGCCACAGGGAGGCGCCGAAGGTCAGAGCGGAGACGCCGACGTTGATCCAGCCGGCCTTGCGGCTGTGCCCCACGAAACCCAGCAGGACGGTGCCGACGAGGGGCAGCAGCAGCGTACAGTAGAGCGCGGTCACTCCTCCACCTCCTGGGCCTCGGTCAGGCGGTTGAGGCGGTCCACGTCCAGCGAATCGATGCTGGCGCGGATCTGGAAGAAGAACACGCCGAACAGGATCGCCGCCACCAGCACGTCGAAGGCGACGCCCAGTTCTACCACCATGGGCATGCCGTAGGTGGACACCACCGCGGCGAAGAACAATCCGTTTTCCATCGACATGAAGCCCACCACCTGGCTGATGGCCTTGCGCCGCGTGATGATGAGCAGCAGGGCGAGCAGGACCACCGCCAGGCTGATGGCGATGACGTTGCGCGTGATCCCCGCAGAGAGTTGTGCGATGGGCAAGGCGACGTAATAGCAGAACACCACCAGCGCCGCGGCGCCGAGCAGGACCACGGTCTGGTTCGCCGTGGTTTCGACCTTGCGGTGAATGTCCAGGCGGATCGCGAGCCGGTTCAGCATCCAGGGGATCATCAAGGCCTTGAGGACGAACGTGAGCAGCCCCGAGATGTAGAGATGATGCTGCTTGGACACCATGGCGACCATGACGGTGGTGGCGGACAGCAGGATGCCCTGCCAGGCGAACAGGCGGATCAGGTTCGCAATCCGCGTCTGGGCGAGCAGTGCGAAGGAGGTGAACAGCACCATGGCCGCCAGGACCAGGATCGCTTGTTCGTAAAGGCTCAGGAGTTGCAGATTCATTTTGTTATGTCAATGTCACGCCGGATCAGCCGCCCGTCTCCAGGATCACGTGGCTCAGCATGCTGAGGAGCGCGAGCAGGAACGCGATGCTGAGGAACCGCGGCACCTGGAACAGCCGCATCTTGGCCACCAGCGTTTCCGAGATGGCCAGCACGATGCCCAGCAGCGCCAGTTTGGCCGCGATCGCAAGTATCCCGACGAGCAGCGTCGCGGCGGTGGCCTGTGTGGCGATGCCCCAGGGAAAGAAGATGTTCGCGACGAGCACGCCGTAGATCATCAGCTTGATCTGGGCGGCCCACTCGATGAGCGCCAGGTGCCGGCCGCTGTACTCCAGCACCATGGCCTCGTGGATCATGGTGAGTTCCAGGTGCGTGGCCGGGTTGTCGATGGGAATGCGGCCGGTTTCCGCCACCGCCACCATCATCACGGCCAGGATGGCGAACACGAAGGATGGGCGCAGCACCAGCCCCTGGTCCAGGATGTACTGCACGACCGTCTCCAGGTTGGTGGTGGAGGCGGTCATGGCCAGGGTGAACACCGCCATGAGCATTGCCGGTTCCGTCAGGGATGAGATGGACATCTCGCGGGAAGAACCCATGCCGCCGAAGGCGGTGCCGATGTCCATGCCCGCAAGGGCAAGAAAGAAGCGTCCCAGGGCGAAGAAGCCGACCAGTACGATGACGTCGGCGATGACGGCCGTGGGCAGATGCACGGCGATGAGCGGGACCACGGCGGCGGCGAGCACCATCGCCCCCAACAGAATGTAGGGGGAGGAGCGGAATATCCAGGAGGCATTTGCCGCGAGCACCACCTCCTTGCGGAACAGCTTGCGCAGGTCGCGGTACGGCTGCAGCACGGAGGGGGCCGCGCGGTTCTGCAGGCGGCACTTGACCACCTTCACCCAACCCGTGAGCAACGGGGCGCTGCCGATGAACAGTAGCGTCTGCAGCAGCGCCAACAACCAGCCTGTCAGGTCACCAGCCATAACAACGCCAACAGTGTGAAGAAGGAGTAAGCCAGGTAGGTGCGGATGCTGCCGGTCTGAATGCGCCCGACCCGGCGCGCCGCGCCCAGCACCCAGCGGGCGATGGGTTCATACAGGGCCGGCCAGGAGCGGTCGCCGATCTGGAGTTGATGGCGTATGCCGGTCACCCGTAGCGGCTGGGCCGGATCGGTGGTCTCCGCCACCTGCTCGTCTACCCGCCAGACCGGCCGGAATACGCGGCGGATCGGCTGGGCAAATGCCGTGGAGGTGTACTGCATGCGGTTGCTCAGGGGACCGAAGCCGCACTCCCAGGGAATGCCGCGTCGGATCGGCGTGCGTCGCCGGCGCGGATGCAGCAGCAGATAGCCGGCGCCCCAGGCGAACAGAATGGCAAGCAGCACCAGGGGGGCGGCATAAGAGGCGACCGTGGGCGATATCGGCGTCAGCCACAACCACCCCTGTGCGGTGGCGCTGGGCAGTGTCGCCTGCAACAGCATCTGCGGGATCTGTCCCAGCCAATCGATGGTAATCGTGGGCAGAACACCGAAAAACACGCACAGGACGGCAAGCAGGCCCTGTCCGCCCAGCATGCCGCGATCCACTTCACGGGCATGCCGTACATGGCGTGTGCGCGCCTGGCCAAGGAAGCCCACGCCGTAGGCCTTCACGAAGCAGGCGGCGGCCAGTGCGACGGTCAGTGCCAGGACTGCCGCGGTGAAGGGGATTACCGTGCGCAGCACGCCGCTCTCCAGTGCCGGCACCTGCAACGCCGTCTGGAAGGTCAGCCACTCGGAGACGAATCCGTTGAATGGCGGCAGCCCCGAGATGCTGATGCAGCCGACCAGGAACAGCGCCGCTGTGAACGGCATGCGGTGAATCAGGCCGCCCATGCGCTCCAGGTCATGTTCGTGGGAGCGCTGCAACACGGCGCCGGCGCCCAGAAACAGCAGACCCTTGAACAGGGCGTGGTTGAGGCTGTGGTAGAGGGCAGCGATCAGGCCGAGAACGCCCAGCACCTTGTTGCCGGTCCCCAGGAAAATCATGGACAGGCCGAGCCCCATGAAGATGATGCCGATGTTCTCCACGGAGGAGTAGGCCAGGAGCCGCTTGAGGTCGTTCTGCATCAGGGCATAGAGCACGCCCAGGAGTGCGGACGCGGAGCCGAGGATCAGTACCGTCAGCCCCCATTCCCATTGAATATCGCCAAGCAGATCGAAGGTGAAGCGGATCAGGCCGTACACCGCCATCTTGAGCATCACGCCGCTCATCAGCGCGGAGATGTGCGCGGGGGCGACGGGATGGGCCTCCGGCAGCCAGGCGTGCAGCGGCACCAGGCCCGCCTTCATCCCGAAACCCAGCAGCGCCAGGCCGAAGGCGACGCTGGCCCAGGCAGGCGACAACTCGCGCGCACGCATGGCCGCGAAGGTGAAGTCGCCCCCGGCGCCGGCGAGCACGCCGAAGCCCAGCAGGATCGCCAGGCCGCCGATATGGGCCATGAGGAGATAGAGGTAGGCGGCGCGCCGGTTGGCGGCGTGCTGGTGCTGGTAGGCCACCAGGAAGTAGCTGGCCAACGACATCAACTCCCACGCCACCATGAAAGCGAAGGCCCCGTCGGCGAGCAGGACGAGCAGCATGCCGGCGACGAATAATCCGGTGAACAGCCCGAGTACGCACAGCGGCTGCTTGCCGTGCTCGTACTCCCGTATGTAGCCCGGGCCGTAAAGGGCGACCGCAACGGTGACCAGGCCGACGATCACGAAGAAAAACCCCGAGAGGGGGTCCAGGCGCAGGGTCCACGCCACCCAGGGCAGGCCAAGGATGAACTGGTCGGTTTCGATTGCACCTGTGAGCAGGGCGACTCCGCCGCCCGCGATGGCGAATACCCCACACAGACCGAGCAGCGTGAAGGAAACCGTCTTGAGCAGGAAGGGGCGTGCCCCCATGACCATGGAGAGCAGGCCGGACAACAGGGCCGATGTGATCGAAACGTAGGCAAACGCCAGGGACAATTCTGTTCCTTGGATCAAGAAAGGCTGCGTGGGCTTCCGGGTAACGCGGGACGCGCCCCGGATATTCTGTCGGTCCAGTGAGTCTCAGCCTTTGTGCATTATGTGTTCAGGAGGCAGCACAAAGCGCGGACTCACATCTCATATCCTAGGGACCAAAGCGCGATGTCGTCAATCCGGGCATGTCGCAAAGGTCTCGGTCCGCCCGTTACGTATCCTGCAGGAGTGGGTTGATTCGGGCAATCTTGACCGCGTTGCCCCGGGTCTGGACGATCTCGATCGGATAGCCTGCAATGCGCAGGCTCGTGCCCGGTTGCGGAATGGTTTCCAGGTGTTCCAGTATCAATCCATTCAGCGTTTTGGGCCCGTTTGTTGGCAGGTTCCAGTTAAGTGCGCGGTTCAGGTCGCGGATGCTTGCGGTGCCGTTGACCAAGTACGTCCCGTCGGGCTGCGGGTGGGCGTCGCGGATGGCGGCGTCCGAGTCGGTGGTGAACTCGCCGACGATCTCTTCCAGAATGTCTTCCAGGGTCACCAGTCCTTGAATGTCGCCATATTCATCCACTACCAGGCCGGCGCGCTGACGCATGCGCTGGAAATTGAGCAGTTGTTTGTTCAGAGGAGTGCCTTCGGGGATGAAGTAGGGGGCCTGCAGGACGCGCGCGAACTCGTCGCGCGAGAAGCTTCCGGACAGGAGCAGTTGCGACACCTGGCGCAGGTGCACGATGCCCACCACGTTGTCGATGCTCTCCCGATACACGGGCAGACGGGTGTATTGGCTTTTGGTCAATTGGCCGACGATCTCGTCCCAGTCGTCCTCCAGGTCGATGCCCACGATCTCGTTGCGCGGCACCATGATGTCTTCCACCGTGACGTTTTCCAGGTCGAGCGCGCTGAGCAACATTTTTTGGTGGCGCCGCGGGATCATGGCGCCCGCCTCGTGCACGATGACGCGCAGTTCCTCGCCGCTGAGGTGCTGCGCCGAAACCTGTTTCGGTAAAAGGCCGAGCAGCCGCAGCAGGCCGTTGCTCAACGCGGTGATGGCCCAGACCAGCGGATACAAGACCTTGAGCAGCGGTTCGAGCAGGAATGCTGCGGGGAAGGCGACGCGCTCGGGGTGCAGGGCGGCGAGGATTTTGGGAGCGAACTCGCCGAAGACGAGGATGACCAGCGTCAGCAGTCCGACGGCCACCGCGATGCCGGTCTCGCCCAGCAGTCGCAGGCCGATGACGGTGGCCAGGGCCGCGGCGAGGATGTTGACGAAGTTGTTGCCCAGCAGAATCAGTCCGATGAGCCGGTCGGGCCGTTCCAGCAGGCGGGCTGCGCGCACTGCGCCACGGTGTTTTGCCCTGGTCAGGTGGCGCAGCCGATGGCGGTTCAGAGAGATCAGCCCTGTCTTCGAGCCGGAGAAGAAGGCGGACAGGGCAATCAGGACGACCAGCGCGCCGATCAGCGCGCCCAACGGGATGTTGCTCAAGCGGTGCGTACCTCGTGCGCCCGGCGCCCTGTCGGTCCAGGGCGAGGCGTTGCGGGTGCGGCTGAAGATTTGCGTGCCATGAGCGACCGCCCGGGGTTCAAGAGGTGCCTATGCCGAGAACCAGTTCCAATACCAGCTTGGTGCCAAAGTAGGCCAGCATCAGTGCCACGAATCCGCTCAGCGTCCAGCGGATCGCGGTGCGTCCGCGCCACCCGAACCGGTGGCGCCCCCACAGCAGCATGCCGAACACGAGCCACGCGATAATGGATAGCACGGTCTTGTGCACGAGATGCTGGGCGAATATGTTCTCCAGGAAGATGATCCCGCTCGCCAGCGCCATGCTGAGCAGGACGAAACCCAGCCCGATCATCTGAAACAGCAAGGATTCCATGGTTTGCAGGGGGGGGAGTGCGCGGATGAAGCCGCCGGGACGTCTGTTGTGCAGGTGGTGGTCCTGGACGGCGAGCAGCACGGCCTGCACGGCCGCGATGCTCAGCAGGCTGTACGCCAGGATGGAAATCAGGATATGGAATTCCAGTTGCCAGGAAGCGGATTCCAGGATCACGTGCTGCTCCGGGATCACGTGCTGAAGCACGATGGTCAGTGCCGCCAGGGGCAACAGAATGATGCCGAGATTTTCCACTGGACGGGCCAGGGCGGTGAGTAGAAGCAGCAGGGCGATCAGCCATCCGATCAGGGACCACGCGTTGAAAAAGGCGAGATTCAGTCCGTTGATGGTCACGATGGCCTGGTAAACGACGGCCGCGTGCAGGATGACCGCTCCGAAGCCGAGCGCCATCAGGGTCGGCTTGGCAACCATGATCCCCTCTGTGACCCGGGACAGGCGCACGCCCAGCAAGATACCCGTCAGCAGGTAGAGGATAACCGCGAAGAGGCTGATCATGCTCATAATATTCGTCATGACTTGAAATCGCTGAGAGTGCCATAATGACACATCCGCTGGCGCCAATGAAGAATCATGTCAGGGGACGAGGTACCCAACATGGTCACCGGATAGTCCATTTTGGTCACCTGGGGTGGCACGGAACCTCAATGTCCCCGGTAGAAGTGTAATAGAAGTGTGACGGTCATCAGAGTTTGGGGCTCGAAATCTGCGCTGTGGTTGTCTTTGCGGCGTAGGGGGTGATGGCATGATATTGGCATTACTAGCGCACGTAGGTCCAACGAATAAGAAAAAACGGGGATGTCATGCAGATCAGGGTGCTGGGGTGCAGCGGGGGGATCGGGAATGGACGCCGCACTACGTCGTTGCTGGTCGATGAGGATGTGCTGATCGATGCCGGGACCGGTGTGGCGGACCTGCGCCTGGACGAGATGCGCAAGATCGAATACATCTTTCTCACGCATTCCCACCTGGATCATATCGCAAGCATCCCGCTCCTGCTGGACAGCGTTTTCAGCAAAGTCAGCCGGCCGATCACCCTTTACGGCCGCTCCGAAACCCTCAGGGCGTTGCGCGAACACATCTTCAACGGGGTGATATGGCCGGATTTTGCCAGACTGCCCAACCCGGAGCGGCCAGTGCTGCATTACGCCGTCATGGAGCCGGGCGAAATCCTCGACATCCGCGGGCGCACGTTCGAACTGATTCCCGTGAATCATGTCGTGCCGGGCGCCGGCTATCGCGTAGCCTGTCCCACCGGAGCGTTCGCCTTCACCGGCGATACCACCAGTAACGACAGTTTCTGGGCGACGTTGAACCGCTATCCGGAGCTCGATCTGTTGTTTGTCGAGGCGGCGTTCGCCGATCACGACCTGAACCTGAGTCGGGCCGCCTATCACTACTGCCCGAGCCTGTTGGCTGCGGACCTAGCGAAACTGCGGCTCCGTCCCGCGGTTTA
Source organism: Gammaproteobacteria bacterium (assembly GCA_041672765.1). GTDB lineage: Bacteria > Pseudomonadota > Gammaproteobacteria > JBAYZB01 > JBAYZB01 > JBAYZB01. The sequence continues at coordinate 11,779 of JBAYZB010000033.1, read as the reverse complement.
CCTGTCCCATCTCAAACCGGGCGAAGAGGAGACCATCGTCGCGGAGTGCGAAGCTTTGTTGCGCGGACGTCCGGTGCGGCGGCTGTGCGAGGGCGACGTTTTCCGGCTATAATCCGCCGCATCAAGTGGCGGCGGTGCCGCCCCTCTTTCCTTCCCGGTTCTCCAACCCCGCACGGATTACGGTAGCTTCATCATGTTCGAAAGCCTCAGTGAACGGCTGACAGGCGCCCTCAAGCGGATCAAAGGCCAGGGCCGTCTGACCGAGGACAACATCAAGGACACGCTGCGCGAAGTGCGCATGGCGCTGCTTGAGGCGGACGTGGCGCTGCCGGTGGTGCGCGAGTTCGTTGAGCGCGTTCGCGTCCGCGCTGTGGGCCAGGAGGTCATGCAGAGCCTCACGCCGGGTCAGGCGCTGGTCAAGATCGTGCACGACGAGCTGGTGGCCGTCATGGGCGAGGCCAACGACGAGCTGAATCTGCGCGTGCAGCCGCCGGCGGCGATCCTCATGGCGGGGTTGCAAGGTTCCGGCAAGACCACCACGGTGGCGAAGCTTGCCCGCTGGCTGAAGGAGCGCAAGAAAAAGAGCGTCCTGGTGGCCAGTTGTGACGTATACCGTCCGGCGGCCATCGATCAGCTCAAGACCCTGGCGAACGAGGTGGGAGCCGTGTTCTTCCCCAGCGATCCGTCCCAGGACCCGGTGGATATCGCCCGCTCCGCCCTCGATCAGGCGCGCAAGCAGTTCGTGGATGTGGTCATCATCGACACCGCGGGGCGCCTGCACGTCGATGCCGAGATGATGGACGAGATCAAGCGCCTGCATACGGCGATCGACCCCGTCGAAACCCTGTTCGTCGTGGACAGCATGACGGGCCAGGACGCGGCCAACACGGCCAAGGCCTTCCACGAGACCCTGCCGCTCACCGGCGTGGTCTTGACCAAGGCGGACGGCGATGCCCGGGGCGGCGCCGCGTTGTCGATCCGGCATATCACCGGCAAACCCATCAAGTTTTTGGGCGTCGGCGAGAAGACCGCCGCGCTGGAGCCCTTTCATCCGGATCGCCTGGCCTCGCGTATCCTGGGCATGGGGGACGTGCTCAGCCTGGTGGAGGAGGCCGAGCGCAAGATCGACCGCGACAAGGCCGCCAAGCTGGCGGAGAAGCTCAAGAAGGGCAAGGAATTCGATCTCGAGGATTTCCGGGATCAGTTGCAGCAGATGATGAACATGGGCGGGGTGGCGAGCCTGCTGGACAAACTGCCTGGCATGGGCGATATCCCGGACGCGGTCAAAAACCAGGTGAGCGACCGCGATTTTCGCCGCATGGTGGCCATCATCAACTCCATGACGCCGCAGGAGCGCCGCTTCCCGGACATCATCAAAGGCTCGCGCCGGCGCCGCATCGCGGCAGGTTCCGGCACCGAGGTGCAGGACGTGAACAAGCTGCTCAAGCAGTTCACGCAGATGCAGAAGATGATGAAGCGCATGTCCAAGGGCGGGTTCGCCAAGATGTTGCGCGGCCTGAAGGGGCGGCTGCCCCAGGGGCTGCCGTTTTAGCCGGACGGACTCCAAGCCGCTGGATCGAGCGGCTGTTTCGGGACGAAATGCGCGAGCGGTGGCCGTGTCCGAGCCCAAAAACGGATGCAGGGGTTCTTCACTTTTCTCGATTTTGGCGTAAAATGCACCGTTTATCTTTGCCCGTGCGATATGGGTAGGGCATTCGGTCAGTCAGCAGAGGAATAGTCAGCGTAATGGTCACGATTCGTTTGGCGCGCGGCGGTGCGAAAAAGCGCCCCTTTTATCATGTAGTTGTCACGGACAGCCGCAACCGTCGCGACGGTCGCTATATCGAGCGTGTCGGCTTTTTCAACCCCGTGGCCGCCGGCAACGAGGTCGGGCTGCGGATCAACGCCGAGCGTGTACAGTACTGGCTGTCCCAGGGGGCGAAGACCTCCGAGCGCGTCGCGGCCCTGTTGAAGCAGGCCTCCCAGAACGCCTGACGATTCATCTGCGGAGTGGTGGCCTGAAACGGGCCGGGTGCAGCAAGTCCGTGACTGACGAGGCGTCTGGCCTGGTGGAAGTCGGCCGCTTCACGGGCGTCTACGGTGTGCGGGGGTGGGTCAAGGTGTACTCGTACACCGAGCCCAAGGAGAACATCCTGGAATACAACCCCTGGTACGTGCATACCGGCGGGCAGTGGCGGTCCATGGAGGTCGCCGAAGGCCGGGTCCACGGCAAGGGCATTGTGGCGCGCTTGGTAGGTTACGAGGACCGGGATGCCGCGAGTCTGCTGACCGGCGCCGAGATCGCAATCGCCCGGGATCAGTTGCCGCCGGCAGGTCCAGGCGAGTATTACTGGGTCGATCTGGAGGGGCTCAAGGTCATCAACCTCGACGGGATCGAGTTGGGCGTGGTGGACCACTTGTTCGAAACCGGTTCGAACGACGTCATGGTGGTGAAAGGGGATCGGGAGCGTCTGATCCCGTTCATCCGCGATCAAGTGGTGATCCAGGTAGATCTGGAGCATCGAACAATGCGGGTCGATTGGGACCCGGAGTTTTGAGTCGGGACTTGAGTGCAGCTCCCGGCGCGGGTCGCCGGGGCGACGGGACGGCAGTTGAACGTATGCGCATCGACGTCGTCACGCTGTTTCCGGAGATGATCCAGGTCCTGGCGCAGTGTGGGATTACCGGACGCGCCGTGGAGCGCGGGCTGCTGGAACTGGTGACCTGGAACCCGCGGGATTACACCCACGACCGGCACCGGACGGTGGATGACCGGCCGTATGGCGGCGGTCCGGGGATGGTGATGAAGTTCGCCCCGTTGCGCGACGCCATCCAGAACGTGCGGACGGCCGCCGCGCCGGGGGCGCGGGTGATTTATCTTACGCCGCAGGGCCGGAGGCTGGACCAGAAGGGAGTGCGGACGCTGGCCGCCTATCCGGGCCTGATACTGGTGGCCGGGCGGTACGAAGGGATCGACGAGCGCGTGGTCGAGGCGTTGGTGGACGAAGAGTGGTCCATCGGGGATTACGTGCTCAGCGGGGGCGAACTGGCGGCCATGGTCGTCATCGATGCGGTGACGCGGTTGCTGCCCGGGGCCTTGGGCGACGAGGATTCGGCCCAGCAGGATTCCTTCGAGGAAGGGCTGCTGGACTGTCCCCATTACACCCGCCCCGAGGAGATCGACGGAATGCGGGTGCCGACGGTGCTGCTGGGAGGTGATCACCAGGCGGTGCAGCGCTGGCGGCGCAAGCAGGCCCTGGGCCGTACGTGGTTGCGCCGGCCGGATCTTCTCGAGCAGATGGAGCTTGACGAAGAACAGCGGCGGTTGTTGGACGAGTTTATATACGAGTACGAGCAAGGGAATGGTCAGAACTAGTTTGATGCGTTTGGAGTGAAGCCATGAGCAACATCATTGAGCAGATTGAAGCGGAACAGATGAGCCGCGCGGTTCCGGAGTTCGGCCCCGGTGATACGGTCGTCGTGCAGGTCAAGGTGAAAGAAGGCAACCGCGAGCGTCTTCAGGCCTTTGAAGGCGTGGTGATCGCCAAGCGCAACCGGGGTCTCAACTCCGCCTTTACCGTTCGCAAGATGTCCCACGGCGAGGGCGTCGAGCGCGTATTCCAGACCTACAGTCCTGCGGTCCACAGCATCCAGGTGAAGCGCCGTGGCGATGTGCGCCGGGCGAAGCTCTATTACCTGCGCGAACTGACGGGCAAGGCCGCGCGCATCAAGGAGAAGCTGTAAGCACTGCTTCCCTGTCCTCGAAGCGGAGGATGCGTACAATGGCGGGTGCCATGGTGACATGGCGCCCGTTTTTGTTTTGGAGGATGGCCGTCATGACCGCCCGGCACGCTTTCCGCTTCCGCCGTTTTCCCCGAACCGCAGCGGCCCGCTGCCGCGCGGCCCGTTGCATTCTCGCGCTGCTGTTCATCTGCGCGAGCCCCCTTGCTCAAGGCGACGAGCTGGATGAACTCCTTGCCATGGCGCAGGCCGGGGCATCCGCGCTTGCCCTGCAGCTTCTCGACGCCCATCAACCGAACGGCGCTCTTGCCGTGGCGGAATGGATGCGCTGGGAACAGGCGCGCATCGAAATCCTCCAGTCCCATGCCGATTGGCGTGCCGTTATCGATCGCCTGACCGATTTGCCCCGGGAGGTGTCCCCGGACTTTGCCCGCTGGGCCATGGAACAGCGGGCGCGGGCTCACCTGGAGTTGGGTGAAGGGCGTCCGGCGCGCGAACTGTTGAGCAGCCTGATCTGGGGCGCCGCAGGACCGATCGAAGGTGAGACGCTTGCGGATTGGCGCCGCGGGATCATCCGCGCCTATCTGCTCGAGGGCCGGGTGGAGGATGCTTACACGGCGCTCGTGCGTTACCGGCAGGACTACGGTGATGTCGGCGCGGGATGGGAGGTGCTGGCAGCGCGGGTGCTGCTGCGGGCAAACCGTCCTGCCGAGGCTATGCGGGTGCTCGAAGCGAAGCGCGACCCGGAGGGGGAGGGGCTTCATCTGCTGGCGCGGTTGCGTGCCGGGGCTGACCAGGGTGCCGTTCTGGATGACGCGCTGAAGTTGGCCGCCAGCATCCAGGTCCCCCCGGCGGTGCGGTTCCAGGCGGCGGCAGTGGCCGTCGCGATTGCCGACCACAAGGGAAACAAGGCGGCGCGGGCCGAGGCGCTGGAGTACGCGCTCGCGCTCCAGACCGGCGTGACGGAACGTGACCCGCTGTTCGTATTGAGCGCGGACGCCGATCATCTGTGGCATGCCTATCTGGAGCTAGGCTATGAAGAGGGGAACAAGGCGCACCTGTTAGTGGGCCGGGATGCGGATTGGGAGGCCGCCGCCACCCGCGTCCTGGACGCAATGCCCGTGACGGCCCGTGCCCTATTCGCCGTGCTGGCATTCGCGACGCGGGCACCGGACAGCATGACGCGGGCCCATACCGCGTTGGCCATGAGCCTGGTCAGGGATGGCAGGGGTGAGCTGCTGCGTGCGCTCTACCTGCAATCGCAGCGTTTTCCTCAGGTACAGGACGTTCCTGCCCCCGTGCGGGCGCTGCTGGCGCCCTACGCACTGCAAGCGGAGGATGACGAACTGGCGCGGCGTTTGGTGGATGGGCTCGCCGAGGCGGCGCCGGCGGGCATCGACCCCGTCCATTGGCGGATCCTGTACGCCAGCGCGTTGGTCCTGAAAGGGGACATGGTGCAGGCCGCTGAACTGTTCAGGTGGTTGTTGCGGGGCGAGGAGGCGCTGACCCAGGCGCAAGAGGAATTGATTGCACAGGGCGCATTGCGCCTGCTGCGCGAGGGACGCCCGCGCGAGGCGGCCGAGCTGTTGGAGGGATTGCTGCGGCGCGGCGCCTGGGCCGGGCGGGAGCACGCCATGTTCCACTGGCTCGGAGAGGCCTATCAGGCGCAGGGACGGTTTCTCCGCGCAGCGCGGGCCTACCTGAAATCCGCCGCCCATGCCCGGGAGTCCGCGCCTTGGAGCTACTACATGCATGCCCGTGCGGCCCAGGCGCTCGCATCTGGGGGACTTGTGGCGGATGCGCGCCGCGTCTACGGCAGCATGCTGCAGGAGAGCGAGGAGCCCGCGCGCCATGCGCTGATCGAAGGCGAGTTGCGCCGGCTGCTGCCCGCCGTGCCGGACATCGCGGGGCAGCGTCAAAGCCAAGGCACCGAACGGTGAGGAGGAGCTGATGAATGCTTGTTATGATGCGGTCATCGATACGCCTGTGGGCAGGCTTGGCATCCGGCTGGAGCAGGAGGCCCTGTCCCTGATCGATTTCGTTTTGCCAACCGTGCCGCTGCAACCGCCGGCCACGCCCGCCGCAACACAGGTCGCAGCGGAACTGCACCGATATTTTGAGGATCCGGATCAGCATTTCGACTTACCCGTCGCACTTCGTGGCACTCCGTTTCAGAGGCGGGTATGGCGGGCGCTACAGGCCATACCGAGGGGGGAGACGCGTACCTACGGCGAGTTGGCCAAGGAACTGAGGAGCAGCCCGCGCGCCGTCGGAGGAGCATGCCGGGCCAATCCGGTGCCGATCGTCGTGCCCTGTCATCGGGTGGTGGGTGCCGGCGGGCTGGGTGGGTACAGCGGTGCGCGCGGCGGGGCCTGGCTTGCGATCAAGGCGCGGCTGTTGGCCCATGAAGGGTGGAAGGGACAGTTCGCTGGCCAGAAACTGAGCGCGCCCTTGAATCGGCAGGATTCCGTACCCAATTCTGGGGAGCGTCGAACAAATTTGTAGTGGAGGTTTTTGAACGATGAGCGTTGAAGCCCATAAGGAGACTTTGGACTTCCAGACCGAGGTTCGGCAACTGCTGAACCTGATGATCCACTCCTTGTACTCCAACAAGGAGATCTTCCTGCGCGAACTGATTTCCAACGCTTCGGATGCGGCGGATAAATTGCGCTTCGAGGCGCTCACCGACGATGCCCTGTACGAAGGGGACACCGACCTCAAGATCCACGTCTCCTTCGACAAGGACAAGCGCACCATTACCGTTGCCGACAACGGCATCGGCATGAGCCGTGCCGAGGTCATCGAAAACATCGGCACCATCGCCAAGTCCGGCACGCGCCAGTTCTTCGAGTCCCTCACCGGTGATCAGGCCAAGGATGCCAAGCTGATCGGGCAGTTCGGCGTAGGTTTCTACTCGGCGTTCATCGTGGCCGATAAGGTGACCCTGACCACCCGGCGCGCCGGTCTGGGGCCGGAGCATGGCGTGCGCTGGGAGTCCAGTGGCGAGGGCAGCTACGTCGTCGAGACGGTGGAAAAGCCCACCCGCGGCACCGAGATCACCCTGCACCTGCGTGCCGGCGAAGATGAGTTCCTGGACGGCTGGCGCCTGCGCTCCATCATCCGCAAGTACTCCGACCACATCTCGCTGCCCATCGTGATGAAGGCCGAGGGCAAGGACGAGGACGAAACGGTCAACCGCGCCTCCGCGCTGTGGGCCCGGCCCAAGAAGGAGATCACCGAGGCCGAGTACCACGAGTTTTACAAGCACGTGGCCCACGACTTCGAGGAGCCGCTCGCCTACGTGCACAGCCAGGTGGAGGGCACGCCCTCCTACACCAGCCTGCTGTACATCCCGAAACGCGCCCCCTTCGACCTCTGGGACCGCGAGCGGCGCCACGGCATCAAGCTTTACGTACGGCGCGTATTCATCATGGACGATGCCGAGCACCTCATGCCGCAGTATCTGCGTTTCGTGCGCGGCGTGATCGACTCCGATGACCTTCCGCTCAACATCTCCCGCGAGATCCTGCAGCACAACACCATCATCGACAAGCTGCGCGCGGCGGCCGTGAAGCGCGTGCTGGGGCTGCTGGAGGAGATGGCGGAAAAGGACAAGGAGAAGTACGCCGTTTTCTGGAAGGAGTTCGGCCGCGTATTGAAGGAAGGGCCGGGGGAGGACTTCGCCAACCGGGAAAAGATCGCCAGGCTCCTGCGTTTCGCGTCGACTCACACGGACACCGAGACCCAGGATGTCTCCCTCGCCGACTACGTCGCGCGTATGAAGGAAGGGCAGGAGAAGATCTACTACGTCACCGCCGACAGCTTCACCGCCGCCAAGAACAGCCCCCATCTCGAAGTGTTCCGCAAGAAGGGCGTCGAAGTGCTGCTGCTGTCTGACCGGGTGGACGAGTGGCTCATGTCCCACCTCACGGAGTTTGACGGCAAGCCGTTCCAGTCGGTGGCCAAGGGCGCGCTGGACCTGGGCAAGCTCGAAGACCAGGAGGAGCAGAAAAAGCGCGACGAGGTGGCGGGCGAACTGAAGGGGCTGATCGAAAGGTTGCAAAAGGCGCTGGAGGACAAGGTGACGGAAGTGCGCGTCAGTCACCGCCTGACCTCCTCTCCGGTGTGTCTGGTGCTCAACGAATACGACATGGCGGTGCATATCCAGCAGGTGTTGCGCGCCGCCGGGCACAAGGTGCCGGTCTCGAAACCGATCCTGGAGATCAATCCTGACCATGCCCTGATCGTCCGGCTCAAGGAGGAATCCGACGAGCAGCGCTTCAGCGACTGGGCCAACGTTCTCTATGAACAGGCCATGCTGACCGAGGGGGCGCAGTTGGAAGACCCCGCCGGATTCGTGAACCGGCTGAACGGCCTCATGTTGTCGCTGCTCGGACAAGAGCGCGGATCATAAAACCGCCTTGGTCGAGTGCCTGCTGGGGATTTATAATCAAGCCCGATTGCGCCCTCTCCGGTCTGCGCGAGGGGGCGCTTTCAATACAAAACAAGATTGGAAAAATGCAGCCGCGGTGCGGCTTTTTTATCGATATCCTGCGAACTTGACACCATGATGGCGAATCCCGGCCGGCAGAGCCGTACGCCCGCCTTTGAGCTCAAAGGCAGCATGCTGACTCTCACCGTCCTGCATCTCTGGCAGTGGAACCTGGATGCCGTAGCCGCGCAACTGGCGGAAAAGGTCAGACAGGCGCCGGATTTCTTTCGCAACGTGCCGCTGGTGATCGATCTCGAAGCGGTGCAGCAGGCCGGCGCGGGAGCGGACTTCGCGGAATTGATCGCGCTGCTGCGTCGCTGCGGATTCATCCCGGTTGCGGTGCGCAACGGCACCCCGGAGCAGGAAGCGAGCGCGGCCGCCGCCGGTCTGGGCAGCCTGCCCAAGGGAAAATCCGAGCGCACGCCGCGCAAGTCAGCCGCCGCGCAACCCGAGCCTTCGCCTCCGGCGGCGGCCTCCAAGGTTGTTACGCAACCGATACGCTCCGGACAGCAGGTGTACGCGCCGGGAGGCGATCTGATCGTGCTGGCCTCCGTCAGTGCCGGCGCGGAACTGCTGGCCGACGGCCATATCCACGTCTACGGCACCCTGCGCGGGCGGGCGCTGGCCGGCGTGCGGGGCGATAGCAAAGCGCGCATTTTCTGTCAGGGCCTGGAGGCGGATCTGGTCTCGGTGGCGGGCCAATACAAATTGATGGAAGATCTGGACCAGGGGCTGCGCGGCAAGCCGGTGCAGGTCTACCTGGAACAGGATCGCTTGAAGGTCACAGTACTTTGATTGTCAGACAGCCCTTGACTCAGGGGGCGGAGGTTAGGCAGAAGTGGCAAGAACCATTGTGGTCACATCCGGCAAAGGGGGGGTAGGCAAGACCACCACCAGCGCCGCGTTCGGTACCGGGCTTGCGCTGCGCGGCTACAAGACCGTGATCATCGATTTCGACGTGGGCCTGCGCAACCTGGATCTCATCATGGGCTGCGAGCGGCGCGTGGTCTACGATTTCGTCAACGTCATCAACAACGAGGCTAACCTCAATCAGGCGCTGATCAAGGACAAGCGTCTGGACAAGCTGTTCGTGCTGCCCGCCTCGCAGACCCGCGACAAGGACGCGCTGACGCAGGAGGGTGTCGGCCGTGTGCTGGAAGAGCTCAAGGAGGGTTTCGACTATATCGTGTGCGATTCGCCGGCCGGTATCGAGCGCGGCGCCTTCATGGCCATGTACTACGCGGACGAGGCGATTGTGGTGACCAATCCCGAGGTTTCCTCGGTGCGGGACTCGGATCGCGTCCTGGGCATTCTCGCCAGCAAATCGCGGCGTGCAGAACGCGGCGAAGATCCCGTCAAGGAACACCTGCTGCTCACCCGCTACTCGCCGCAGCGCGTCGTCGCCGGCGAGATGCTCAGCGTGGACGACGTGAAGGAAATCCTCGGCATTCAGTTGCTCGGCGTCATCCCTGAGTCGCAGGCGGTGCTGCAGGCCTCCAATGCCGGTGTACCGGTGATTCTGGACGAAAAGAGCGATGCCGCGCAGGCTTATTCCGATGCGGTGGCACGCTTCCTCGGCGAGGACCTGCCGCACCGTTTCCTCAACGTAGAGAAGAAAGGTCTTCTCAAGCGCCTGTTCGGGAATTAGGTAATGAGTCTGTTCGATTACTTCCGCTTTACGCGACGGAACACTACAGCGGCGGTCGCCAAGGAGCGGCTGCAGATCATCGTTGCCCACGAGCGTATGCAGCGCAACAGCCCCGATTACCTGCCGCTCCTCAAGAAGGAGATCATGGAGGTGGTGCGCAAGTACGTGCAGGTGGACCCGGAACAGATCAAGGTCCAGTTGGAGCGCGAGGGTAACTGCGAGGTGCTGGAACTCAATATCACGCTGTCGGATCAGGCGCCCAGGGTGGGCGGCTGATCCGGCCATGGCCCGTGAACGGCCGCTGCAGGACATGCGCATCCGCTAGACTGGAGTTTGGACCGTGCAGTTTCGTGGCCTGACGGCATGAGCGAAGCAGCGGACAGCGACAAGATCCGGCTCGACAAGTGGCTCTGGGCCGCGCGCTTCTTCAAGGCCCGTGCCCAAGCGACGGAAGCGGTCGAGGGTGGCAAGGTGCACGTGAACGGAGCGCGGGTCAAGCCCGCCCGTCCCGTGCGGGTGGGCGACCGGCTGGAAATCCGGCGTGGCGAGGACGTGTTCGTCGTCATCGTGCGCGGGCTCTCCGATCGGCGCGGGCCTGCCAGCACGGCGCAACTGCTGTACGAAGAGACCGCCGAGAGCAAGGCGGAGCGGGAGCGCCGGCATGAGGAGCGGCGCTTGCATCGCACCCTGAACCCGGCGCCGGCCCAGCGGCCCAACAAGCAGCAGCGGCGCAGGATCGTCCGATTCAAGAACGAAAAGTGACGAGTTTCGAGTAGAGGAGATTGGCGACTTGCCGCTTTTGGCCTAATGATGCCCGGACCCGCCACGCCGCTGCTCGCTGCCGACGCCATCATCGTACTGAAAGCATAAATGTTCGGACTGCGCGAATGGCGGCGACGCAAGATTCTGAAACGCGCCGCGCTGCCGGAGGACTTGTGGCAGGCGGCGCTGCAGCGCGTACCGCTGTGCGCGCGCCTGTCGGCGGAGGAACTGCACCGGCTGCGGACGCTGGTGCTACTGTTTCTGCATGAAAAATCCATCGAAGGCGCGCAGGGCGTGGAGGTCACGGACGACATGCGCCTGGTCATCGCCATCCTGTGCTGCATCCCGATCCTGAATCTCGGCCTCGATTACTATGATACCTGGGTCTCGGTCATCGTCTACCCCGACGAGTTCATCCCGCGGCATCAATACACGGACGAGGCCGGGGTGGTGCATACCTCCCATATGCCCCTCACCGGAGAAGCCTGGGCGCGCGGACCGATGATTCTCTCCTGGCCGGATGTGGAGGAGTCCGCCGAGGTGCCGGACGACGGCTGGAACGTGGTGTTCCACGAATGCGCGCACAAGCTCGACATGCTCAACGGCGAGGCGAACGGCCTGCCGCCGCCGCACCGGGATATGGACATCCTGGCCTGGACGCAGGACTGGACCGAGGCGTACGAGGACTTCTGCGCCCGGGTGGAGCGGGGCGAGGATGACTGGCTGGATCCTTATGCCGCCGAAAATCCCGGCGAATTCTTCGCTGTCATCAGCGAGGCGTTTTTCGAAATCCCGCTCGACCTGCAACAGGATTTCCCGGCCGTCTATCGCCACTTGTGCGCCTTCTACCGCCAGGACCCCGCAGCCCGCGTTTTGCAACAGACCGATTAACGCCAAGGCGCCAAGGCGCAAAGACAATCGGGGAGCGTTTCCAGCCCTGCTTCCCTCGTGCCGAGGGTTTCATGCATGGCGGACACCTTCTATCCGCCCCGATCCAACGAATCCATCTTTGAAGTGGTCAAGTGTTCCTGGACAGTCATTTAGGTTCTTAAGCGACCTCAGCCTCCTTGGCCGCCGGCGTCTTGTAATCATTGAAGCTGTGCGGCCTGACCTGGTTAAAGTGATGGGTCAGGTAA
>JBAYZB010000032.1:0-22990 GCA_041672765.1 Gammaproteobacteria bacterium | reverse complement strand
GCTGGGTGCCTCCGTCTGGGAGGACAACAGCCCAGACTGGGCGACAAACAGCTCCGCCGGCACATCGGAGAGCAGGCGCACCGGCTGTTCCGGCTTGTCGGGCGCGACCGGGTAGGCCAGCAGTTCCGCTCGACGCACGTCGCCGCCGATGGTGTCGATCTCCACATCCAGGACGTCGGTAACGACACGGACGCGGGTACCGGAAGGGAGCAGTGCGCGGTCCGGCGCCGGACTCGCGGCAGGTTGGCCCGGAGCAGACACCGGCGCGGCGGGCAGATCGTCTGCGGGCGCTGCTGTATCGGACGGCGGCACCACCTGTTCTTGGGGCGCCTGGGCGACCGGTTGCAGGCCATAATCGCGTTGCCAGGCCTGCCAAAGCAGCAGTCCGACAAAGCACAGCGCGATAAATAGAAACAGTCGCTGGTTATCCATCTCTAGTTCTTCCGGATTTTTTCGGGGACCGGATCGACGCCGCCCGGGTGCCATGGATGACAGCGCAAGATGCGGCGCAGCGCCAACCACAAGCCGCTCAGGATACCAAAGCGCTCGATCGCGGTGCAGGCATAGCTGGAACAACTCGGATAAAACCGGCAGTTGGTGCCGATCATGGGGCTGATCGCGTAGCGATAGGCCCGGATCAGGAGAATCAGGAACTTTTGCATCGGGCGATCAGCTTTGTCCAGTGGCGTTCCAATGCGTCGCGCAAGTCACGTGTACTCAGCCTGTCCACGCCAGCACGGGCAAGCACAACGATATCGAGAGCGCCAAGGTGCTGCTGGTTCAGGCGGAAGCTCTCCCGGATTACCCGCTTGATCCGGTTGCGGCTGACCGCTGTTTTAGCAAACCGCCGGGAGATGGCCAAGCCGAGGCGCGGGCGATCGAGGCCATTCGGGGTGGCAAGGACGGTCAAGAATCCATTGCTCGAACGAATGTTTTCCTGGAAAACACGCTGAAACTCGACCGGCCTGGTAAGGCGCGCACCGCGGGCAAAGGTACCCTTGCCCACGTTCATTTTGGGACCGATATCAGGCGCTCAACCGAACGCGACCCTTGGCACGACGGGCCTTGAGGATAAGGCGACCATTCTTGGTGCTCATGCGGGCGCGAAAACCATGGCTGCGCTTGCGCTTCACGATGCTGGGTTGAAACGTTCTCTTCATGGTCAAAGTCCGTCCGAAAAGGTAAATACTTGCACAATATAAAAAGGCGTTAGGGTACGTTTACGGTCGCCGCGCTGTCAATATGGCGGCCGTTAAATCTAAGTTGATAAGGTGTGGATAAGTCTCGGCAACCGGTATAGACTCCCACGGTTCTAGTTGGTGCGAAGTCGGTTTCAAAGGGGGCGCTGCTGTGGAAATGTCGATATGGAAGATGTGCCTGGATCGCCTGGAGGGCGAGCTTTCACAACAGCAATTCAACACCTGGATTCGGCCTTTGCAGGCCATCGAAGAAGACGGCGTATTGCGGCTGCTGGCCCCGAACAGGTTCGTCCTGGATTGGGTGCGGGAGCATTTTTTCGACCGGATCTCCGAGGTCGTGTCAGGCCTGCTGGACGGGCGGTCGGTTCAGGTGCTACTGGAAATCGGCAGCGCAACACGGGCGGCCCCGGCGAAAGGCGCGGTCAATCCGACAGCAACGGCCACGGCACCGAGGCCCAGCGCGCCGCGAAAGAGCTACACGCCCAGCCCCGCCCACGGAAGCAGCCTCAACCCCAACTCGACTTTCGAGTCCTTCGTCGAGGGCAAATCAAACCAATTGGCGCGCGCCGCGGCCATGCAGGTCGCCGAAAACAGCGGGGGAGCGTACAACCCGCTGTTCATCTACGGGGGCGTGGGGCTTGGCAAGACCCATCTGATGCACGCCGTGGGCAACATGATGCTGCAGCACAACCCCAGCGCACGGGTGGTTTATCTGCACTCGGAGCGGTTCGTGCAGGACATGGTGAAGGCGCTGCAGCACAACGCCATCAACGAATTCAAGCGCTTTTACCGCTCAGTGGACGCGCTGCTCATCGACGACATTCAGTTTTTCGCGGGCAAGGAACGATCTCAGGAAGAATTTTTTCATACATTCAATGCCTTGCTTGAAAGTCAGCAGCAGGTGATCCTGACCTGTGACCGCTACCCGAAGGAGGTTAACGGGCTGGAGGAGCGGCTCAAGTCGCGTTTCGGCTGGGGCTTGACCGTGGCGATCGAGCCGCCGGAACTGGAGACGCGGGTGGCTATTCTGATGAGCAAGGCGAGCCAGATCGGCGTAGCGCTGCCGCAGGAGGTGGCATTTTTCATAGCAAAGCGTATCCGCTCCAATATCCGCGAGCTGGAGGGAGCGTTGCGCCGGGTAGTAGCAAGCTCACGTTTCACCGGCAAGCCCATTACGCTGGACTTTACCAAAGAAGCGCTGCGTGACCTGCTGGCGCTGCAGGACAAGCTGGTCACCATCGAGAACATCCAAAAAACAGTGGCCGAATACTACAAGATCCGGGTGTCGGACCTGCTCTCGGCGCGACGCAGCCGCTCGGTGACGCGCCCAAGACAGCTGGCAATGGCTCTGGCCAAGGAACTCACGAACCACAGCTTGCCGGAAATCGGGCAAGCGTTCGGCGGGCGCGATCACACCACGGTGCTGCACGCATTCCGCAAAATCAATGAGCTGCGTGAAGCGGATCAGCGGATCAAGGAGGATTATGCCAACCTGTTGAGAACGCTGACCACATGATGTGCATAAGCTGTCGAAAAAAGACGGGGAGAAAAACGGGCGCAAGTTATCCACAAAGCATCGACAGCGTTAGACACCTTTGGTGCACAGGAATACAAATTTATAAGCAACTGTAGTAAAAAGGTTTTACCGGGAAGCCCACCGTTTTTGGCGCCGTAGCAACAAATAAAAAATTTCTTCTTTTTCAAGTGATATTTAGTTTGGATGGGACGAATTATGAGATTCAAGATCCAACGTGAGTCGCTGTTGAAGCCGCTGCAGCTCGTAAGCGGCGTTGTCGAACGTCGTCAGACGTTACCGGTACTGGCCAACGTAATGCTCACGGCGGATGCACAGGGGATTACGCTCACTGGAACCGACCTGGAGGTCGAGCTGGTGGCGCGGGTAAAGGTTGAAGTGGAGGAAGGTGGAGAAACCACGCTTCCAGCAAGGAAATTTCTCGATATCTGCCGGACACTACCGGATCAGGCGATGATCGAGATCAATGTGGAGGGGGAGCGGGCCTTGGTGCGGTCCGGGCGAAGCCGCTTTACCCTGTCGACGCTGCCGGCGGCCGATTTTCCCGCAGTCGAGCCAATGAGCGCCGCGAAGGAATTCGAAATTCCGCAGGGAAGTCTGCGCCAACTGATCGAGCGGAGCCATTTCGCGATGGCGCAACAGGATGTGCGTTATTATCTGAATGGCCTGATGTTGGAGCTGGCGCAGGGACGATTGCGGGCGGTCGCTACGGACGGGCATCGGTTGGCGCTGTGTGAAACGCCGGTGGACCTCACGGTATCCGGCGTGCAACAAGTGATTGTTCCGCGTAAGGGTGTAGCCGAGCTGATGCGGCTGCTCGACGATTCGGAAGAGCCCGCGCAGGTGGCTATTGGCACCAATCACATCAAGGTCACGCTGCCGGATATCGGATTCACTTCGAAACTGGTGGACGGTCGCTTCCCCGAGTACGAGAGAGTCATTCCGAAAGACTGCGACAAGACGCTGCACGCCGACCGTGATGCACTGCGCCAAGCGCTGACCCGTACCTCGATCCTTTCCAACGAAAAGTACCGGGGCGTGCGGATGCAACTGGCGGCGGGGGTGTTGCGCATGATGGCGCACAACCCGGAGCAGGAGGAGGCGGAAGAGGAAATGGAGGTCGAATATTCCGGCTCGGAGCTTGAGATCGGGTTCAACGTGACCTACCTGTTGGACGCATTGGGCGCGATCAGTGCGGATAAGGTGGAAATGGGTTTTACCAACGCCAACAGTAGCTGTCTGATTCAGGCCGTTGAGAGCACCCGGTGCAAATATGTCGTGATGCCCATGCGGCTGTAACGATCAGAATGCGAAAGCGGCGGGCCGGACGCCAGTCCGGCTGTGCATAAAGATAATTCAGCGCACCGCGTGGACGTGCAGACCGTACGTCCACGCATACGGTGTCAATCCTGAAGCAGAGGCCGGCGCACCGGCCCCATCCATGCCTATTACGCGTCTCAAGATCACTGACGTACGCAACCTTCAAGCGGTGGAGATAAGACCATCGCCGTCGCTCAATGTCATTTGGGGAGCAAATGCAAGCGGTAAGACCAGCGTGCTTGAAGCCATTCACGTGCTTGGGCGCGGTCGCTCTTTTCGCGCGGGAAAACTGGAGCATCTCGTTCGGCACGGACAAGAAAGGCTGCAGGTCTTTGGAACGGTGATGGAGGG
The DNA here is from genome assembly GCA_041672765.1 of Gammaproteobacteria bacterium. Taxonomy (GTDB): domain Bacteria; phylum Pseudomonadota; class Gammaproteobacteria; order JBAYZB01; family JBAYZB01; genus JBAYZB01. Next base: position 18,586 of record JBAYZB010000032.1, on the reverse strand, counting down.
ACCGGAAGGACCCGAAATCCCGATCGGTGTGGAGCGCGGCAAGGATGGATTTCGCGCACGTATCGCAGGAAGAGATGTCAGGACGGCAGCGGAGCTCTCCGAGCGATTGCCGTTGATGGTGGTGAGCCCCGATAGCCAAGCATTGTTGGAGGAAGGACCGACGATACGGCGGCAGTTTTTGGACTGGGGTGTGTTCCACGTGGAACCACGGTTTTGGGACGTCTGGGTACGCTACGATCGCGCACTGCGGCAGCGGAATGCGCTGCTAAGGGCGCGTGGACGCAACGCGGCTATCGACGCCTGGGACGGGGAACTGATCCGGTGTGCAACTCAGATCGATCATTTCCGTTCGGCCTATATCGAGGAATATTGCGCGGTGTTGCCGCAATTTTCCGACGCCCTCGCCGCGCTCGGTGACGTGGTGGTCGATTATCAGCGCGGTTGGCCCGCGGAAGAACCCTACGAGGATATGCTGAAGCGAAACCGTACTCGGGATCGGGAGCTGCAGCACACGCATCTTGGCCCTCATCGCGCGGACCTGCGCGTGCGGGTCGGAAAAACCCTTGCGCGGGATTTGCTCTCGCGGGGCCAACAAAAGGTCCTGGTCGTGGCACTGCGCATGGCGCAGGTGGCAGTGCTGCGGAACCGGACCGGCCGGGGCTGCACGGTCCTGCTGGACGATTTGGCGGCCGAACTGGACGCGGATCATCGCGAGAAGCTGCTGCTGTTGTTGCGTGATCTCGGCGTGCAGGCCTTTGTGACGGCAGTCGAGCGAAACGCTGTTACGGCCTCTTGGTGGGATACCCAGAAAATGTTTCACGTGGAACACGGGCGCCTGACAGAAATGGTATAATACGCCCCTGTTTGCCGAGGAGCCTGCATGAACGAGACAGCCCAGTACGATTCCTCAAATATCAAGGTGTTGCGTGGTCTGGACGCGGTACGTAAGCGCCCCGGCATGTACATCGGCGACACCGACGACGGCACCGGCCTGCACCATATGGTTTTCGAGGTGGTCGATAACTCCATCGACGAAGCCCTGGCCGGCCACTGCTCCAAAATCGGTGTCACCATTCATAGCGACGAATCCATCACGGTGATTGACAACGGCCGCGGCATTCCGGTGGATATGCACCCCGAGGAAGGCCGCTCTGCCGCCGAGGTGATCATGACCGTCCTCCATGCAGGCGGCAAATTCGATGACAACTCCTACAAGGTTTCCGGCGGCCTTCACGGTGTCGGCGTATCCGTCGTCAATGCCCTGTCCGAATACCTCCGGCTTACCATCCGCCGCAACGGCAAGGTGTACCAGCAAGAATACCGTCTGGGCGAGCCCGTCGCGCCGCTGAAGATCATCGGCGAAACCGACCAGACCGGGACGGAGATCCGCTTCAAGCCCAGCCCAACCATTTTTACCAACATCGAGTACCACTACGACATCCTGGCCAAGCGTTTGCGGGAACTCTCTTTCCTCAATTCCGGCGTCTGCATCCGCCTCTATGACGAACGGACCGATAAAAGCGATACCTTCGAATACCAGGGAGGGATACGCGCCTTTGTCGAGCACCTGAATCGCAATAAAACACCGATTCACCCCACCGTGTTCTATTTCAATACCGAACGCGACCACATCGGCGTCGAAGTCGCTTTGCAGTGGAATGACTCCTACCAGGAGAATATTTTCTGTTTTACCAACAATATCCCGCAGCGCGACGGCGGCACGCATCTGTCTGGTTTCCGCGCCGCGCTGACCCGGACCCTGAACCAGTACATTGAGGCGGAAGGCATCGCTAAGAAGAATAAGGTCACCACCACCGGTGATGATGCCCGGGAGGGGTTGACCGCGGTACTGTCGGTCAAGGTCCCCGATCCAAAGTTTTCGTCCCAGACGAAGGACAAACTCGTCTCTTCTGAGGTCAAGTCCGTCGTCGAGTCCGTGATGGCGGAAAAACTGAACGACTACCTGCTCGAGCACCCTAACGAGGCGAAATCCATTATCGGCAAGATCGTCGAGGCCGCCCGTGCCCGCGAGGCGGCACGCCGCGCGCGCGAGATGACCCGCCGCAAGGGTGCGCTGGATATCGCCGGTTTGCCGGGTAAACTCGCCGACTGTCAGGAGAAAGACCCGGGGCAGTCCGAGCTCTTCCTCGTCGAGGGTGACTCTGCCGGCGGATCCGCCAAACAGGGCCGCGATCGCCGTTATCAGGCCATCCTGCCCCTCAAAGGCAAGATTCTCAATGTGGAAAAAGCCCGCTTTGACAAGATGTTATCGTCTGCCGAGGTGGGCACTCTCATTACCGCGCTGGGCTGTGGCATCGGTCGCGAGGAGTTTAACCCTGACAAGCTTCGTTACCACCGCATCATCATCATGACCGACGCGGATATCGACGGTTCGCATATCCGGACTCTGTTGCTTACCTTTTTCTACCGTCAGATGCCCGAGCTGATCGAGCGCGGCCATATCTACATTGCCCAACCGCCTTTGTACAAGGTAAAAAAAGGCAAGCAGGAACAGTATGTTAAGGATGATGCCGAGCTCAATGACTATCTCCTCCAGACCGCGCTCGACAAGGCGGCACTCCACCTCGGTAGCGATGCGCCGCCGATTACCGGCGCACCCCTGGAGGGCTTGGCGCGCCATTACATGGCGGTCATGGCGACCGTGCGCCGTCTGGCGCGCCGCTATGACGCCGAAATTCTGGAGAAAATCATCTACATGCCACCCATGACGGATGAGATGCTCCACGACAAGGCCCGCCTGGCGGCATGGTTTGACGAACTCGTACAGCGCCTGAACGCCGACCAACGTGTCGGCACCCGGTTCTCCGTGCAGATAGAGATGGAGGCGGATACCCAAGCGTTCGCCGCGACCATTACCCGGCGCACGCATGGCCTGACCTCAGATTACCGGTTCCCCCGCGACTTCTTCGACTCTGCCGAATACCGCAACATGGCCGCCCTGGGTGCGAAGCTCGACGGCTTACTGAGCGAAGGCGCCCATGTCCAGCGCGGCGAGCGCAAGCAGCCGGTTACGAGCTTCCGGCAGGCCATGGACTGGTTGCTGGACGAAGCCAAGCGCGGTCAGCAGATCCAGCGTTACAAGGGGCTGGGCGAGATGAACCCCGAGCAGCTCTGGGAAACCACGATGAACCCGGAAACGCGCCGCATGCTCCAGGTCAGGGTCGAAGATGCGGTCGCCGCGGACGAGATCTTCACCACGCTCATGGGCGATCACGTCGAGCCGCGCCGGGAGTTCATCGAGCAGAACGCCCTCGCCGCCTCCAACCTCGATATCTAGCCCGGATATCTCACCAGGACGGCCGCCGGCCCATCGCGGCGCCGGCGGTTGCTCGCTCCACCGCGCTCGCGCTTCACTCCACGCGTCGTCCCCGCTACGCGGTTCGCTTCAGAACGGCGTGCGGCGGGCTGCGCATTCCGCTATATCATCCGCGATCCTGGCGAAATATCCGACCAGGCCAGGTTTTTCGCTTGGCTGCGGGTTGCCGTACGGCAGCGCATGCCGGTGTCTGCTCAGCCCTCTTCCGGTATTGGCTCTGTAGTTCCGGCACTGATAGTCCTCATCGTGCCTTCGATCCATTCCTCCGCGAGCCGGTTGATCTCCGCAGCGGTGCGCCCCTCAGTCGCGATAGGCGGCCCGATCACGACCCGGATCGTACCCGGATATTTGCGAATGCTGTGGCGCGGCCAGAACTCGCCGGCGTTGTGTGCCACCGGCACCACGGGAACACCGCTCCGCTGTGCCAGCATGGCGCCACCCTTGTGATACTGCCCCCTCTGGCCTGGCGCCACGCGCGTGCCCTCCGGAAAGATCACCACCCAAAGCCCTTGCCGCAGCCGTTCGATCCCCTGTTCAAGCAACTGCATCATGGCCTTGCGGCCTTCCTTGCGGTTGATCGCAATCGGCCGCAGCAGCGCGAGGCCCCAGCCGAAGAAAGGAATCCACAGCAGTTCCCGCTTCAGTACCCAGACCTGAATCGGAAATATTTCCTGGAGCACGAGCGTTTCCCACGTCGATTGATGCTTGCAGAAAATGATGGCGTTGCCTTGCGGAATGTGTTCCCTGCCCTCGACCTGATAATCGAGGCCGCAACTGATCTTGAGCCACCGCAGCGTCATGCGGGACCATTGACTGATGATCCGATACCGATAGGTGAAGGGCAGCATAACCGTAAAAAGGCTGGCTACACCGAACACGACGGTGAGTATCGCCCAACCGAAGGAAAACACCAGCGACCTGACGATCACCATCGTCAATTGCTCTGCGGGTCAGTCGCGATCAGTGCATCCGCAACCGCGCTGAGATCGGCATGAACCGAACAGGGTACTGTTTCGCCGAGTGTTGCAAGCGTTCTCAGCCCTTTCCCACTCCGTACCAGAATAGGTTTTGCGCCTACCGCCTGGGCCGCCTGCAGATCGCGCAGTGAATCGCCGACGACGGGAACGCCTTTCAAGTCGATGCGTAACCTCGCGGCGATCTCCCGCAGCAGACCGGGGCGCGGCTTACGGCATTGGCAGGCATCGTCCGGGCCATGCGGGCAGAAGAACACCGCTTCTATCCGCCCCCCGGCCTCCTCCACCGCCCGATGCATCTTCTCGTGGATGCGCATCAGCGTGTCGATGTCGAACAAACCGCGCGCAACCCCCGATTGATTGGTCGCAACAACGACGCGCCACCCTGCCCGATGCAAGCGCGCGATCGCCTCCAGGCTGCCGGGTATCGGAATCCACTCTTGCGGCGACTTGATGTATTCGTCCGAATCTTCATTGATGACGCCATCCCGATCCAGGATGATCACGCGCGCGGCCGATGTCGGCGACTCGCTCGAACCTGTGTTCGTTCCTCGCTGGGCGACCGCCATCATCGAGCTTTCCGTCACGGTTTCGATATCCGTTAGTTCCTGTTAGTGGTTCGCCTGCTTCTTGTCAACTTGATCAATCAACGTCCCGAAATTCCGACACGCGGATACGCCCATCGACCATGCGCGACGTGCGCGTTTCGAGTTTCGCCATCTTGTCCCAGAACGCCTTCCGCAAATCAAAATCCGCGGCAATGCCCGTGCCGATCAGCAGTATGAGCAGGTCGGCGCACTCCTCGGCCAGCGCCTCGCGGCTCTTGCCCTTGGTGACGCAGGATGAGATTTCGCCAAGCTCTTCCGCCATCAGTGCGACCCGGTAAACGAGTTCCTCGCCGCCGGTCTCCTTGAACCGATGTTTGTCGTGAAAGGCCTGGACCGCCTGCAGCATGTCCTGGTAGGAATCGGAGTACCTCGTCATCTTGTCCTCGCTTCCTCGACTCGCGCGCCGCCTCAGCTCTGCAGCCGCGACAGGTCCGCCACCCGCAGGAACAGGTTGCTCATGCCGTTCAGCAGCGCCAGGCGATTGCGCCGCAACTCCGCATCCTCCGCCATCACCATGACGCGATCAAAGAACGTATCCACCGGTTCGCGCAACGTGGCAAGTCGCGCCAGCGCCTCGGTGTATTCGTGCCGGTCCAGCAGCGGCCCGACCTCCTCGGCCAATGCCGCCACCCGCTCCGCCAGCATCTTTTCCGCAGGATCCACGAGGTGTGTCACGTCCAGGTCCGTAGAAACCGCTTCCTCCGCCTGCTTGAGAATGTTACGGATGCGTTTGTTGGCTGCCGCCAGGCTGGCGGCGGCGGGCAGCTCGCGGAAGGCGGTCACGGCGCGCACGCGCCGGTCGAAATCCAGCGGCCGCGTCGGGCGCCGAGCAAACACCGCCTCGAACACGTCCGGCCGCACGCCCTCCTCCGCATAGTAGCCGCGCAGGCGCTCCATCATGAACTCGAACACCTTCGCCACCGTATCCGCGCCGACGATCCCGGCAGGGAAGCGCTGCGCCGCTTCCTCCAGCAGCAGCTCCAGATCCAGGTCCAGTTGCCGCGCGATCATGATGCGCAACGCTCCGAGGGCCGCGCGCCGCAGCCCGAAGGGGTCCTTCTCGCCGGTGGGCGCCTGACCGATGGCGAAGATGCCGACGAGCGTATCGAGCCGGTCCGCCAGCGCCACCGCCTGCCCCGCTCCGGTCGTCGGCAGCCGGTCGCCCGCGAAACGTGGCATGTAGTGCTCGTCGATCGCCTGGGCAACCTCGGCGGGCTCGCCGTCGTGTGCCGCGTAATAGCGGCCCATGACGCCCTGCAATGCCGGGAATTCGCCGACCATGCTGGTCATGAGGTCGCACTTGCTGAGCAACGCCGCCCGCTCGCTCAGGACGACGTCATGCCCGGTTTCCCGGGCGATGGTGCGCGCCAGCGCCGCCACGCGCTGCACCTTGTCGTACAGCGTGCCGAGCTTTTCTTGGAACACCACGCTCTTCAACTCATCGAGCCGGCTGGCGAGGGGGCGCTTGCGGTCCTGATTCCAGAAAAACGCGGCGTCCGTGAACCGCGGCCGCACCACGCGCTCGTTGCCGGCGCGCACCTGCGCCATGTCGCGGCTCTCGATATTGGCCACGGTGATGAAGTGAGGCATGAGTTTGCCCGCGGCGTCGACCACCGGGAAATACTTCTGGTTGTCTTGCATGGTGGAGATGAGGGCCTCGGCCGGCACCTCCAGAAAGCGCGTCTCGAAGCTGCCAGCCAACGCCACCGGCCACTCCACCAGCGCGGTCACTTCGTCGAGCAGTGCCTCGTCGATGACCGCTGTACCGCCCAAGCCCCTGGCCGTTTCGACCACCTGCGCGCGGATCGCCTCACGCCGCGCCTCGAAGTCCGCCACCACGCGGCCATGCGTCGCGAGCATCGGCGCGTACACGGCGGGCTCCGCGAGATAAAGCGATTCGGGATGATGGAAGCGGTGTCCGCGGGTTTCGCGTCCGGCGCGGATACCGAGAATCTCGGCATCGATGGTTTCGTCGCCGAACAGCATGACCACCCAGTGCACCGGGCGCACGAATTCCACCCGCATGCTGCCCCAGCGCATGCGCTTTGGAATCGGCAGGCCGGCAAGGGCGCGCTCGACGATCTCGGGCAACAGCTCACGGGTCTTGCGCCCAGGCTCGTTGGCACGAAACACCAGCCACGCGCCCTTGTCGGTTTCGAGCTTCTCCAAGTCTTCGACTTCGACGCCGCAGGACCGGGCGAACCCCTTTGCCGCCGGCGTCGGGCAGCCGTTGTCATCGAACGCCGCCGCGAGCGCCGGACCGCGGCGCTCAAGGACCCGATCGGGCTGCGCGGCGCTGAGCGCCTCCACCAGCACCGCAAGCCGCCTGGGTGTGGCGAAATACTTCGACTCGCCGTGTCCCAGCCCCGCTTTCGCGAGCCCGTCGCGCACGCCGTTGGCGAAGGCCTGCGCCAGACGCAGCAGCGCCTTCGGCGGCAGTTCCTCGGTCCCGATCTCGACCAGAAAATCACGCTTCTCGTCCGCAGCGGCCATGCCCTTGTCGCTCATATCGTTCAGATGCTCCGCCATGGGTTACTTCTCCCCCGCCTGCAGCATAGGGAATCCCAACGCCTCGCGGCGCTGGTAGTACGCCTCCGCCACCGCCCGCGCCAGTGCGCGGACGCGCAGAATGAAACGCTGCCGCTCGGTGACCGAGATGGCGTGACGCGCATCCAGCAGGTTGAAGGTGTGAGACGCCTTGAGCACCATTTCGTATGCGGGCAGGGGCAGGCCGGCGGCGATCAGCTTGCTGCTCTCCCGCTCGCAAACGTCGAACCAGCGGAACAGCTCCGCCACATCCGCCTGCTCGAAGTTGTAGGCGGACATCTCCACCTCGTTCTGGTGGAACACGTCGCCGTAGGTCACGCGGCCCATGGGCCCGTCGGTCCAGACCAGATCGAACACGCTCTCCACGCCCTGCAGGTACATCGCGATGCGCTCGAGGCCGTAGGTGATTTCGCCCGTGACCGGATAACAATCCAGCCCGCCCACCTGCTGGAAATAGGTGAACTGGGTGACCTCCATGCCGTTCAGCCACACCTCCCAGCCGAGCCCCCAGGCGCCCAGGGTGGGCGATTCCCAGTTGTCCTCCACGAAGCGGATGTCGTGCACCAGCGGGTCTATCCCCAGGGTCTTGAGCGATCCCAGGTACAGCTCCTGGATGTCGAGCGGCGAGGGCTTCAGGACCACCTGGAACTGGTAATAGTGCTGCAGGCGGTTCGGGTTTTCGCCGTAACGCCCGTCAGTGGGCCGGCGCGACGGCTGCACGTACGCGGCGCTCCACGGCTCAGGGCCGATGGCGCGCAGAAACGTGGCCGGGTGAAACGTGCCGGCGCCGACCTCCATGTCGTAGGGTTGGAGCAGCACACAGCCCTGGGCGGACCAGTAGTTCTGAAGTGCCAGGATCAGGTCTTGAAAGGTGGTGGGCTTGGCGCTGGCCGCCCCCCCGCGTTTTGTGTCGGAACTCAAGGATGGCCCCTGCAATCTACGGTTTGATGAAGGGGAAAAGTATACCGTGGCGGGCGGGTGCTTGACACGTTCGCACGCGCTCCGGGGGCGGAGCGGCCGAACTGACGGGTTCGGCCAGACAGGCTGGCACCGGAAGCTGCGCTACCCGCGGGCGATGGCAACGGCACGCAAAATGCTTTACTGAAAGTAAGGGGCACCCTGGTGGTATGGTGTACCTCGTGTTGCAGGAGGAGGTGTGCGTATGAGACCACTCGTTCTCGAACCGACATCGACCGCCCAGTGGCATGCATTGGTCAGCGAGGCGGAAGCGGCGTGCGAATGCCGGCTTGCCGAGGACCTGGAAAGTTATCTCGTATTCCTGCTGATGCGGTTCACCAGCAAGCCGGAACTTGCCGGCAGCATCCTTTCGCTGCAGTATCTGCGCGGCCTCACGGCGGCAGGCGGAATCCGGCGCGAGCGGCTGCGGGACGTGGGTGACCAGTGCCTCCTCTATGCCGGCTTTTTCCCTCAGCAGGCGGATCGGCGCCTGGTCCGGATTGGCTACTTCGTTGATTTGGGCCGTTCCGCGTATCAGCAACTGGCGGGCTCGCTGCTGCAGCACCGGGGCGCCGACATGTTCGCCCGGCTCGCCGAAGGGTTCGTGCAGTTGCGGGATGTACTGCAGGCCATGCACGAGCTGCACGGAGAGCCCCGGCTCGATGCGCTCCACGCTGCGGAACTGTGGAGCGAGACCGGCAGCCGGCACGCCTTCCGCCTGCTGCAGCGGTTCACCGACGCCCTCCCCGGGCCGGATTCAGGGAACCGATCCCACTAGAAAAGGTCTCCTTGTTATCCGATGGGAAGCCCGCCGCTCAAGGCCTTCCGGCTTCAAGCGGCGGGCCAGCGCTTTCGGTATAATTCCTTTTTTCTCCTGCCATCCGACTTAATTACCATGGACACGAAACGCAAGGCGGTTGCCCTCATCTCGGGCGGTCTGGACTCCATGCTCGCCGCCAAGGTGGTGATGGAACAGGGCGTCCATGTAGAGGGCATCAACTTCTTCACGGGCTTCTGCGTGGAGGGCCATACCCACGCCATCCGCAAGCGCCACCCCGAGCGTCCCAAGCGCAACAATGCCCTCTGGGTCGCGGAGCAACTCGGCATCAAGCTGCACATCGTCGACGTGATCGAAGAGTACAAGGACGTGCTGCTCAACCCGAAGCACGGCTACGGCGCCAATCTCAATCCGTGTCTCGACTGCAAGGGATTCATGGTGCGCAAGGCGCACGAGTGGATGGAGGCGCACGGCTTCGACTTCATCATCACCGGCGAAGTGATCGGCCAGCGGCCCATGTCCCAGCGGCGCGACACCATGCCGGTGATTGCCCGCGAATCCGGCGCCGGCGACCGGCTGCTGCGCCCCTTGTGCGCCAAGCTTCTGCCGCCCACGCTGCCGGAGCGCGAGGGCTGGGTGGACCGCGAGCAGCTTTATGATTTCAGCGGCCGCTCGCGCAAGCCGCAGATGGCCCTCGCCGCCCGCTTCGGGTTCCGTGATTATGCCCAGCCGGCCGGCGGCTGCTGCTTCCTCACCAACGAAAGCTATTCCGTCAAGCTGGCCGACCTCTGGCGTTCCCGCGGCACGCGCGATTACAGCCTGGACGACATCATGCTGCTCAAGGTCGGCCGGCACCTGCGCCCGCGGCCCCATTTCAAGCTGATCGTCGCGCGGGAAGAGGGGGAAACCCGTTATCTGGAGGGTTATCGCCGGCAATTCACGAACCTCAAGACGGTCAGCCACAGCGGGCCGTTGGCCCTGGTGGACGGGGTGGTCAGCGAGGATGATCTGCATCTCGCCGCCCGGCTGGTGGCCCGCTTCAGCCAGGGGCGCATGGCCGATCAGGTACGTATTGCCGTCACGACCCCGGACGGCACGGCGCGCACCCTGGAAGTGCAGCCCCTGCCTCCCGACGAGGTGCAGGCGGAGTGGTACATCGACCATGAGCCACTACACGCTTGATGCCCGGCGCCTGCTCTGTCCGCTCCCGGTCATACGGGTGCAGGAGCAGGTCGGCCGGCTCGCCAAGGGCGATACGCTGGAAGTGCTGTGCACCGATCCGGGCGCGCGCCACGACATCCCCGCCTGGTGCCGGGTGCACGGGCATCGCGTCGTGGACGTACGCACCCAGGGCAGCGAGATCGTCATCACCGTGGAGGTGCAGGGCCGGGAGTGAGGCCGCGGGGGCTGCAACGCCGCATTCCGGCGCGCCTCGAGCGGTAAGCACCAATATGGTGCGTGGGACGCGCGTCGCGCATCGTTATGATGCGTCCATGAGTGCCGGATTTGCAGAAAAAGCTGATCAATCCGTGAGAAACCGCGGTTTTCGCCCATGGCACGTTTAATGCTCATGGCCCACAAGAGATTTCGCTGCCCATCGCCATCCGATGCGCGGTATTCCGTCAAGTTCCTGTTGGAGGCTTAACTTAGATGTCCGCTAAGACACTGCAGTTGATCAAAGAGAACAACGTCAAGTTCGTCGACTTGCGTTTCACGGATACCAAAGGCAAGGAACAGCACGTATCCGTGCCGGCCCGGATGGTCGATGCGGACATGCTGAAGGACGGCCACATGTTCGACGGCTCCTCCATCGCCGGCTGGAAGGGCATCCAGGAATCCGACATGATCCTCATGCCCGACGACGATACGGCGGTGATGGACCCCTTCACCGACGAGCCGACCCTGATCCTGCGCTGCGACATCCTCGAGCCCGCCACCATGAAGGGCTATGACCGTGATCCGCGCTCCATCGCCAAGCGCGCCGAGGCGTATCTCAAGTCCACCGGCATTGCCGACACCGCCTACTTCGGTCCCGAGAACGAATTCTTCGTCTTCGATGATGTCCGGTGGGGTTCGAGCATCAGCGGCAGCTTCTACAAGATCGACTCGGAAGAGGCTTCCTGGAACTCGGAAAAGGTCTACGAGGGCGGCAACTTCGGCCACCGTCCGAGCACCAAGGGCGGCTACTTCCCGGTGCCGCCGGTGGACTCCTTCCAGGACATGCGCTCTGCCATGTGCCTGGCGCTGGAGGAGATGGGCATCGTGGTGGAAACCCACCACCATGAGGTGGCCACCGCCGGCCAGAACGAGATCGGCACCCGCTTCGGCACCCTGGTGCGCAAGGCCGACGAGACCCAGATCCTCAAATACGTGATCCAGAACGTCGCCCACTCCTACGGCAAGACCGCAACCTTCATGCCCAAGCCGATCGTGGGCGACAACGGCAGCGGCATGCACGTGCACCAGTCCCTGGCGAAGGATGGCGTGAACCTGTTCGCCGGCAACAAATATGGCGGGCTGTCCGAGCTGGCCCTGTACTACATCGGCGGGATCTTCAAGCATGCCCGCGCGCTGAACGCCTTCACCAACGCCAGCACCAACAGCTACAAGCGCCTGGTGCCCGGCTTCGAAGCGCCGGTGATGCTGGCTTACTCCGCGCGCAACCGCTCCGCATCGGTCCGCATTCCCTACGTGACCAGCCCCAAGGCGCGCCGCATCGAGATCCGCTTCCCGGATTCCACCGCCAACCCGTACCTGGCCTTCGCCGCCATGATGATGGCGGGTCTGGACGGCATCATGAACAAGATCCACCCGGGTGATCCCATGGACAAGGACCTGTACGATCTGCCGCCGGAAGAGGCAAAGGAAATCCCAACCGTATGTCATTCGCTGGACATGGCCCTGGAACACCTCGACAAGGACCGCGCGTTCCTCACCGCCGGCGGCGTGTTCACCGACGACATGATCGATGGCTACATCGAGCTCAAGATGAGCGAAGTGACCTGCCTGCGTATGACCACCCATCCGGTGGAATTCGACATGTATTACAGCCTCTGAGCCGTATTCGGCCTGTGGTGCGGGAAGCGCCACAGGCCGCCTCTGCCTGTCCTTCGGGCTGGACGGGCGCCACAGCCCGGTCGTTGCGTTTCCTCAGGCGTTTAATTATCTTTCCCTTCATGAAACGGCTTGTCGTGTCGCTATTGTGCTGCCTGCCGCTCGCAACGCCCGCGGCCATTTACAAGTGGGTGGATGAGCAGGGTAACGTCGTTTATTCCGACAAACCCCGGGCAGGGGCGCAAGAGCTGAATCTCCCGCCGCCCGCCGTTTATACCCCTGCACCGATCACCGCCCGCACCGCCGTTGGCACCAGAACCAACCGGGATGCGGATGGCTATACCGAAGTCGCGATCGTGCAGCCGCAGCCGGATGAGACCATCCGCGACAACACGGGTACGGTCATGGTGCGAGTGGCCCTGCAGCCTGCCTTGAAGACCGACGCCGGTCACCGGCTCACGCTCCTGGTGAATGGCACCGAGCAGCCCGGCAGCTATCCGTCGACCGCGCTCCAGATAACCGATCTGGACCGGGGCACCCACACCGTGCAGGTCCGCGTGAAAGATGCCGAAGGCAACACGATAGCTGAATCCAATCCCGTGACTTTCCACCTCAAGCAGGCCTCGCGGCTCCATCCGCGGAGCAAACTGCCGCCCCGCGGCGCTCCCTCATTCCCTCGGCCTGGCACCCCGCCTCCCGCCGGCGGGGGATCGACCTCGCCCTGAGATTTTTATCCCGATCGGCCAACATCGGATATTCTTGCACTATGTTGGTGCGCACCATCTGACGGTACCTTCCATTTTCATACAGACTTCAAACAAGATCGTCCGCGTCCGGCCGCCCTACCGGTCGGGCCTTGCGGCGCGGTCAATCGTTTCCGATGACTTGCTTGGCGGCCTGGATGGCGACTGGATGAAACAGACTCCTTCCATGGTCTGGTTTGGTTCTTGCACATGCCCGAGGCATGGATCACAAGCGCATGAATGAGCCGGCCCTTGCCCCCTATATCCTCGATAACCTGGCTACTACGGTGCTCCTGCTTCAGCCGGATTTGCGCATTTCCTATATCAATCCGGCAGCCGAAACCATGTTTGCCGTGAGTGCGCGCCAGGCACGGGGCATGGGGCTGATGGAGCTTGTCATGGGTAGCGCCGACTTCGAGGCTGGCCTGCGCCGCGCGGTGGAGAGCGGGCAGCCCTACACCGAGCGCGAACTGCAGCTTGCCTTTCCCGCTGGCCGCCAGATCACCGTCGACTGCACGGTAACCCCGCTGAACGAGCGCCCCGAGGTGGCAAACGCATTGCTGGTAGAAATGCTCCAGGTGGATCGCCACCTGCGCATCACGCGGGAAGAGCATCTGTTGGCGCAGCAGCACGCGACGCAGGCGCTGATTCGCGGGCTGGCCCACGAGATCAAGAACCCCCTCGGCGGGCTCCGCGGGGCGGCGCAACTGCTGGAACGGCAACTGCCGGTCCCCGCGCTGAAGGAGTACACCCGCATCATCATCGAGGAGGCGGACCGGCTGCAGAACCTGGTGAACCGCATGCTTGGGCCCAATACCCTGCCCCACAAACGCACCACCAGCATCCACCAGGTACTGGAGCATGTGCGCAACCTGGTTCAGGCGGAGGCGCCGCCGGGGATAAACATCCGGCGGGACTATGATCCCAGTATTCCCCCCATGTGCGCGGACCCGGACCAGTTGATTCAGGCGGTCCTGAACATCGTCCGCAATGCCGTCCAGATCCTGGGCGGCGAAGGCGAAATCGTCCTGCGCACGCGCACCCAGCGCCAGGTCACCATCGGGCAGAAACGCCACAGGCTGGTGGCCCGCATCGATATCATCGACAACGGCCCAGGCATCCCGCCGGACATACTGGAAAGCATCTTCTATCCCATGATCACCGGGCGTCCCGACGGCACCGGTCTCGGGCTTTCCATCGCCCAGTCCCTGGTCAACCGGCACGGCGGCCTGATCGAGTGCGCCAGCCGTCCGGGCCGCACGGTGTTCACGCTGCTGCTCCCGCTGGAGGCCACCGATGAATGACGGAAAACATATCTGGGTCATCGACGACGACCGTTCCATCCGCTGGGTGCTGGAGAAGGCCCTGGCCGCCGCAGGACTGGAGGTCACCTGCTTCGCCAGCGCCGCCCAGGCCCTGGACGGGCTCGCACGCGGGGAACCCGATGCGGTCATCACCGATATCCGCATGCCGGGGATCGACGGCCTGAGGTTTCTGGAGCGCATGCGCGCCGGCCATCCCGATCTTCCGGTCATCATCATGACGGCCCACTCCGACCTGGACAGCGCCGTCGCGGCCTACGAAGGCGGGGCCTTCGAATATCTGCCCAAGCCCTTCGATATCGACGAGGCGGTGGCGCTGGCCCAGCGTGCCCTCGGCCAGCGCGCCCGCCGACAGGAGGAGTCGGGGGTGGGGCATCCGGCACAGCAGGTCCCGGCGATCATCGGCGAGGCGCCGGCGATGCAGGAGGTGTTTCGCGCCATTGGCCGGCTGTCCCGGTCCAACATCACGGTGCTCATCAATGGCGAATCCGGCACCGGCAAGGAATTGGTGGCGCGCGCCCTGCACCGCCACAGTCCCCGGGCCGACAAGCCGTTCATCGCCCTCAACACCGCGGCAATCCCCCGCGAGCTGCTCGAATCCGAGCTGTTTGGCCACGAGCGCGGCGCCTTTACCGGCGCCCAGACCATGCGCCGCGGCCGCTTCGAGCAGGCCGATGGCGGCACGCTGTTCCTGGACGAGATCGGCGACATGCCGGCGGAGCTGCAGACCCGGCTGCTGCGCGTGTTGGCGGACGGCGAGTTCTATCGCGTCGGCGGCCATACCCCGATCAAGGTGGACGTGCGCATCATCGCCGCCACCCATCAGGACCTGGAGCAGCGGGTGCGGGATGGCCGCTTTCGCGAGGACCTGTTCCACCGGCTCAACGTCATCCGCATTCACATCCCCGCCCTGCGCGAGCGGCGGGAGGACATACCGCGGCTGGCCCGGCATTTTCTCGCCCAGGCGGCGCGTGAGCTGAACACGGAGCCCAAGACCTTACTGCCCGAGGTGGAGGAATATCTGTGCCGGTTCGACTGGCCCGGCAACGTGCGCCAGCTCGAAAACACCTGCCGCTGGCTGACGGTGATGGCCTCCGGCCGGCAGATTCACCTGGAAGACCTGCCGCCGGAGTTGCGGACCGAAAGCGCGGCCCACACGGCGGTCACGGGCGGTTGGGCGGATGCCCTGCGGTGCTGGGCGGAACAGCGCTTGGCCCGCGGTGAGCGCGGCCTGCTGACGGCAGCGACCCCCGTCTTCGAGCGTGTTCTGATCGAAACCGCCCTGAAGGCCACCGGGGGCCGGCGCCAGGACGCGGCGAAACTGCTGGGCTGGGGCCGCAATACCCTGACCCGTAAGCTGAAGGAACTCGGAATGGAGCAAGGCCGGAGCGGCGGCTGATGCCCGCCTGCATGCTTCAACGCAAAGGCCGCCGAGGACGCAAAGACAAGGAGGGCTTTGCCCCGCGCTGGGCGGAAAATCTGATCAGGAAACGGCACTCGGCGGGCGGGCTACCGAAGGCGGCGGCGGTGCTCCAGCACGGGGCCGATGATTTCTCCCGGATTGCGCGCGTTCACCAGCACCGTCGGGTAGTCCTCATTCAGCGGCGCCAGCTCGAAGGCCATGGCGCCGTTTTCGTCATCGCCGCGCGCGCGGTATTTCCCCAGCGTCGGAAGCTCCTCGCGCTCGAGCTTTGCCAGGACGATGTCGCCGGGCCGTAGCGCGGCATCCGGATCGATGATGATGACGTCACCCGGCCGAAAGAACGGCAGCATGTGATCGCCCCGGACCACCAGGCCAAAGGCGTACGGCCCGAGTTCCGCGGCAAGATCAGAGGCGATGGGCACGCTGACGGCGCCGACGCCGCTTTCCATGGCAGCGATGGCGTCCCGCGGCCGCCCGGCCTGGACGTAATCGAGCAGAGGAAGACAGCGCACCCCGGAAACCTGATACGCCCCGTGGGGCTCCTGCACGCGGTCCGGGCGCATCGGCCCTTTGCCGCTGAGCAGCCAATCGGGCGAGACGCCCAAGGCCCGGGCGCAGCGCAACAGGTTCTCTCCCTCCAGGCGCTTGGTCTGCCCATGCTCCCATTGATTGACCGCCGACTTGGTCACCCCGACACGCCGTGCCAGCGCCGGTTGGGTCAAACCAAGCGCCTCGCGTGCCTGTCGAATGCGGTCACCAATTGTCATGACGTAAAGCCTACTAAACCGCGGGTCAAGCACGGTTGACCGATTGAGTAAAGTATGCTTGACTACCTGGCCGCCATTGCGGGGTCGGCGGTCTACGGCCCTGCGGCCGCCGGCAGTAGGGCCAGGCGCTTCGATGGCGGTAGTGGTTAGCAAAGGAGGACTGTGTGAAGATCGAGATCCATGGCGAGGAAACGGTGATCTGGATGAGCCCGGACGAGCGCGATGGTCTTTTTCAACTCATCGCCCACATTCCTCCGCGCATGATCGCCGATATTGCGGCGTCGGATGGATCAAAGATGGACCTGCGGGCAGTGCTGTCCGTGGTGTCCGACCTTTATCTCGGGCTGCAGCCTGCCGCGGCACTGGGGGCAGAGGCCGACAGGCTTCCCTCAAGCCACCCCGAAGCATAGCCGAGGACGCCACGGGTGCGTGCTAAAATGGCCCCGTCCCAGCAGTGGCATGGATGGCTCACCGTCCATGCACAGCCCGCTTCACTGGAATCCCCATGTTTCACGTCGTCCTGTTCCAGCCCGAAATCCCTCCCAACACCGGCAACGTCATCCGCTTGTGCGCCAACACCGGCACGCACCTCCATCTCATCCGGCCGCTGGGGTTCGAGCTCGAAGACAGCAAGCTGCGCCGTGCCGGTCTGGACTACCGGGAATGGGCCAGCGTCCGGGCCCATGACGACCTGGACGCCTTTCGCTCGGGTGTCCGGCCCGGACGGCTCCTGGCCTTTTCCACCAAGGGGCGGTGCCGCTACACCGACATGGCGTATCGGCCGGGGGATGCCCTGCTGTTTGGGCCGGAGACGCGCGGATTGCCGGCGGAAGTCCTGAACGGCCTGCCGGAAGACCAGATATTGCGCCTGCCGATGGTGCCTGCCAGCCGCAGCCTGAACCTGTCCAATACGGTAGCGGTGGTGGTGTACGAGGCTTGGCGCCAGCTCGGGTTTACGGGCGCGCAGGACTAGCAGATGGTTGAAAACGCTCTCTATCTTCAGGGAGAGAGTCGGGCTGCGAGGGGGCCGAACAAGATGCGGTCGCCGGATTTTCCGTTGACCTGTCGATACCGGATCATCCCCGCTCAGCGCCCTGCCGGGGAACCCTAGTAGCAAAACTCCGGCTTTTGCTCGCGCGCCAACAGGGCCTGAACCGCCGCCCGTGGCGGGCAACCCTCGTACAGCACACGATAGACCTGGGCGGCGATGGGCATTTCCACTCCTGTCTGCTGGGCGAGCCGCATCACCTCCTGTGCCGTCTGCACGCCCTCCACCACCTGTCCAATGTGCGCAAGCGCCTCCTGCAACGTGGCGCCGCGGGCCAGTTCCAGCCCCAGGCGCCGATTGCGGGATTGATTGTCGGTGCAGGTCAATACCAGGTCGCCCAGGCCCGCCAGCCCCATGAAGGTTTCGCGCCGTCCCCCGAGCGCCGTGCCGAGCCGCACGATTTCGGCAATGCCGCGGGTGATGAGGGCCGCCCGCGTGTTGGCGCCGAAGCCCAGGCCATCCGCGATGCCGGCCGCAACGGCCAGCACGTTCTTGACCGCACCGCCAAGCTGCACACCGATGATGTCGTCGCTGGTGTAAGCGCGAAAGGTCTCGTTATGGAGATAACCGGCGAGCGCCTGGGCAAAGTCCGCGGACTCCGATGCGACCGTCATGGCGGTCGGCAGGCCCATCGCGACTTCACGCGCGAACGTGGGGCCGGACAGAATCGCCATCTCCACCTGCTCTCCGGCCTCCTCCGCCACCACCCGGTGGAGCAGTTTGCCGGTGCCGGGCTCCACGCCCTTGGTGGCCCACGCGAGCCGCGCGCCTTCCCGCAGCCGGGGCGCAATGACACGGACCCAGTGGCGGAAGGCGTGGCTGGGCACGACCATGAGGATGTGCGGCGCGGCGTCCAGGGCTTCCCCGAGGTCGGCCCGAAGTTCGAGTCGGTCCGGCAGCGCGATGCCGGGAAGGTAGCGGCGGTTCTCCCGGTCGGCCTGAATGGCGGCGAGTTGCCGGGCGTCGTGCCCCCACAGCCGCGTCTCGACCCCGTTGCGCGCCAGCAGGATCGCCAGCGCCGTTCCCCA
>JBAYZB010000031.1:0-23142 GCA_041672765.1 Gammaproteobacteria bacterium | reverse complement strand
TAAGTATGTACAACTTCCTGAGAGCGCTCCCCGATCAAGGAGCGAGAAGACGGGTCCGCGAAGCTTTTGAAAGAGCTTCTCACGCCGCGAGATCGGCGCGACGATGTGGAGCCGAATGTTCATGTTTGGTTGCAGCGCCAACAGTTCCACCATGCGGAGGGTGCTCGAGTAGGCCGGCGTGGTGTGCTCCATCTCGAACGCTCGCTTGATTGCACGGCCCTTGAGGCCAGGGGACATCGATCTGCTCGATTGGCTTCAACAACGTTGTTTCATCATAGTTCATGGGGAGCCGCTCAAGCAGCGGTGGATGATCTCCTTGCCAATGGGCGAGGACGTTGGCCCGGTAGTTTCGGGTAACCCAGATCTGCATTCGCATCCGGCATCCCATCTCCAAAGGCCGGTCGGCGCGAGCCGATCTTTGAAGATGATGAAGACCGCCTGACCTTCCTCACTGTGCTCGCCGAAGTGGTGGAGCGGTTCAATTTGGCCGTCGACGCCACAACCGGACGGGCATCTCTTCCAAGGGCGGTTCAAAGGGATACTGGTGGACAAGGACCGCCACTTGCTGGAGCTTGCCCGCTACGTGGTGTCGAATCCGGCGCGCGCGGGCATGGTGAAGCGGCCGGAAGAGTACGCTTGAAGTAGCTATCGTGCGATGGGCGCGGCGCCGGTACGTGCAATTCGTCAGGGGAGGGGTGGCAGAGAGAGCGTATGGACTGAGTGCGCCAGCGAATTTATCTCGGCGATGAGAAGTTCGTCGAGCGCATGCAGAAGCGCGTGAAAGTACAGGGTGACGAGCTGAATCTGACCGCAATATTTCGCGGTTTGACCGCTATGTGGCGTTGCAAAGACCCGACTCTACAGACTACCCCGTTTCTGTTTCCACCCGGCTTTTCTATGGCTTGATGTCCAACACCGGCGTGTCGGCGAAGGCATCGATGTCATCGATCTCGATGACGTTGTCTTTGACGGACAAAATACGGGCGCGGCTGAGTGCGATGAGGTTGGGCCGGAAAGGGGAGCGGGTGGCGAACACGCCGCGTAGCGGGTTGTCGGGGTTTCCCCTCGGATGTACCTGCAAAATGGCACGCTTTTCCGGCGTGTCGTTTCGGTCAAACCAATACAAGACCCAGATTGAATCGAGCTCCTCGACGCCCATTAAGGCAGGCTGGTACTTCTTGTCGATCTCGATAAACGTCCTGACTTCGGTCTTTCGCACCCAGCCAATCGGCCAGACCTCATAGGTGGGCTGTGACGTCTCGTCGGATGATTTCGCGCTCGCAGGAAATGTCATGACCAATGCCAGAGCTATCAGGACCAGGTGTTTCATTGCCGAGTTCCCAGCGTCCAAAAGCGGGCCAAACACACATATTGCCAATATAGCCGCCACATGTCTCGGACAGACTGAATTGCCCGATAGAAGCGCACGGAGTTCGTATAGGCTGGGGGTGGACGTAGTGAACCCGCGTAGGGCGCCATAGCGTAGCGTATTGTGCCAAATGTGAAGCGCCTGTGCGGCGGATTACGGCTCCCGCCTGATCTGCCCTACAAGCTCGCAAGGAAGCCCGCCCTTATGAGGGACGGGCATTCTTCTCCAGTGCGACAAAGCGCTCCGGCGTGGCAGGATGGGTTGCCGCATGGTTGCGCTGGATGCTGCCTGGGTGCTCCGCTGCCATCCGTCGCCAGAAATTCGGTGCCTCTTCGATATTGCCATTCGCAAGCGCCAACATATAGAGCAGCCCTACATAGTCAGCTTCCGCCTCGAATTCTTGCGAGGCCTGCGGCCAGTGGCTTGGTGAGCTTGTTCGATAGCCTCAGTAGCAAATACAAACCCCCGGACCAGCCGCCCTCCAACTGTTACCCCTCGTAACGCAAAGTGTTACCTACCGTGACGCCGGATGTTACGGAAGGCAACGCTCACCCGTGTTCAAAAAAGACCGCGTGTCTATAACCCATTGATTAATATTGAAACAATCCGTGGCATACAAGTTGCTAAATGAAATCCCAACATTTTTCTGGGTATAAGAAATTGGAGCAGTCCCTCAACAACCTGTCGCCGGCTTCCATACTGGAGTTCCTCCAGCGTCATGCGCCTTTTGCGCTGATGGACCCGGCCCATCTGGATTACCTGGCCAGGCATCTGAAACTTGGTTTCTATGCCCGTGGCGAGGCGATCACTCGCCCTGAGGATGGCCCGGCCAACCGCTTCTTCATCATCAAGCAAGGTCGTGTCCGTGGTGAGCTGGGTAAGGATGAGGCGGGTGATGAGGGGGCCTGGGAGCTGGTTGCCGGCGAGAGCTTTCCCATTGGCGCCCTGCTCTCGCGCCGTCCGGTGCGCACCATCAACCGCGCCATGGAAGACTGCTTCTGCTTCGAACTGGAGCGCGAGGACTTCGACAAACTGTTGCAGCAAAGCCCGGTCTTCCATGATTTCTGTACCCGCCGCATCGCCAGCCTGCTGGACAATGCTCTGCGTTCGGTGCAGGCCAATTCCGCCACCCGCGTCTCCGAGAACACCTCGCTCAGCACGCCGCTGCAAAGCCTGATCCGGCGTGCGCCCATCAGTTGTACGGCCGATACGCCGGTGGGCGATGCCCTGGCCATCATGCAGCGCGAGCATATCGGCAGCATGGTCGTTACTGACGACACGCAAATGCCCATCGGCATGTTCACCCTGCACGATGTGCTGTCCCGCATTGCCCTGCCGCAGCGGGACCCCGCTACACCGATACGTGAGGTGATGAGCCCGGAGCCGCTGTGGCTGCCGCCGGAGGCGCGTGCCTATGAAGCGGCACTGATGATGGCGCAGCATGGTTTTGGCCATGTTTGCGTGGTGCGGGACGGCCGTCTGCAGGGCGTGGTTTCCGAGCGCGATCTGTTCTCGCTGCAACGCATCGGCCTGGTCAGCCTGTCCCGTTCGATAGGCCGTGCTGAAACCATTGAACAACTGGCGCAATTGACCGGGCAGGTCCATCGCCTGGTCGAGCAGATGCTGGCGCAGGGTGCGTCGGTCGATCAGATCACCGAGATCATCACCACGCTGAATGATCACATGACCCAGCGTGTCATCCGGCTGATCCTGGCCGACACCGACACGCCTGTGGCGGACTTCACCTGGCTGGCCTTTGGCAGTGAGGGTCGCCGTGAACAGACCCTGAAGACCGATCAGGACAATGGCATTCTCTTCCGCACGCCAGCCAACAAGACGCCTGACGAGGTACGTACGGACCTGCTGCCCATCGCCAAGCGCATCAACGATGCACTGGCAACCATCGGTTTTCCGCTTTGCCCAGGCAACGTCATGGCGAGCAATCCGGAGTGCTGCCTGAGCGTGGAAGAATGGCAGCGTCGCTTTGCCCGCTGGATCGATCAGGGCACGCCGCAACATCTGCTTAACGCCACCATTTTCTTCGATTTCCGGCCCATCCATGGCGATGCCGCGCCCGTGGAAGAGCTGCGCAACTGGCTGTTCAAACAGATTGAACCCAACAGCCGCTTCCGTCGCCAGATGGCCGTCAATGCCCTGCGCAACCGTCCTCCTTTGGGTTTGTTTGGTGAACTCAAAGTCTCCGGTGGCGGCAAGCAGCCCAAGGGCATCAATCTCAAGTTCGAGGGGCTGACGCCTTTTGTCGATGCCGCGCGCATCACGGCGCTGGCCAACGGTGTTGCGGCTACCAATACCGTTGAGCGCTTGCGCGAGTCGGCCAGGATCGGGGCGCTCAATCCGGCTGATGTGGCGGCCTGGGTCGATGCCTACCACTTCATCCAATTGTTGCGGGTACGCATCCACCGCCGTCAGGCCGAGCAGGGTGAAGAGCTGTCCAACATTGTCGATCCCGATACCTTGAATGAACTGGACAGGCGCATTCTGAAAGAGGCCTTTCGTCAGGCGCGCAAACTACAGGCCAAGCTGGCGCTGGATTATCAGTTATAGGAAATATCCACACCGCATGGAATCGATATGAAAACAACAGCAAACATGTTTGCTACTCAGAGGAGAAAAATATGTCGCTGTGCTGAGAATGGGTTGTTTTATCGCAGTACAAAATTAATCAACCAGTGATATGGGAGGTACTCTCATGGCTAAAGAAATAACAGAGGTGGAAGAAACTCTCATGGAGAGAGAACTAACAGAAAATGACAAGGCGTACTGGGCCGCCAATCTGCGCTTGATCATTATCTGTCTGAGCATCTGGGCCCTGGTGTCCTTAGGCTTTGGTGTTCTGCTGCGCCCGCTCCTGATGGGCATTTCGGTCGGTGGTGCTGACCTGGGCTTCTGGTTTGCCCAACAAGGCTCCATTCTCACCTTCCTGGCTCTGGTGTTCTTCTATTCCTGGAAAATGAACCAGAACGACAAGAAGTTTGGCTTGGAGGAGTAACCCCATGAGCCAATTTGCCATCAACTTCATCTTCGTTATCGGAACATTTATCATCTACACGGGGATTGCCCTTTGGGCACGCGCCCGTTCCACTCGCGAGTTCTATATCGCGGGCGGCACGGTACACCCCACCCTCAACGGCATGGCCACGGCCGCCGACTGGCTTTCAGCGGCATCCTTCATCTCGGTTGCCGGTCTGATCTCCGTCGGCTACGTCAACTCGTCCTTCATCATGGGTTGGACGGGTGGCTACGTACTGCTGGCTACCCTGCTGGCACCCTATCTGCGCCGCTTCGGCACCTACACCGTGCCGGACTTCGTCGGTACCCGCTACGGCAGTAAAAGCGCACGTGTAGTGGCGGTCCTCTGCCTGATCGTCATCTCCCTGACCTATGTAATCGGTCAGATGACGGGCGCCGGCGTGGCCTTTGCCCGCTTCCTGGAAGTGGAGAGTTCCACCGGCCTGCTGATCTCGGCCGCGGTGGTGTTCGTCTACGCGGTGCTGGGCGGCATGAAGGGCGTGACCTACACCCAGGTGGCGCAGTACATCGTGCTGATCCTGGCCTTCACCATCCCGGCCATCTACCTGTCGCTGATGATGACCGGCCACTTCCTGCCGCAGACTGGCCTGTTCGGCACCCACGAGGCTTCGGGCGTGCCCCTGCTGCAGAAGCTGGACCAGGTGGTGCGTGAACTGGGCTTCCATGACTACACCGCGGATGTGTCCAACAAGTGGAACATGTTCCTGTTCACCCTGACCCTCATGGTCGGTACCGCGGGTCTGCCCCACGTCATCATCCGTTTCTTCACCGTGCCGAACATCCAGGACGCGCGTTGGTCGGCGGGCTGGGCGCTGGTGTTCATCGCCCTGTTCTACACCACCGTTCCCGCCCTGGCCGGCATGTCGCGCCTGAACCTGCTGGAAACCGTTTATCCAGACGGTACCGACCAGCCGGCACTGCAGTATGAAGAACGTCCGGAGTGGTTCAAGAACTGGGAAGTCACCGGTCTTCTGAAGTTCGAAGACAAGAACGGTGACGGCCGTATCCAGTTCTACAACGACGGTACCCTGCCCAATGCCAACAAGGGCTTCGTGGCTCCCGAGGGCTGGGCCGGCAACGAGCTGAAGGTCAACAACGACATCCTGGTGCTGGCCCTGCCGGAAATCGCCAACATGCCCATGTGGCTGATTGGTCTGATGGCGGCGGGCGGCATCGCCGCGGCACTGTCCACGGCATCCGGTCTGTTGCTGGCCATTTCCTCGGCGGTCAGTCATGACCTGCTGAAGAACACCCTCTTGCCGCATATCTCGGACAAGACCGAGATGCTTTATGCGCGACTCTCCATGGTGGGTGCCATTGTCATTGCCACCTGGCTGGGCTTGAATCCACCAGGGTTTGCCGCACAAACGGTGGCACTGGCCTTTGGCATGGCGGCAGCCTCGCTGTTCCCGACCCTGATGCTGGGTATCTTCGTCCGGCGTATCAACAGCAAGGGTGCAATTGCAGGTATGCTTGCCGGTGCTCTGTGCACCGTCAGCTATATCTTCATGTACCTGGGCTGGTTCTTCATTCCGGGGACCAACAACTTCCCCAATACGCCGGAACACTGGATACTGGGTATCTCCCCGCTGTCGGTGGGCGTCATCGGTGCGCTGATCAACTTTACCGTTGCAGTCACCGTATCGCTGGCCACGGAACAGCCGTCGGCGAAGATCCAGATGATGGTGCGTCGTGTACGCTATCCCTAAACTGGATGCGAGCATGACAGGTTGATCATCAACCTGGGGTACGATCAAGTGGGCTTTCTTCGGAAAGCCCACTTTTTTAACAGGCCCGCCGCAGAGGCGCAGGCACGCAGAGAAAACCCGTTATCTGTAGGAGCCCAAACAATCCAATTCTGCCGGCTGTGCAATGCTCACCCTACGCTCCTGGCTTTGTGGTATTTTTCGATTGACGGCATTCAAGGGACTTCTGTAAAAATCCGAGTCCGAGCCTGCGGATTTTTGCAGAATTTCCTTTTATTGGAGAGCGATAGTGATCTGGCATCTGATAGCCGTAATCATCATCGGCCTGAGCGTGGGCGGCATAATGTTTATGTTGCGCAAGCTATCGGGCAACCGCTTGCCAAAATGGCTGATATCAGCCTCTGCAGGCGCAGCCATGATCGGCTATCTCGCCTACTACGATTACACCTGGTATGAATTCAAATCCGGCCTGCTGCCCGAGGGAACCACCATAATCGAGACGCAACGCAGCAAAAGCTTTTTCAGGCCCTGGAGTTATATTTCCGCCCCCGTCAATGCCTTCACGGTATTCGATGGCCGCAGCAAGAAAGTTGAGCAAGATGGGCAAATACTGGTTGAGTATTTTTTATATACCTTTCGCAAGGAGCCGCTCGAACGTCTTGAAACACACTCCTATCTGATGAATTGCCGTCTGAAGGAGCGTGTCATCTTCGACAAAGCAGAACCGAATTCACCCATCAAGATGGAGCGTGTGGATCGCTCCGATCAGATGTACCTGAAACTTTGTTTGTGACGCTGTATGGAACGCTGTTCAGTTGACAAGTAATGAACAGAACAACACATCACAGACAACATTAGAGGGTGCGTCCGTATGGACGTCGAACTGATCGAAATACGTGAATTTCTGGCCGGACGGCCGCCTTTTGATCAGCTCTGCGATGAACTGCTCGATAAACTGCCCAGGGAGCTGACGGTTCGTTATCTGCGTCGTGGCACACCCTTTCCACCACAGGATGCCGAGCAGGCCTGCCTGTATGTCCTGCGTAAAGGCGCCGTCGAATTGCGCAACGATCGTGATGAGTTGGTGGCCAAGTATGGCGAAGGCGATATCTATGCCTCGGCCTGCCTGCCCCACGATCCCGCACGCGGCCTGCGTGGTACTACCGTGGAAGACAGCCTGTTTTACCTCCTGCCCTGTGAACGGCTGCGGGCATTGCGTGACGCAGACAAGAATTTCGATGCCTATTTCACCCAGTCGCTCAGCGATCGCCTGCGTCGCGCACGTGAAATCCTGCATGACTCATTACGTAGCGGCAGTCACTTGCTGACGATAGAAATCGGGCGGATCATCAATCGCTCACCCGTTACCGTCACAGCGGACACCAGTATCCGGGAAGCCGCCCAGCTCATGACCCGTGAACGAGTCTCGGCATTGCTGATCATGGAGAATGGTCTGCTGGCCGGCATTATTACCGATCGCGATTTACGCTCACGCTGCATCGCCCAGGGTGTGGCGACGACGCGACCGGTCAGCGAAATCATGACGCGCAACCTGCACAAGGTGACGCCGGATACCCCCGCCTTTGAAGTCTTGATCAGCATGACGCGACACAAGATCCATCATCTGCCGGTGGTAAGCAGAAAAGGGGTCGAAGGCATCGTCACCGCGACCGATCTGATCCGTTATCAGAGCACCAATTCTATCTATGCAGTGGACAGCCTGCGCAAGTGCAACACCGTTGCGGAACTGATACGGGCCAGTGCCGTACTGCCTGAACTGCAGGTGCAACTGGTCGCGGCCGGCGCCAACACCTATCAGCTAGGCCAAGCCATATCCGCCGCCACGGATGCGATCACCCAGCGTCTGCTGGAACTTGCCGAAAAGGAATACGGACCCGCGCCGGTGCCCTATGTCTGGGTGGCCTGCGGCTCTCAGGGGCGGCGTGAACAAACCGTACACTCCGATCAGGACAACGCACTGATTCTTGCCGATGAGTATGACGCTGAACGTCATGCCGCCTACTTTGCCCAACTGGCGCAGTATGTTAACGACGGCCTCAACGCCTGCGGCTTTGACTATTGCCCCGGCGGCATCATGGCCAGCAATCCGCAGTGGCGGCAACCCCGGCTGGTATGGCGCCAGTATTTCGACAACTGGATCACGCGCGCCGACCGCAAGGGCGCCATGCTGGCAACCAATTTCTTCGATATGCGCCCGATCCATGGGGAGCCGCTGCTGCACGCGCGCCTGCATGCCGAAGTATTGCGCCAGGCAAAGGAAAGCAAAGTCTTTATCGCCTACATGGCCAGCAATGCCGTTGCCACCCGTCCTCCCTTGGGGTTCTTCCGCAATTTCGTGCTGATCAGGGAAGGCGATCATGCCAACAGTTTTGATCTCAAGCTGCGCGGCATCCTGCCGGTGATCAATCTTGCCCGCGTCTATGCGCTGTCTGCCGGTATTCCAGAACTCAATACCGTTGAACGAATCAGGGCGGCGGCCGGCGTGCAAGCCATCAGCGCCGACATGGCCGCCGATCTGGAAGACGCCTTCGAGCTCATGGGCACCCTGCGCGCCCGTCATCAGGCGCAGCAGATCAAACAGGGCATTCCGCCGGATAACTATCTGATGCCGGACAAGTTGAGCGCACTTGAACGCAACCATCTCAAGGATGTCTTTTCGGCCATCAACACCCTGCAGGAAGCGCTCGAATTACGCTATCAGACGGGACGATTGATCTGATGCTGGACTGGCTTTTCAGTCTGGATCATCGCCGCCGAAGACTGGCCGCCCGCACAGCGCCAGGGCCCTTGCGTGATTATCTGGAAACGCCTTTTGTCTCACGCAAGACCTGTTGCCACACGCTGGATTGTCTGGCGCTGGATCTGGAAACCACGGGGCCGGATGCCAAAGAACATGCCATCGTCAGTTTCGGCTGGGTGCTCCTGTATGGCAATCGCATCGATCTGTCATCGGCACAACATCGGCTGGTGCGCCTGCAATGTGCCATCCCTGAGTCCAGTGCCGTGATTCACCAAATTACCGATGACAATGCCGCCTGTGGCGAAGAACTTTCCAGCATCATGGCCGACCTGTTGCAATTGCTGGCGGGCAAGGTGCTGATTGCCCATCATGCGCGCGTGGAGCTTGCGTTCATCGACGCGGCCTGCCGACAGCTTTATGGCGGCAGTTTTCTGGCCCCGGTCATTGATACCCAGTACATCGCTCAACGCCAATTGGAGCGGCAAAAACATTTCATCCGCAAAGGCGAGACGCGTCTTGCCAACCTGCGCAAGCGCTACAACCTGCCGCGTTACACGGCGCACAATGCCTTGTCCGATGCACTGGCGGCCGCCGAGCTTTATCTGGCGCAGTTGGCCGAATGCAGCGGCAATCGTCCCCTGCCGCTCGAAAAGATGATGTGGCAGCCATGGAAGCCTTGTTTTGCAGGTGGCATGTTATAGTCGCTGCGCCTGTTCCCTGCGGCAGGCAATGGCCGTTCACGGTGAACGGTAATCCCCCGTTCGTAGCTGTACCCGGAAGTAAAACCTAGGCCAGCACGGCCAACTTCTGCTCCAGTTCGCAGTAACTGCAGTACACGCGCTCGTAGTTCCAACCAAACCCCTTCGCAGTGCGCAGGGGCAGAGAGCACAGGCCGACTCTTCGGTTACGTTGGGGTGGGTCAGTCGCGGACCAGCCGGTCGGCAATTTCCTGCTCGCGGCCTATCCTCGATCGCCCTTGTTTTGAGGGCAGCCGGCCATTTCGGCTCCGTTCTTGACTGTGCATCGGCTAATGGGCGACCCTTGCAGCCGATCAACAACTATCCTTTATAAGGTTTTCAATGGCATCTGTGGGAGGGGATATGGCCGAGATCGTGTTTGAGCGTCGTTGCGATACGGTGGAGATACTGAATCCGCTCAAGGGATTCGCCCCTGAGCGGCAGCAATTGGAGATGCGCTGGGACCCGCTGCTGCGCCATAGCAGCCTCTACAATTCCACCGTCGAGCAGGGGCTCAAGATCTTCGTCGGCGCCGCCGACCAGGCGCTGCTGGAGCGGCTGGCGGCGGAGAGTGCCGAGAAATGCTTCTTCTGCCCGGAGCGCATCGAGGTGACCGCCCGTTTCCCTGAAACGTTCATCCCGGAAGGGCGTCTGAGCGTGGGGGAGGCGACGCTCTTTCCCAATATCTTTGGCGTCGCGCCCTACCATGCGGTGATCATCGTCTCCCATGCCCACTGGCTTCCCCCCAGCGGCTTCACCCCGCGGTTGATCGGCGATGCCCTTCAGGCCGCTCGGAGGTATATCGCCACCGTCTTTGCCGCCGACGCCGAGGCCGCTTACGCAACCGTCAACGCCAATTATCTCTTCCCGGCCGGTGCCAGCATGTTCCATCCCCATTTTCAGGCGCTCGTCAGCCACGCCCCCTATACCCACCAGGAACGGCTGCTCCAGGCGTGCAGGAGCTATCTGAAAGAGAAGGGAAGCGCTTACCACGAGGATCTGATTGCTACTGAGCAGCGCCTCGGTGAGCGCTACATCGCACAGACCGGCGCTTGGCACTGGCTGGCCAGCTATTCGCCAATGGGCGCGAACGAGATCATCGGCGTTCACACCGGAGACGGCGATTTCGCCGCGCTGACGGACGATGATCTGGCCGGGTTGGCGAACGGGCTGGCGGGCGTGCTCCGCTACTACGGCCACTTGGGCTATTACGCCTTCAACTTCTCCCTCTACTCCCGCCGGGCACCGGCGGAACCCGACGGCTTCAATTGCCTGATCCGCTGCATGACCCGCCAGAATCCCTATCCCAACTACCGTGTGGATGACTTTTTCCTGCAGAAGGGGCTGGAGAGCGAACTGATACTCACGCAGCCGGAGCGGCTGGCCGAAGAGGCGCGGGTCTTCGTGGGGGCGGGTTGATCCAGCAGGAAAAAGGTTCCGGGCGGCAAACGGGCGGCGCCGGCGCCTGAACGCAAATTTGCGCCTTGGCGCCTTTGCGTTTATCGCTTTGCGCGGGTAGATGCCGTCTCGGCCAGCAAGAGTCTTCGGGGGCCAGACGGCGAATAGAGCGGGTCACGGCCGCCGATCGTGGCGGCCGTAATGATCGCAGCCTCGGTATCCCGGATGCCGCGGGGCGCTCGTTCAGCGCGCCGGTCCCCTCGGCCGGCTCTGCCAATGTTGCTGCTGATGGGCGGCGAACTCATCCGGCGTGACGCGCCCATCCTTATCGAGGTCGATGTCCTGGAAATCCCTGGCTTGGCTCAGGCCGCGCATGGGCCGGCCTTCGCTGGCGCGTTCGCTGATGCGCTGGTTGCGCGCTTCGACATACTCCTGCTCGGTGATGACGCCATCGCCGTTGAGGTCGAAGTCCGCGAAGGTGGGCATGGCCATGCCGCGTCCCATGGGCCCTGGTGGCTGGGCGGCAACAGGCAGCGTGGCGAGTACGAGGGTCAGGGCGGTGAGAGTATGTTTCATGGTGGTGGCCTCCGTTGCTCATACAGCCATAGCTTGGCATGAAGCGGCCGCGTACGCTTTGTCATACATCAATTGGTTACTGAAGCTGATTGCCGCTGCGGGTATGGCCCGTCGCCAAGGATTTCGCAGAGCGGGCACTGCCCGCCATCATTCATGGGCCGGACCATATCGTTGGGTGGTGCCGCCCTAATGGTTCGGTACGCGTTCGTCAGGAAAGCGCTGTAACAGGAATTGATCTTTTCGTCTGTGTGCGGCGCCGGCTGTGAAGAGGCTGCCTATACTTTTCATGTTGCGTGGCGTGGATGCGAATACGTCGCGTAATCCACTTGCCGAGCGCAGGAGTTCCTCCCGCCCCACCCGATGAAGGCGAATCCCCAGAACTCCGTGCGGACTCCGAAAAACAGGGCTGAAGGATCTTTTCCGGAGAGGGATCTATGTATCGGCCTCTGACATCCATCGTATATCTGGTCTTGGTGGCGCTGCCGTTCGCGGCCAACATACAGGCCGCGGAAATGCGGTGGAACCTCAACGACGTGAGTTACCTGTTTCCGATCCCGCGCCAACACGATCAGAATGCCGTTCGTCTTCTAAGCCCCGACAGTGCGGGGCGCCGGGGAGCGCTCCTGCCGGCGGGTATCCGTAACGAGCTTCCACCGCTTTTTTTCAGTGGTGATGGCAATCAGACCCTATTTGAAAGGCAAGACATTCGTGTCGTGGGCGTGCGCGTCGATCCCTGCCCTGATCTCGACCGGCGGTCGTGCGCTCCCGAAGTGCGAATGGTGTGGCAGCCCGTGCAGTTCGACCGGCTCGATGGGAGATGGACCGTCCGCGATGCCGCGATTCATTCCATTTACCGTCTCTCCAAGACGGAATTCGAGCAACTCAGGGAAAAGCTGTGGGCGTTGAAGATCGCCTACGACCGGACTGGCATAACCACTCGCAAGCGTCCGCTGGGGGTTCACCCGGCGCTGAGCGATCCTGCTACGGCCAGGGCCTTCAATGATCGGATTCGGAGAATCCTGCTCGACCACTGCGGGGAGCGCAACCTCGTTCGGGTGTCGTTCATGTCGTCGATGTTGCCTGCGGTGTGGTGGCGCTTCGGGGCCTTCGAGCGCAATGGGCAGGGCGGATGGAGCCGGTTCGTGATCCCGCGCCTGGGGGCGACGAGCGAGGATATCTTTAACGTGGCGCGCGAAGAAGGCTTGGCCATGGGCGCCCCCGGCAAGGAAATGGACGCGGTATTCAATGTGCTCCCCGACGAATATCCGAAAGCCGACGACATCTTTGCGCTGATCAACGATGGCTTCCGGCAGGAAAACGGCGAAGAGCTTTCCGTGTTCAAGACCAAGCTGGGTGCGGTCGCCCGTTTCAGGAATCCGCACAAGACGAACTTCCATACGCTCGACTGCGCGGCCTGCCACTATGCCGACGCCGCACGATTCTACGCGGAGAGAAGGTTCCCTGAGCTGAAAGACTATCGGCCTCCCGGCAGTTATTGCAATCCGGATGCGAGCCTGTTCAATCTCGAAAATACGACCAGCGGGCGCGCAGGCACGCGCGTGCTGCGAGGCTTCGGATATTTCGAAGACCAGCCGGCCATCAATCGGCGCGTGATCCACGAATCCGCCGAATCCGCGCACTGGCTCAATACGCACGATTGACGGTCGGCCTCTTTCCGGGGCCGGATTGCCGGCTTCAAGATTCCGGAAGGCCCGCCGCGTTACGCTACGCTAATCCGACCTGTTTCGCCTGGTGAACCGATGCGGTTTTCGCCAATACGCGGCACACAGCCAAATCGATCATGCCGCCAGTGCCGGGAAAAGCTGCTTGAGCCCGTTCGACATGATCTCGACGGCGATGGCCGACATGATGAGGCCCATCAAACGCGTCACGACGTTGATCCCTGTACGCCCCAGCATCTTGGCGATATACGGCGCAGTGCGAAACGACAACCAGATGATACAGGCCACCAGCAGGATCTCGACCTCGAGGAGTGCGTAATGGCTCACCGCATCGTGGCGCCCGGCATACACGATCACCGTACTGATGGCGCCCGGGCCGGAGAGCAGCGGGATGCCGAGCGGCACCACGGCCACAGTCGCCTTCTCGGCCGCGTCCTGAACCTCCTCCCGCGTCTGCTGGGCCGGGCTCACCTTGGCGTGCAGCATGGAAATGGCGATAAGCAATACCAGGATGCCGCCGCCCACGCGAAACGAGGCCAGACCGATCCCGAACAGTTGCAGGATCCGTTCTCCCGTGAGCAGAGTGATGGTCAGCACCATCAGCACGGTGACCGCGGCGATGAGCGCCGTGTGGGCGCGCTCGCCGCTAGTCTGGTGCCGCGTCAAGCTGATGAAAATCGGTACGGATCCAATGGGATTGACGATGGCAAGCAGGCCGGCGAAGTACTTGATGTATTCGACTTCGTTCATGGTCTCCGAATCCTTAGTCCAGACCGCGGCACGCGGCTGGCTGGCGCGCATTCCGGCAAAAATGGCCAGGCGCGCGGAAGCGCCACGGCGAGGACCGCCGCGGACATAGGTTAACCCGTGAAAGCGGGATTTTTCGTGCGCTGAGTCGCGCAAGCCGAGCCTCTGCAAGCCGGCTGAAGCTCGGCGGAATCTGCAATAGTACTCTTTCGCTTCGTCGCCGGGTAAGACTTCGTTTCCGGTATTGCAGAATAACCGTAATAAGCCGTTGTTTGTTCGGTTTTCCAGGAACGTGTGCGGGGTAATCCCCCAAGGCCAGGGAGGTGCCGATTCGCAGCGCGCGGGCAGGCGCGAGGCGGAGGGTGCTACTTCTGCGGCTGGCGCAGGCCCATCTGGTGGCGGATGAGGCCGACGATCCACATCAGCACTCCGCCGCCGATGCCGCCGCCGGCGATGCTGGAAATGACGGCGCCGGCGTCGAGCCCGCCCGCCGCCGTTGCCGCGCCGGCGCCGCCCGCGCCGAGCAGGGCGAGCAACTGGCCGCCGAGCCCGCCGCCCAGGATGCCGACAATGGAATTGCCTACGGGACCGAGGCTGTATTTCTTGAGCGCTGCCCCGGCGGCATTGCCGCCCACGGCGCCGCTAATCAACTGAATGATCAAGCTCATCAAGTCCATGGAGCCCCTCCTTTTTGGAAGGATTGGAGTCTCTGGCGATGCCGATGAATGCTTGCACCGTCCAGGGGAATGACCAGGCTGGCAGATAACAGACGCTGACGGCCATCAGCCTGTACAAGGGAGGATTGAGACCTGATTAGGTGCTGTAAACCACGTAGCCTAGTATAGCCTATGGCTTGCCGCTCAAGTTTGTTGCGCGGGCCCTGGCAGTCCGTCTTGTCAAATTGACATGGCTGCTGCAGTGGCTAACTTAAAATAGATAAAGCACTTTTACTATAAATGGCGTTGTATCTGGCGAGCCTGCCGTCCGGCACGCCGGAAAACCATGGCGCTGCAACGGTATTTCGCGGCGCGGTCTCCGCCAGCAAGGCTTTTCACTGCTCCAATGGGACGCTGGCAGGCATGGAGGTAGAGATGTTCCATACCAATCCGTTCACTCCGGTGACAGATGTCATTCCCGCGCTTGTCATGCAGGTCTACATCGTCCTGATGATCCTCGCGGTTGCCATCGGAACGCTGTTCGACACCTGGCACAAGGGCAGCGCCGAGTTCTTCGCGCGCTGGAGGAAGAAAGCCAGGGCGGCGGCGCAACGCCGGCTCAGCGGCAGGGAGACCGCCTCCCTGGTGGTCGACACGATCGCGGAGGCGGCGACCTCCGGCGAGTTCGGCAAAGGGAGGCGGCGCACCTCGCATCTTCTGATGATGTACGGTTTCCTGCTGCACGTGATCGCCACCGCCGTGATGGTGTTTGCCCATCCGACCGCTGCGCGAACGCCGGTCATCCTGCCGCTCCTGTGGGACCTGGGCGCGCTGATGATTCTTGCGGGTGGCCTGTGGTTTTTCTTCTTTCTCCGGGTGAATGTCGCCTATGACGGCGATTCGCCGTTCCGCCTCTGCCGTGCCGACCTGTTCGTCGGGTCGCTTCTGGCGAGCGCAGCGTTCGCGCTGGCGTGGCATTTCATGCAGACCGTATCCGACAACCCGACGGCCGCGCTTGTATTCTTCACGCTCTACGTCTTCTTCACGACGCTGCTCTTCGTTTCCGTTCCCTGGTCCAAGTTCGCCCACATGTTCTACAAACCGGCGGTCGCGTTCCAGAGAAAGGTGGAGGAGGCAAGCGGAGCGTCCGACCTCCCGCGGCCCGCCGCCGACCATCACGGCAGGAGGTGATCGGATGCCTACCTACACGGACATGACGCGCTGTGACGGCTGCGGCGAGTGCGTGGACATCTGCCCGTCCGACATCATGCACATCGACCCGGTCTACCGGCGCTCCTACAACATCGAGCCCAATTTCTGCTGGGAGTGCTACTCGTGCGTGAAGGCGTGTCCCCAGCATGCGATCGACGTCCGGGGGTATGCGGACTTCGCGCCGCTGGGACACAAGGTGCGGGTGCTGCGGGAACCGGAAAAGGGAGCCATCTCCTGGAAGATCCGGTACCGGGACGGGCGGGTGAAGGAGTTTGCCTTTCCGATCAGGACCACGCCGTGGGGTTCCATCAAGCCGCCGTCCGACTATGCGGTGCCCGACGCCGCCGCGCTGAACTCGCCGATGCTCGCGCATGAACCCGAGGCGCTCAAGATCGCCGCGCTTCCCACACTGTCGCCGCGCGACAAGGAAAAGGTGTGACGCCATGGCCAGAAGAACAAAATTCGTGGACTCGGACATTCTCATCATCGGCGGCGGCTTCGGTGGTTGCGGGGCCGCGTACGAATCCCGCTACTGGGGACGGGGCTTGAAAATCGTCCTGGTGGAAAAGGCCAACATCGAACGCAGCGGCGCCGTCGCGCAAGGCCTGTCGGCGATCAACTGCTACATGGGGATGCAGTGGGGCGAGAATCAGCCCGATGACTTCGTGCGGTACACGCGGGGCGACCTGATGGGCCTGGTGCGGGAGGACCTGGTCTTCGACGTTGCCCGCCATGTCGACTCTACCGTGCACAAGTTCGAGGAGTGGGGATTGCCCATCATCAAGAACCCGCAGACCGGCCGCTATCTGCGGGAAGGCAAGTGGCAGATCATGATCCACGGCGAGAGTTACAAACCCATCATCGCCGAGGCCGCGCGCAAGTCCGCCACCGAGGTGTACAACCGGGTCATGGTGACACATCTGCTGCTGGACAGGGTGCGGCCCAACCAGGTCGCCGGTGCGGTCGGTTTCAGCGTAAGGGATGGTAGTTATTACGTCTTCAGGGCGAAGGCGGTGATCGTAGCCGCCGGCGGCGGCTCGCACCTCTATCGGCCGCGCTCGGTGGGCGAAGGCATGGGCCGCACCTGGTACGCGCCATGGAGCACCGCGTCGGCCTACGGCCTGCTGATACCGACCGGCGCGCTGATGACGCAGATGGAAAACCGCATCGTGCTCGCCCGCTTCAAGGACGGTTACGGCCCGGTGGGCGCTTGGTTCCTGCTGCTCAAGTCCCATGCCACCAACGCCTACGGGGAGAAGTATGAAGAATCCCGCTTCGAGGAGATCAAGGCGCGCGTCGGCAAGTACGCGGACATCAAACCGATGCCGACCTGTCTGCGCAATCACGCGATGCTGGAGGAGATGAAGGCGGGCAATGGCCCCATCTACATGCACACGCAACACGTGCTCGACACCAAGGAGAAGGAGGAGGTCGGCTGGGAGGATTTCCTCGACATGACCGTCAGCCAGGCGGTGGTCTGGGCCGCGCAGAACATCGATCCGAAGGAACAGCCGTCCGAGCTGATCACCTCCGAGCCCTACGTCATGGGCTCCCACGCCACCTGCTCCGGCGCCTGGGCCAGCGGGCCGGAGGATCTGGCGCCGGCGGACTACCAGTGGGGCTACAACCGCATGACGACCGTCGCCGGACTCTTCGGTGCGGGGGATACCATCGGCGGTTCCGCGCACAAGTTCTCGGCCGGTTCTTTCACCGAGGGGCGGCTGGCCGGAAAGGCGGCCGTCAAGTACGTGCTGGATCTGAAGGGTGCGCCGCCGCAGGTGGATGAAGCGCAGGTTGCGGCCCTGAAGGAAATGATATTCAGGCCGCTGGAAAACTACCGGGTGGGCCGTAACGAGATCGTCGCCGGTACCGTGTCGCCGAGCTATCTCACCCCCCTGCAGGGCCTGCAACGGCTGGAAAAGCTCATGGACGAGTATGTCGGCGGCTACAGCACGTTCTACGTGACCAGCGAACCGCTGCTCAACCGTGCCATGGAGCTGCTCGGCATGCTGAAGGAAGACATGGAGTATCTCGGCGCCGAAGACCTGCACCAGCTCCAGCGGGCATGGGAACTCCACCACCGGGTCCTGACCGCCGAGGCGGTGACGCGGCACACGCTGTTCCGGCGGGAGACGCGCTGGCCGGGCTACTACTACCGCGCCGATCATCCGCAGTTGGACGACGCCGAGTGGCATGTCTTCACCGCCTCGCAGTACGACGCGCAGACGGGTGAATGGCGCATGAGCAAGCTGCCGGTGCATCACATCGTTTAGGCGACCGCCGGCATGCCGCGTCCGGCGGAGCAAGCGGTGAAACCCCGGCCGTCACCAAGTGCCGTCGACGGAGCGCCTGACTGGAGTCAGGAGAATGGAAGCCGAGGGGCGTGGGCCATGAGATGCGGGACTGGCATCCTGTTGGGAGCGGCCGTCGCCCTCGCCGCCTGTGGCGGCGGTGGGGGTGGTGATGGGGGAGGGGTGGCGGATGGCATCTCCCGGGAGGCGGTCGTTGTGGCCTTGGAGCCGGTCTTCGAGGGGCTGTCGTTCACCTTCCCGGTGGCGCTGGTGCAGGCGCCGGGCGACGATACCCGCTGGTTCGTAGCGGAACGCGCGGGGCGGGTGTGGGTGTTCGCCAACCGGCCGAACGTGGCCGGCGCCGAGGTGTTCCTGGACATCAGCGACCGGGTGTCGGTGGCAGACGAGGGCGGGCTGCTGGGCATGGCGTTTCATCCCCGCTTCGCCGCCAACGGCGAGGTATTCATCTCCTACACCGCCCCCGGCGCGCCGCTTGTCTCCCATATTGCGCGGTTTCGGCTCTCCGGCGCCAGCCTCGATCCGGCCTCCGAGGAGACGCTGCTGACGCTGGCGCAGCCTTTCAGCAACCACAACGGCGGCCATATCCTGTTCGGCCCCGACGGGTTTCTCTACATCGGCTTCGGAGACGGCGGCAGCGGCGGCGATCCCTTCGGCAACGGCCAGAATACCTCCACCCTGTTCGGGGCGCTGCTGCGCATCGACGTGGACGGCGGGCCGCCCTACGCGGCGCCCCCGGACAATCCGCTGGTGGGCGGTGCAGGCCGGCCGGAGATCTGGGCCTGGGGCCTGCGCAATCCCTGGCGTTTCAGCTTCGATCGCGCGACCGGTGACTTGTGGCTCGGCGACGTCGGCCAGAACCAGTGGGAAGAGGTGAACCGCATCCGCCCGGGCGGCAACTACGGCTGGAACATCCGCGAAGGGGCCCATTGCTTTGCGGCCCCGGCCTGTGCTGCCGCCGGATTGATCGACCCGGTGGCGGAGTACGGCCACGATGCCGGCTGCTCCATCACCGGCGGTTACGTTTACCGCGGCGGCGCTATCCCGTCCCTGCGCGGCGCGTATCTCTACGGGGACTTCTGCAGCGGGCGGGTGTGGGCGCTGGACCCGGCCACGGCGGTGGTCCAGGAGTTGCTCGATACCGATCTCAACATCGTCTCCTTTGCCGAAGATCAGGCCGGAGAGTTGTATCTGGTCGATGGCGGCGGGCGCCTGCAGCGGCTGGTGCCCGCTCCCGCGCCATAACTCAATGCGCCGGTCTCACGCCGCCCGACCGCGCCAGTCGTCGAGCAGTTGCTGCAGAGGCGCCGGTTCGATGGCCATGCCGCCGCGGAAAGGCGAGTCCATGGCGACGATCAGAAAGAACATCATGCCGATCAGGGCGGCGGGAATCGTCACGACCGCAATGTGCATGAGGACGCTCCGGACCACGAACAGGCAACTGAAGCCGATGATCAGGACGCTGCCGAGGAGCAACACCCACCACAGCGCGGGCTGCACTCCCAGTTGCGCGGCCTCGTGCCGCTCGCGCCGGCTGTCGATGAAACGCGTGGCATGCTTCAGCATTTCGGCATACAGCGCGCTTTCACGCGCCGCAGGCGGCGTGTATCGCGTAAGCGCATGGAGCAGGGACAACGCCTGCGCAGCGGTGTCCGCGCTGTGCTGTCCCCGTGCCAGCGCCGGCCATTCCTGCTGAATGGCGGCGGATACGTAGGCTTCCAGCCGGGAACGTATCTGTCCGCGGAAGGCCGGATCGAGGGTATCGCTGATCCGATAGAGATCGGCGAGCGCGTTGGCTTCGTCGCGCACCGTCATTTCGGCGCGGCTGTAGTCTTCCCAGACCGTGACCACCACGAAGCCGAGCACCACGGCATAGAGCACCCCCGCCGTGGTGTAGATCAGCCCCGCGGTTTCCCGATACTCCTCCAGATTCTCCAGCCGCCAGCGACGGACCAAGACGGCGCCGCCCACCGCAATTGTGATGAACGGCGCGACGATGACCGCTCCCAGCAGCGCGAGGGGCAAGGAATGAATCAGGTCGAGCACCTGACCGGCTCCTGTCAGGACGCGGAGATTGCTACCGTAGTTTAGGAGAAAGACGGACCAACTGCGGTCGCGCCACGCGCACAGGACGGCGCTACGCCCTCGCTGTTTCGCTCGATGCCTGCTCTTGCGTCAGTTTCAAGGCCTGTAGCCGGCCGAGCAGGTCGTCCTTCAGTTCGTACAGTTCCTGCAGCCGCGCGGCCGCCTGCTCATGGTTGCCCTGGGAGTAGATGGCGAGCAGTTCGGCTACCAGCGTATGCAGCTGTACATGCAGAGATTCGATCTGCCGGAAATCGGGGTTCGCGCCGTAAAGCGCCTGGCCTTCGCTGTCGAGCCATCGCCCGAAGCGGCATTGGTGGTGGTCCAGCGACGGCGGCATCGTTTGCTGCCCCTTGAGGCATTCTTCGATGCGCCGAACCCAGGCGCGCAGCTCCATGCCGGCAAACAGCAGCGGCAGGTCGGTACGGTCGGTCGGATGTTGGTTGACCCAGGACTCGGGCGGCTGCCAGCTGGCGATCCAGCCGCGGATCCGGTCCGCCGGCATCGGCCGGGCGATGCCGTAGCCCTGTGCCAGTTCGCAGCCCAGTTGCAGCAGTATCTCGCCCTGTCTCTGGGACTCGACACCCTCGGCGATGGCTTCGCGGTGGAACACGGTCGCCAGGCTCAGCACGCCTTCCAGGATGGCCAGATCCTCGGGATCGTCCAGCATGTCGCGCACGAAGCTCCGGTCGATCTTGAGCTGGCTGGCCGGCAGGCGCTTGAGATAGGCCAGGGAAGAATAGCCGGTGCCGAAGTCGTCCAGCGCGAAACTGACGCCGATGTGGTCGCAGGCGATCATCACCTGGGAGACGTGTTCGATGTCGTTCAGGGCGCTGGTTTCCAGTACCTCGAGTTTCAGATCTCCCGGCCGCACGGTTGGATGGGCAGCCAGCAGGTCGCACAGGCGTTCGGTGAAATCGCTCTGCTGCAACTGCAGCGCGCCCACGTTCACGCTTATGGAGATGTCCAGCCCTTCCGCGCGCCAGGCCTCCAGTTGTGTCAGTGCCGTATCCAGCACCCACTCGTCCAGCTCGATGGAGAGCGGATGATCTTGGATGATCGGCAGGAAGGTGTCGGGGGACAGCAGGCCGTGCTTGGGGTGTTGCCAGCGGATCAGCGCCTCGACGCCCACGACCGCGCCGGTACGCATGTTCACCTGGGGCTGATAGTAGAGCGTAAACTCGCCGTCGCGCAGGGCGCGCCGGATATTCTCCACGCTTTCGTGATGGCCCCGGACGCTCCGGTCCTGTTCGGCGTCGAACAGATGGTAACGGTTCCTGCCCGCCAATTTGGCCTGGTACATGGCCTGATCGGCCTGGCGCAGCAGCTGATCGGCGTTCACCTGTTCGGGCTGCGGGTAAAAGGTGACGCCGAGGCTGGCGGTCACCTGCAGCGCGAGGCCGTCGATGTGCACGGGTTGCGCGATGGCGGTGAGCAGCCGCTGCAGCAGCGGTTGGACGTCGTTCACGTCGTGCAGGTCCACGAGCACGGCAACGAACTCGTCGCCCCCCAGTCGGGCAATGGTGTCGCCTTTGCGCAGCGACTCTTTCACGCGCTGCGCGATGCTGATCAGCAGCCGGTCGCCGGTGTCATGGCCATGGTTGTCGTTGACCGCCTTGAAGCCGTCCAGGTCGAGATACACCACGGCGATGAGCTGCTGGCGCCGTTGGGCCTGCAGCATCGATTGCTGCAGGCGGTCGGCCAGCAATACGCGGTTGGGCAGATGGGTCAGCGCGTCGTAGTGGGCGATGTATTCGAGTTGCTGCTGCTGCTCCTTCTGCACGGTGATGTCGAAGAACAGGCCGACATACTGCTGGGTCTTGCCTTGATCGTCGTGTACGGCACTGATGGTGAGCAGTTCGGGATAGATTTCGCCGTTCTTGCGCCGGTTCCAGATCTCGCCGACCCAGTAGCCCTGTTCGATCAGGTCGCGCCACATGGCGACATAAAACTCCGGCCCTTGGCGGTCCGACTTGAGGATGCGCGGATTCTGGCCGATGACCTCGTCGCGCCCGTAGCCGGTGATCAGGGTAAAGGCCTTGTTGACGTTGACGATGGTGCCGTCAGGGTCCGTGATGACGATGCCCTCACGGGCATAGGTGAAGACGTTGGCCGCCAGGCGCAACTGGTCTTCCGTCGCCTGCCGCTCGGTGATGTCTCGCAGCGCCAGCACGGCGCCGGCACTGGCGCCGTTGGTATCCCGCACCGGGGCGCAGGCCATCTCAATGGAGCGTTGCTTTCCATCCGGGCCCGGCAGCGTAAAACGGAAGTTGTCCAGGGGCTTGCCGTCCGTGAGCACGGACACCCACGGCGGCCGCCCTGTGCTGGCGAGTTCCGGCAGGTATTCCGCCAGGCTGTGCTCCTTCGCGAGCGCCCGCCCCGTTCCTACAAGCGCCTGCGCGTTGGCATTGAAGCGCACGATGCGCCCATGCATGTCGATGGCGATGAGGCCTTCGCTGATGGAGTTGAGGATGGCGCCCAGTTCCTCTTCGTTGCGGCGATGTCGGGCGAGCAGTTTGCCGAGGTTTTCGATCATCGAGTTGATGCCGTGCTGGAGCTGTCCCATCTCGTCCGGAGACGACACGGGAATGCGAATGTCCATGGCGCCGCCCTCGACCCGCTTGAGGACCGCGAGCGTGCCATCCACGCGGCGGCTGATGAAACGGTGCACCAGCAGAATGATCCCGACCGAGCTGAGGAGGATGAAGGCCAGCGAGGCGGACCATCCCCAGATGGCGATGGAGCGCTTCTGGGCGGTGATGGCGGTGGTGGCGATGGTGATGGCGGCGTGATAGACCGACCCGCCGTGCGGGCTGCCGATGCGCGTGACGTAGGTGAGGGTGCCTGGGCCGGGGA
>JBAYZB010000030.1:0-23188 GCA_041672765.1 Gammaproteobacteria bacterium | reverse complement strand
CGCAAGCTGCCCGCGCTGCTGGTGCGTACGGGCGAGCATCGCTCCGCCCTGGTGGTGGAAGGGTTGCACGGCAGCCGCGAAATCGTGGTCAAGCCGATGGGCGCGCAGCTCAGCACGGTGCGGGGCATTTCCGGCGCCACCATCCTCGGCGACGGCCGTGTCGTGCTGATTCTGGATCTGGGCACCTTGGTGCGTCTGGATGCCGCCATGCCGTTGGCAGTGGTGGAGGAGGCGCAGCCTATGTCCGTCGATTCGCGCGCATCCGATATCACTGTCATGGTGGTGGACGACTCCATCACCGTGCGCAAGGTCACGGCACGCCTGCTGGAACGGCACGACATGAAGGTGCTCACCGCCAGGGACGGTGTGGACGCGTTGGCCGTTCTTCAGGAGCACCGCCCCGACGTGGTGCTGCTGGATATCGAAATGCCGCGTATGGACGGGTACGAGCTGGCGACCCATATCCGCAACGAGGAGCGCCTGCGCGATCTGCCGATCATCATGATCACGTCCCGGACGGGCGAAAAACATCGGCGCCGCGCCCTGGAGATCGGCGTGAACCGTTATCTGGGCAAGCCGTATCAGGAGGCCGAGTTGCTGGAGCATATCCGGGAAGTGGTCGCAAACGCTCGGGCGCGAGAGTTGGTGAGCTGAAATGAGACGGTCAGCGGCGCAGCGGGCACGCAGGAAGATGCGTCCATGACTGGAGGATATCCCAATGGATGAGACGATCCGTCCGATACGCAGTATGCTCATCCCCTTGGCGGAGGTGTTGGCGGTGGTGCCCGGTACCACCGTTGCCGAGATCATTCCGTATCAGGAGCCACGGCTGCCGGGCGATGCGCCTGCGTGGCTGCTC
This sequence comes from Gammaproteobacteria bacterium, assembly GCA_041672765.1. Classification (GTDB taxonomy): domain Bacteria; phylum Pseudomonadota; class Gammaproteobacteria; order JBAYZB01; family JBAYZB01; genus JBAYZB01. The sequence goes on along the minus strand of JBAYZB010000030.1, from coordinate 22,329 downwards.
GGGAGCATCGCGTGGCGGGATCTGGAGATCCCTCTCGTGTCTTTCGAAGGCGTGACCTTCGGAGCATTGCCGCCGCGTGGTCCTCGGGCGCGCATCGCGGTGTTCAATACCCTGAGCGGTGATTCCAGCCTTCCGTTCTGGGCGCTCCTGATCCAGGATATTCCGCGGCAAATCTCCGTGGACGACAGTACAATTGCATCTGTGCCGGACGACGAAGTCGTAAGACCGGGTGTTTTAAGTTATGTTCTGATACAGGGCGAGCGCGCGATCATTCCCGATTTGGATTACCTGGAAGGTCTGGCGCGCAAGGCCGCGCTTAGCGAGACGGCTGCACAGGACGATAGCGGCTATGAGACCGCCGCAGCCGACGATGAGCGTACAATATGAAAGACATATAAAAGAAAAATATATCAGGTATGAGAGCGCATACATGAGAAGAATCAGTAAATTTTTTCCAGCCGTCATCCTTGCTTTTGGGGGGCTGCTTTCATCGGGCGTGACCATGGCGGAACAGGAGGTCCCGACGACCCTGTCTCCCGAATTCCAAGCGAAGCTGCAGACCATGCTCAGGGAAGTGAATTCGGATGCCGCCAAGAGGGAGGCTGTGATGAGCGCGGGCAGGGATCGAGCCATCTTCTGCAGCTATTGTCATGGCATGGACGGGAACAGCGAACAGCCGGACTATCCCAATCTCGCGGGCCAGAATCCCTTGTATCTGTTGGAGCAGATCGAAAAGTTTGCCGACGGGCGCCGCAAGAAGCCGGTCATGAACGCGCTGTCCGAGATCTTCACGACGGACGAAAAGATGCTGCTCGCCGTGTATTATGCGATCAGCCCGCTGAAACCCGCGAATGCGGACCCCGCCATTGCACAATTGGGAGAGTCGCTGTACCAAAACCGTTGCATGGCATGCCATGGCCCCGATGGACGCGGTGAGAAGGGCTTTGCGCGCCTGGCGGGACAAAAACCCGATTACGTGAAAAAAGTGCTCAAAGGGTTCCGTATGGGCACGGACAAACGCCAGAATCCCTTGATGCAGGCGGTGGCGAGCACCCTCAGCGATACCCAGATCGAGGCCGTGGCGGCATACGTTGCCAATCTGCGCTGATCCTGGAAACACGGGCCTGAGACGCGGGCCCGTTCCCCCTCTCTGTATCGAATCCAATCCCGTCGTCCAGATCGCGGTCGGTGTCGGCCTGCGTCGCAGGCTGACGCCGCCTCCCGCTCGCGGGGCAGCAACCACCGGTTGCTGCCTCACGAGCGGGCCAGATCGCCCCATAGCGTCTGTAGGACCGACAGGGCCACGACCGCTGCGGTTTCCGTGCGCAGTATCCTGGGGCCGAGGCGCAAGCCGATGTATCCGGCATCCTGGGCTTGCGTGAACTCTTCGGGCGCAAATCCGCCCTCCGGCCCGATCAGCAGGCTTACCGGCCCGGTGGGCGGCGCTACGCCGGTCAGGTCCAAGGGCGCCTCAGGGTGCAGGATCAGTTTCAGTTCGGCGGTGTCGCGCCGCAGCCAATCGTCGAGATCCACCGGCTCGGATACCAATGGCAAACGGTTGCGACCGCATTGTTCGCATGCGCTGTTGACCACGCCCTGCCAATGGCGCACCCGCTTGTCCAGCCGCTCACCCTGGAGGTTTACCACGCTGCGCCGGCAGAAGACGGGCACGATGTGATTGACGCCAAGTTCGACGGCCTTCTGGATGGTGTAGTCCATCCGCTCCCCACGCGAGATGCCCTGCGCCAGGGTGATGTGCAACGGGGATTCCGCCTCACGGTCGATGGCGTCGCCCACCGCCACGTCCACCTGGTGCTTGTTCAGCCGTTCCAGCACCGCTTGGTACTCGCCTCCCGTGCCGTTGAACAGCACCAGTTGTGCGCCGGGTTTCAGCCGTAGTACGCGGGTGACATGGTTGGCCGCCGCCTCGGGCAGTGTAACGATACTACCGCTGCGCAGCGGGGCAGGGACATGGATACGTGGGATGCGCATGAAAACTTCAAGACCTTGTTTGCATCATCGATCAGGCATCCGCGGTTGCCAGGCAAATGCCCTCCCGGGCGACCTCGGCCAGATGACGTATCTGCTCCGGTGTAATGACATAGGGCGGCATGAAATAAACGACGTTGCCGAGCGGACGCAGCAACACCCCGCGGGTCAGTGCATGCTGGTACACCCGCAGGCCGCGCCGCTCCTGCCAGGGAAACGGTTCGCGCCCGGCCTTGTTGCGCACCATCTCGATGGCGAGGATCATGCCGCGCTGGCGCACCTCGCCAACATGGGGATGGTCCGCAAGCTCCGCCGTGGCTTCGCGCATCGCGGCAGACAGCGCCTCGTTACGCTCCAGCACGGCGTCCTGGGCGAAGATGTCCAGTGTCGCCAGCGCCGCCCGGCATCCCAGCGGATTTCCGGTGTAGCTGTGGGAGTGCAGGAAGGCGCGCAAGGTTTCGTATTCGGCATAAAACGCCTGGAAGACCGCATCGCGCGTCAGCACCACCGACAGCGGCAGATACCCCCCGGTCAGCCCCTTGGACAGGCACAGGAAGTCGGGGCTGATGTTGGCCTGCTCGCACGCGAACATGGTGCCGGTACGTCCGAAACCCACCGCGATCTCGTCGGCAATCAGGTGGACGCCGTAACGGTCGCAGGCGTCGCGCAGCAGCCGCAGGTAAACGGGATCGTACATCCGCATGTAGCCCGCGCATTGCACCAGGGGCTCCACGATGACGGCGCAGGTTTCCGCGGCATGCTCGGCCAGGGTCTGCTCCATGTGCGCAAACATGCGCCGGGAGTAGTCGGCGCAGCTCTCGCCCGGCTCCCGGTGGAAGCAATCCGGAGAGGGAACGGCGATGGCCTGCATCAGGAGCGGCGCGTAGGTCTCCTTGTAGAGGGACACATCGCCCACGGCCAATGCGCCCAGTGTCTCGCCGTGGTAGCTGTTGGTCAGCGTGATGAACTTGGTCTTGCCCGCCGCTCCGCTGTTGCGCCAGTAGTGGTAGCTCATCTTGAGGGCCACCTCGATGGCGGATGAGCCGTTGTCCGCGTAAAAGCAGCGGTTCAGGCCGGGCGGGGCGAGCTGCGTCAGTCTTTCCGAGAGCTCGATCACCGGTTCGTGGGTGAAGCCCGCCAGCAGCACATGCTCCAGCGTATCCAATTGCGCGCGCAGCGCGGCGTTGATGCGGGGATTGCAGTGGCCGAAGAGATTGACCCACCAGGAGCTGATGGCATCGAGGTAGCGGTTGCCGTCGAAATCCTCCAGCCACACCCCTTCGCCGCGGCGGATGGGGATCAGAGGCAGCCGCTCATGGTCCTTCATCTGCGTGCAGGGATGCCAGACCACGGCCAGATCGCGCTGCATCCACTTGGAGTTGCTCGTCATCTGCAGTCTTCCAGAGAACTCTGAAAAGACTCAACGCGAAGGCGCGAAGGCGCAAAGAAGAGCCATTCGATTCTTATCTTTCTTTGCGCCTTTGCGTCTCTGCGTTGGCTGTTGCGTCACGCCCGCCCGAGGCCGAGGTTGCGCCAGATGGCCACCGTTGGGCCTGCCTGATTCATGGTGTAGAAATGCAGCCCCGGCGCGCCCTCTTCCAGCAAGCGTCGGCACAGCTCCGTCACCACATCGAGTCCGAACGCGCGGATGGATTCCATGTCATCCAGGTAGCCCTCGAGCCGTTTGCGCAGCCAGCGCGGGATCTCCGCCCCGCAGGCGTCGGAGAAACGGGCGAGCTGGCTGAAGTTGGTGATTGGCATGATGCCGGGCACGATCGGGACGTCCAGTCCGACGCGCTCGCAGCTCTCCACGAACCGCAGGTAGGCGTCGATGTTGTAGAAGTACTGTGTGATGGCGCTGTTGGCACCCGCCTCCACCTTGCGCTTGAAGTTCAGAAGATCGGCCTGGGCGCTGGGGGCTTGCGGGTGCACTTCCGGATAGGCGGCCACCTCGATGAAGAAGTGATCGCCGGTCTCCGCGCGGATGAACTCCACCAGCTCGTTGGCATAACGGAACTCGCCGGCCTCCACCATCCCGGAGGGCATGTCGCCCCGCAGGGCGACGATATGGCGAATACCCTGCGCCATGTAGTTGCGGAGGATCGAACGGATATTCTCCTGTGTCGAGCCGATGCAGGACAGATGGGGCGCGGCCTCGATGCCGGAATCGCGCTGGATCTCCAGCACGGTGGCGAAGGTGCGCTCCTGGGTTGATCCGCCGGCGCCATACGTCACCGAGAAAAAACGTGGCTTGAGCTGCGCCAGCGCTTCCCGCGTCTGGCGCAGCTTCGCCATCCCTTCTTCCGTCTTCGGCGGGAAAAATTCGAAGCTGAAGACGGGGGCATATTTTGTTTGCGATTTCATGTGGCCCGCACTCAGTAACGGTAGTGGTTGGGCTTGTACGGTCCTTCTACCGGCACGCCGATATACGCCGCCTGCTCGGCCGTAAGCTTGGTGAGCTCGGCGCCGATCTTCTTGAGATGCAGGCGCGCGACCTTTTCATCCAGATGCTTGGGCAGCACGTACACCTGCTTCGCGTAGTTCTGGTGGTGGTTGAAGAGCTCCATCTGCGCGATCACCTGGTTGGTGAAGGAGGCGGACATCACGAAGCTGGGATGCCCGGTGGCGCAGCCCAGATTCACCAGCCGGCCTTTGGCGAGCACGATGATCTTCTTGCCGTCCGGGAAGATCACGTGATCCACCTGGGGCTTGATCTCTTCCCATTGGTACTTCTCCAGCGAGGCGATGTCGATCTCGGAATCGAAATGGCCGATGTTGCACACGATCGCCTCGTTCTTCATCGCCGCCATGTGGTCATGGGTGATGACGTGAAGATTGCCGGTGGCGGTGACGAAAATGTCGGCCTTGTCGGCCGCGTAATCCATGGTCACCACGCGGTAGCCTTCCATCGCCGCCTGCAGGGCGCAGATGGGGTCGATCTCGGTCACCCATACCGTGGCGCCCATGCCGCGGAAGGCCTGGGCGCAGCCCTTGCCCACGTCGCCGTAACCGGCCACCACGCAGATCTTGCCGGCGATCATCACGTCGGTGGCGCGCTTGATGCCGTCGATGAGCGACTCGCGGCAACCGTACAGGTTGTCGAACTTGCTCTTGGTGACCGAGTCGTTGACGTTCATGGCGGGGAACAGCAGTTCGCCGCGCTCCTGCATTTGATACAGGCGATGCACGCCCGTCGTCGTTTCCTCGGTGACGCCGCGGATGCCCTGGGCGATCCGGGTCCACTTCTGCGGGTCCTTCGCGATGCTCTGCTTGAGCAGGGCGAGAAACACCTTCCACTCGTGCGAGGCGTTCGCTTCCGCCTCCGGCACCTTGCCGGCCGTTTCGAACTCCTTGCCTTTGTGCACCAGCAGTGTCGCATCGCCGCCGTCGTCCAGGATCATGTTGGGGCCCTTGCCGTCCGGCCAGGTCAGCGCCTGCTCGGTGCACCACCAGTACTCTTCCAGCGTCTCGCCCTTCCAGGCGAACACCGGGATACCGGCTGCGGCGATGGCGGCGGCGGCATGGTCCTGGGTGGAGTAGATGTTGCAGGAGGCCCACCGCACTTCCGCCCCGAGTTCCACCAGGGTCTCGATCAGGACGGCGGTCTGGATGGTCATGTGCAGGGAGCCGGAGATGCGGGCACCCTTAAGCGGTTTCTGGGCGCCGTACTCTTCGCGCAGGGCCATGAGGCCGGGCATCTCGGTCTCGGCGATCCGGATCTCCTTGCGGCCCCATTCGGCCAAGCCGATGTCGGCCACTTTGTAGTCGGAGAAGTTCTGGTTGATCACAGCGTTCATCATGCATGCTCCTAATGATGAGTGAGCGCCGTTGCAAATTAACGGAGACAGCCCTCTGAGCCTGGCAGGCGGGGTGCCTGTTGCAACGCTCCTCAGAGGGCTGTGGTGCCGCCTTCGCAGGCGGCGGACTTCAAGTTCGGACTGAAGGGGTCACAGTCCCGCGGCCGCGCGCAGCGCCTCGGCCTTGTCGGTGCGTTCCCAGGGCAGATCCACGTCATCGCGTCCGAAGTGCCCGTAGGCCGCGGTGGGGAGATAGATCGGCCGCAGCAGGTCCAGCGCCTTGATGATGCCGCGCGGGCGCAGGTCGAAGTGCGCGCGCACCAGTTCGATGATGCGGTCGTCGTCCACCCGCCCGGTGCCGAAGGTCTCGACGCTGATGGAGGTGGGCTCCGCCACGCCGATGGCGTAGGAGAGCTGGATCTCGCAGCGCTCGGCCAAGCCTGCCGCCACGATGTTCTTCGCCACGTAGCGTCCGGCGTAGGCCGCGGAGCGGTCCACCTTGGACGGGTCCTTGCCCGAGAAGCAGCCGCCGCCGTGGCGCGCCATGCCGCCGTAGGAATCGACGATGATCTTGCGCCCGGTCAGGCCGCAGTCGCCCATGGGGCCGCCGATCACGAACCGGCCGGTGGGGTTGATGTAGATGCGGGTCTGCTGGGTGATCCATTCGCGCGGCAGCACCGGCAGGATGATCTCCTCCAGCACGGCCTCCTTGAGCACCTCGTAGCCGATCTCCGGGCTGTGCTGGGTGGAGAGCACTACGGCGTCCACCGCGACGGGCTGCCCGCCTTCATAGCGCATCGTCACCTGGCTCTTGGCATCGGGACGCAGCCAGGGGAGTGTGCCGTTCTTGCGCACCTCGGCTTGGCGGCGCATCAGCCGGTGCGCGTAGGCGATGGGCGCCGGCATCAGCACGTCCGTTTCGTTGGTGGCATAGCCGAACATCATGCCCTGATCGCCCGCGCCTTGCGCCAGCTCGTCAGCCCGATCCACGCCTTGGGCGATGTCGGGCGACTGTTTGCCCACCGCCACCAGTACGGCGCAGGTTTCCCAATCGAATCCCATCTCGGAGCCGTTGTAGCCGATCTGACGAATGGTGGTGCGCGCGATCTGCTCGTAGTCCACCACGGCGGAGGTGGTAATCTCGCCGGCGATCAGCACCATCCCGGTCTTGACCAGCGTCTCGCATGCGACCCGGGCGCGCGGATCCTGGGCGATGATTGCGTCCAGGACGGCATCAGAAATCTGATCGGCCACCTTGTCCGGATGCCCCTCCGACACGGACTCGGAGGTAAATAGCTGATTGAATGCCATTTGGTCCCCTTAAATATGCATCATGCCAAATATCGTAGTTTACTCGCCCTGCGCGATTTTTACACTGAGATAACACGTCAACCAAGTCTCATCCGGCCCGATGCCGCCGTGAGCCAGGCGAGGTTTCGACGGTGTTGGACGGGTGTTTCGTGGCGTGCGCCGCGCCGCATTGCCATTTTCCAGAAGCGAATCTGGATAATTCCTATTTCTAGGGGTATAGCTTTGGACGCTATTGCCGAACGGTATCTTCTGAGCAAGAATTAGGAACTCCGGAAGGGAGGCTGAGTCAGCCAAGTCAAGGACCGGCCCGGTTTTTTCTGTCGGAGCACTGTCCCCAGAGTGCGTAAGTTACGGAGCGCGTAGCGCGCCGTTTCGCGCCCCTTGCCCTCGGGATGGAAGGGCTTCAGCAGCAGTTCATTATACAAGTGCCGAACGGCGGAAGGAGTATTTGGCAGCCGTCGGCCACGCGGTTTACAGGCTGAAAGGGTACATCTGCCTGGTCCCCTTTTCTTGATCTGACTGTAGGAGAAATGCATGCCTTCGCGTAGAGAACTTGCCAATGCCATTCGTGCCCTCAGCATGGATGCGGTACAGAAGGCCAATTCTGGCCACCCGGGCGCCCCCATGGGAATGGCGGATATTGCCGAAGTACTGTGGAACGACTTCATGCGCCACAACCCCGCCAACCCGAAATGGCCCAACCGCGACCGTTTCGTGCTGTCCAACGGCCATGGGTCGATGCTGATCTACTCCCTGTTGCACTTGACCGGCTATCCGGTCGGCATGGACGACATCCAGCAGTTCCGTCAACTCCACTCCAAGACCCCCGGTCACCCGGAATACGGCTACACTCCTGGGGTTGAGACCACCACCGGCCCGCTGGGTCAAGGCATCACCAACGCGGTGGGCATGGCGATTGCGGAAAAGGTCTTGGCCGGCCAGTTCAACCGCGAAGGCCACAAGATCGTCGATCATTACACCTATGTCTTCCTGGGCGACGGTTGCATGATGGAAGGCATCTCCCACGAGGCCTGCTCGCTGGCCGGCACCCTGGGCCTTGGCAAGCTGATCGCCTTCTATGACGACAATGGCATCTCCATCGACGGCCACGTGAAGGGATGGTTCACCGATGATACCCCCAAACGTTTCGAGGCTTATGGCTGGCACGTGGTGCGCGATGTCGACGGTCACAACGCCGAAGCCATTCTAAAGGCAGTGCACGAGGCCCGCTCCGTCAACGACAAGCCCAGCCTGATCTGCTGCAAGACCGTGATCGGTTACGGCGCCCCGAACCTGTGCGGCAGCCACGATTGCCACGGCGCCCCGCTGGGCAACGACGAAGTCGCCGCCGCCCGCGAAAACCTGGGCTGGAAGCATGAGCCGTTCGTGATCCCGGACGAGATCTACCAGGGTTGGGACGCCAAGGCCAAGGGCGCGAAGTGGGAAGCGGAATGGAACGAGAAATTCGCCGCTTATAAAAAGGAATACCCGGAGCTCGCCGCCGAATTCGAGCGCCGTATGAGGGGTGACCTGCCCGAGGACTGGGTGCAGAAGGCGGCGGAATATATCAACGCCGTCAACGAGAAGGCCGAGACCATCGCGACCCGCAAGGCCTCCCAGAATGCCATCAACGGCTATGCCCCGCTGCTGCCCGAGATCATCGGCGGTTCCGCGGATCTGGCCGGCTCCAACCTTACGTTGTGGAAGGAGGCCAAGGGCGTCAGCAACACCATCTCCGATGGCAACTACATCTATTACGGCGTGCGCGAGTTCGGCATGTCCGCAATCATGAACGGCATCGCGCTGCACGGCGGCTTCATCCCCTACGGCGGCACCTTCCTGGTGTTCTCCGACTATGCGCGCAACGCCCTGCGCATGTCTGCCCTGATGAAACAGCGGGTCATCTATGTCTTTACCCACGACTCCATCGGTCTGGGCGAGGACGGCCCGACTCATCAGCCCATCGAGCATGTCGCCTCGTTGCGCATCATTCCCAACATGTCCGTCTGGCGTCCTGCCGACGCAGTGGAGACGGCGGTGGCCTGGAAGGCCGCCCTTGAGCGCAAGGACGGCCCCACCAGCCTGATCCTGTCGCGCCAGAACCTCAAGCATCAGTCGCGCGATGCCGCAACTCTTGCGAATATCGCGAAGGGCGGCTACGTGTTGAAGGATTGCGAAGGCGTTCCGCAGGCCATCTTGATCGCCACCGGCTCCGAGGTCGCCCTGGCGGTGGATGCGGCAGCGGTCCTGGCGGAAAAGGGCATCAAGGTCCGTGTGGTTTCCATGCCCTCCACCGACACGTTCGACGCTCAGGATGCCGCCTATCGCGAGTCGGTACTGCCCTCGGCGGTCACGGCGCGGGTCGCCGTGGAGGCGGGCGTGACGGACTGCTGGATGAAGTATGTGGGCTGCAAGGGCAGGGTGGTCGGTATCAACCGCTTCGGCGAGTCCGCCCCTGCCGGCGTGCTGTTCAAGGAGTTCGGATTTACCGTGGATAACGTGGTCAAAGCGGTTGAGGAAGTCCTGTAACCGCACTGCGTTGGCGCGGCGGGGTGGCGCGAGCGGATCTCGGGTGCCCCAAGTTCGCGCAGGGTTTTATTCAACAAACAGTGGAGATGAGAAATGGCGATTAAAGTTGCTATCAACGGCTATGGCCGTATCGGCCGCAACGTGCTGCGTGCCCTGTACGAGTCCGGCCGCAAGGACATCCAGATCGTAGCCGTCAACGACCTGGGCAACGCTGAAACCAACGCCCACCTGACCCGTTACGACACGGTGCACGGCAAATTCAACGGCACCGTTCAAGTGGAAGGCGACTACCTGGTCGTCAACGGCGACAAGATCCGCGCCTGCGCCGAGCGCGATCCTGCCAAGTTGCCCTGGAAAGAACTGGGCGTTGACGTGGTGATGGAATGCACCGGCATCTTCCGCAACAAGACCAAGTGCCAGGCGCACCTCGATGCCGGCGCCAAGAAGGTCATCATCTCCGCGCCGGCCGACAAGAACGAGTGTGATGCCACCGTCGTGTACGGTGTGAACCATGGCGTGCTGAAGGCGAGCCACACGGTCATCTCCAACGCCTCCTGCACCACCAACTGCCTGGCCCCGCTGGTCAAGCCGTTGAACGACAAGATCGGTCTGGTGAGCGGCTTGATGACCACTGTGCACTCCTACACCAATGACCAGGTGCTGACCGACGTCTACCACAGCGACCTGTACCGCGCCCGCGCCGCCGCGTACAACATGATCCCCACCAAGACCGGCGCTGCGCAGGCGGTCGGCTTGGTGCTGCCCGAGCTGGACGGCAAGCTCTCCGGCTTCGCCATCCGCGTGCCCACCATCAACGTCTCCGTGGTGGACCTGACCTTCGTGGCCGCCCGCGAGACCTCCAAGGATGAAATCAACGCCATCATGAAGGAGGCCGCCGAGGGCGAGTTGAAGGGCATCCTGGACTACAACGACAAGCCGCTGGTCTCCAGCGACTTCAACCACACCGCCGTGTCCTCGACCTTCGATTCCACCCAGACCAAGGTCGTCGGCAACCTGGTCAAGGTGCTGGCCTGGTACGACAACGAATGGGGCTTCTCCAACCGCATGCTCGACACCTGCGTTGCGTTGATGAACGCCAAGTAAGAAAGAAAACACCGCCCGGCTCGCCCGGGCGGTGTTTTTTGCGGGATGCTCAACGCAAGGGTGCCGGAGGGCACGTGCATGTGGGTCATGACGCCTCGGTCGGGCCGTGGGCCGTCCGCGCGGCGAGCTGCCGTATCTGAGTGTCCTCCCCGCGTGCCTTTGTGTTGATCATCCAGGACCCAAGGAGTAGAGCCATGTCCGTTATCAAAATGACCGACCTCGATCTCGCGGGCAAGCGCGTACTGATACGCGCCGACCTGAACGTGCCGGTGAAGGACGGCAAGGTCACGTCCGATGCCCGCATCAAGGCTTCCATGCCTACCATCGAGCACTGCCTGAAGGCCGGCGCCAAGGTGATGGTGATGAGCCATCTGGGCCGTCCGACCGAAGGCGAATACAGCGAAGAGAATTCCCTCAAGCCCGTTGCCGAGGATATCTCCAAGAAGCTCGGCAAGCCCGTGCGCCTGATCAAGGACTGGGTGGAGGGCGGCTTCGACGTCGCCCCTGGCGAACTGGTGCTGCTTGAAAACGTGCGCTTCAACAAGGGCGAGAAAAAGAACGTCGACGAGACCGCCAAGAAATACGCCGCGCTGTGCGACGTGTTCGTGATGGACGCCTTCGGCACCGCGCACCGCGCGGAGGCCTCCACCCACGGTGTAGCGAAGTTCGCGCCCGTGGCGGCGGCAGGCATCCTGCTCACCCAGGAGCTCGACGCGCTCAACAAGGCCCTCGCCAACCCGGCGCGCCCCATGGTCGCCATCGTCGGCGGCGCCAAGGTCTCGACCAAGCTGACCGTGCTCGAGTCGCTGTCCGAGAAGGTGGATCAGCTCGTGGTGGGCGGCGGCATCGCCAACACCTTCCTTGCCGCTGCCGGCAAGCCCATCGGCAAGTCACTGAGCGAACCCGACCTTATCCCGACCGCCAAGGCGCTGATGGAAAAGATGAACAAGCGCGGTGCAACGATTCCGATCGCCGTGGACGTAGTGGTCGGCAAGAAGTTCGATGCCAGTGAGCCGGCGGTGCTGAAGGACGCGGGCGCGGTGGCCGATGACGACATGATCTTCGACATCGGCCCCAAGAGCGCGCAGGAGCTCGCCGACATCATCATGAAGGCGGGTACCGTGGTGTGGAACGGCCCGGTGGGCGTGTTCGAGTTCGATCAGTTCGGGGCGGGGACCAAGACCATCGCCGAGGCCATTGCGAACACCAAGGCGTTCACGTTGGCCGGCGGCGGCGATACCATTGCGGCCATCCAGAAATACGGCATCTACGACAAGGTGTCTTACATCTCGACTGCGGGCGGCGCGTTCCTCGAGTTTCTCGAAGGCAAGAAATTGCCCGCTGTCGCCATTCTGGAAGAGCGTGCTGCGAAGTAGTTACGCGCAAAAGCGCCGCGCGTGGCTTACATTATGTCATGCCCGGGGCCATGCGGCCCCGGGGCATCCGGCATGATGGCTTCCCGTTTTGTTGCAGCGCTTCTGGAGCAAGACACTTGTTGAGAAGAACCAAGATTGTAGCCACTTTGGGCCCGGCGACGGACGATCCCAAGGTCCTGGACGAAATGATCCAGGCCGGCATCGACGTGGTACGCGTCAATTTCTCCCACGGTTCGCCGGAGGATCATATCCGGCGCGCCGAGACGGTGCGTAATCGGGCACGTGCCCACGGCAGACACGTGGGCGTACTCGCCGATCTGCAGGGACCCAAGATTCGCATCGAGCGTTTCCGGGACGGTAAGGTCTTCCTCGAAGAGGGTGCAACCTTCACCCTGGATGCCAATTGGCCCGCCGATCAAGGAAATGACGAGCGGGTGGGGGTGACGTACAAGGGTCTGCCCGCCGATGTCACGCGCGGCGATACCTTGTTGCTCGACGACGGCTGCATCGTCCTGTGGGTCGATCGGGTCGAGGGGGCGGAGATCGTGTGCCGTGTGGTCAATGGCGGCGTGCTCTCCAACAACAAGGGCATCAACCGTCAGGGCGGCGGCCTCTCGGCCAAGGCCCTCACCGACAAGGACCGCGCCGACATCAAGGTCGCGGCTGCCATGGAGGCGGACTACGTGGCCGTCTCCTTCCCGCGCAATGCAGCCGATATCCATGAGGCGCGCGAACTGCTGCGAGCGGCCGGAGGCCATGGCGGCATTGTCGCCAAGATCGAGCGGGCCGAGGCGGTGGCGGCGCTGGACGAGATCATCGCCGCCGCCGACGCCGTCATGATCGCCCGTGGCGACCTGGGCGTGGAGATCGGCGACGCCGAGCTTCCCGCCGTGCAGAAGCGCATCATCCATCAGGCGCGTTCCATGGATCGCGTCGTGATCACCGCGACCCAGATGATGCAGTCCATGGTGGATAGCCCGATCCCGACCCGCGCGGAGGTCTTCGACGTGGCCAACGCCGTGCTCGACGGCACGGATGCGGTCATGCTCTCGGCCGAGACCGCTACTGGCAAGAATCCGGCCAAAGCGGTGGCGGCCATGGACCGCATTTGCCGCGGCGCCGAGAAGGAGCGTGTGGCCAAGGTATCGAGCCACCGCATCAACACCCAGTTCCGGCGCATCGACGAGGCCATCGCCATGGCCGCCATGTATACGGCGAACCATCTCGGCGTGCGGGCGATCGCGGCGTTGACGGAATCGGGCGCCACGCCGCTCTGGATGTCGCGCATCAGTTCCGGCATCCCCATCTACGCCTTGACGCGTCATGTGGCGACGCGGCGCAAGGTCACGCTGTATCGTGGCGTATATCCGGTCAGCTTCGACGTTACCACCACCGACCACGCCCAGGTCAACAAGGAGGCTATCGACGAGCTGGTCCGCCGCGGGGCGGTGCGGGATGGCGATCTGGTGATCATCACCAAGGGTGATCTGATGGGCGTGCACGGTGGCACGAACGCCATGAAGATCGTGCGGGTTGGTGATATGGTAGTGCCCAAAACCGAATAATGTCCTATCCTGGCGGTCCAGGTGCCGGGCGACAGAGTAGTTTGATGCGGGAGGGAAATCCCTGGCTGAATTACGATGATTCCATTCCTGCTGCCGCATGGCGGAGAATCGTTTTTGCTGCGGGTGAAGACATGGGGCGGCAGATTCTGGCTTATTGACAATCGACTAAGGAGATCGACATGGCACTCATATCGTTGCGCCAACTTCTGGACCACGCAGCCGAGTACGGCTATGGCCTGCCGGCTTTCAACGTGAACAACATGGAGCAGATTCAGGCCATCATGCAGGCCGCCGACGCGCTGGACGCGCCGGTGATCGTACAGGCCTCTGCGGGTGCCCGCTCCTACGCCGGCGAGCCGTTCCTGCGCCATCTGATGCATGCCGCGGTCGAGATGTATCCGCACATTCCGATCTGCGTGCACCAGGACCACGGCGCATCGCCCGCCGTGTGCTTCCGTTCCATCCAGTCCGGTTTCACTTCCGTGATGATGGACGGCTCCCTGATGGAGGATGCCAAGACGCCGTCCACTTATGAGTACAACGTCAACGTCACCCGTCATGTGGTCGAACTGGCTCACGCCTGTGGCGTATCCGTGGAAGGCGAACTGGGCTGCCTGGGCTCCCTCGAGACCGGCAAGGCCGGCGAAGAGGACGGCGTCGGTGCCGAGGGCACCCTGGACCATAGCCAGCTCCTGACCGATCCCGACGAGGCGGCCGATTTCGTGAAGAAGACCAAAGTGGACGCCCTGGCCATCGCCATCGGCACTTCGCATGGCGCCTACAAGTTCACCCGTCCGCCGACAGGCGCGGTGCTGCGCATCGACCGCATCAAGGAGATCCACGCGCGCATCCCCAACACCCACCTGGTGATGCACGGTTCCTCCTCCGTGCCGCAGGAATGGCTCAAGATCATCAACGAGTTCGGCGGCGACATGGGCGAGACCTATGGCGTGCCGGTCGAGGAGATCGTGGAAGGCATCAAGCATGGCGTGCGCAAGGTCAACATCGATACCGACCTGCGCATGGCCTCCACCGGCGCCATCCGCAAGTTCATGGCGGAAAACCGCAAAGAGTTCGATCCGCGCAAGTACCTGAGGGCCGCCAGCAAGGCCATGTCGGAGATCTGTAAGGCCCGTTACGAGGCCTTCGGCGCCGCCGGTCAGGCCTCCAAGATCAAGCCGATCTCCCTGGAAGCGATGTCCAAGCGCTACGCGTCGGGAGAACTGGATCCGAAGGTCAATTAAAACCGATGTAATGCCATCCGGCGCACGGCTCGTGCGCCGGATGATGTAAGCAATAATAAAGGGCGGAGTTCTTCCGCCCTTTATTATTTCCCCACCGTGCCACCGCGCAGTTGTTTGCGATAGGCCGTGTCGGACTTCCGTCTTCACGGCCGGAGGCCATTGCGTCCGACTCGCATCGCTCGGCAACGCTGGGAGTCCCGTTCGCGGCATATCCCGGCAGCGTCACTGGCCAGGAACATATCCGTTCGGCAGCGAATGGGCGATGCCCTTGTGGCAGTCGATGCAGGTCTTGCCCGTGTCGAAGCCCTGGATGTGCTGCGGGACCGCGCGCCGGCCCTGCGCCATGTAGTCCATGGCTTCGTAATCGTGGCAGTTGCGGCACTCGCGCGAGTCCGTCTTCTTCATCCCATTCCATACGTTCTGGGCAAGCTGCAAGCGCTTGGCCTCGAATTTCTCGAGTGTATCGATGCTGCCGAGAACCTTGTGGAGGAGCTCGTTGCTCGCCTGTATCTTGCGGATCATCTTGTGGGTCCATTCCCTTGGCACATGACAGTCGGGGCAGGTTGCCCGTACGCCCGTACGGTTCGAGTAATGAATGGTGTTCTGATATTCACGGTAGACATTTTCCTCCATCTCGTGACAGGAGATGCAGAACGTCTCCGTGTTGGTCGCTTCCATGGCGGTGTTGAAGCCGCCCCAGAAGATGATGCCGGCAAAGAACCCGACCATCAGCAGGGTACCGAGTGAATAGCGGGTGGTGGGGGAGGCCAGTATCCGCCACCAGCGGCCGAGCAGGCCCTGTTTCCTCGATATGATAGTTTGGATTGAAGTGGACATGGCTAGCCTCTCGCTCGTTCTGTTCAGTGTGATGCGCCCTCGTGCGCGGTAAGCCATGGGCGGTGCCGTCCCGCTACGCCACGAGCTGCGCCCGATGGCCGGAATCCGTTAGCCGCTTACCTGCTGCTGATCGCTTCCACGGGTTTGAATGTGTTTTCCACCAGTGGTTTTGCATCCATCTGTGGCACGTGGCATTGCGTGCAGAAGTAGCGTCGTGCCGAGACATCGGCGAGATCGTTGCCGTCGCGATCCTTGAAGTGGGTTTGGCTGATCTTGGTGGCCTTCGCCTCCCTGTACGTCGCCCAGCTATGGCAGGACATGCACTTGTTGAACTTGAGATCCACTTGATAGCCCTCGACAGAATGCGGAATGAGGGGCGGCTGCTGGACATAGTCGCGCTTGATCGGTTCCGTGTCCGGTTGCCACTGCTTCACGGTCGGTGCCACCTCCTGATCGATGGGAATATCTCCGCGTTCCGAAACGATCTTCTGCTGGGCGAAGCCGGCGGGAAGATAAATCAGCGATCCAAGGAGCAATATCGTCCCCAGCACCATCAACTTCTTCATGGTGTAACCTCCTTTTGATTCGTAGGCTGAATGGTTTTCTCATGCGTGGAACTGGTGTTGCCGAACCGGGTTGCGAACCGGAACACATCCTTGGAGCAGATGTCGATACAGCGCCCGCAGTTGGTGCAGTTCGCGGCGAGGATCACAGGTCCTATGCCTTGTTGCGCACCCTTGAGCGCCGGGCGGATGACCTGCGGCTCGGGACACACAACGTAACAGTCCATGCAGTCGTTGCACTGCGCGCGTGCAGCGGCGCTTATCCGCGGCAAGCTCACCATGCCTAACAGGCTGTAAAAGGCGCCGACCGGGCACAGGTGCCCGCACCAGCCGTGCCGGCTGATGAGCAGGTCGAACAGGAATATGCCCAGCACCATCAGCCACGCGGCGCCCATGCCGAATATCAGTCCGCGGAAGACCAGGGAGACCGGATTGACGAGCTCCCACGCAATGGTGCCGCTCGCCGCAGCCAGCACCAGCGTGGCGGCGAGCAGCCAGTAGCGCGTAGTGCGTGAGATGTGGGAATGGTTCTTGATGCCCAGCCGCTCGCGCAGCCAGGCTGCCGTGTCCGTGACGATATTGATCGGGCATACCCATGAGCAGTAAACGCGCCCGCCCACCAAGAGATAGAAGGCGAGCACGATTACCGCGCCGGTGACGGCCGTCGTCTCTGGCGCGTGGCGCGTGAGCAGCGATTGCAGCAGCACGTAGGGATCGGTGAGCGGCAGCGTGTCCAACGTGAGGCTGGAAGCCATGTTGCCCTTGACGATCCAGATCCCGGCCAACGGGCCGAGCAGAAACAGCGCCAGGATGGAGAGCTGGCTGATGCGGCGCAGCAACAGCCATTTATAGGCACGCAGCAAGCCTTTGTCGGCGATTGCCGCGGCTCTGATGCGTTCCGTACGCGCTGCCATCAACGTTCCTCCCTGCCGCGGTTGAGGGTCTTGAGGGGATCGTCGGGGAACGGTGTTGCGCCCTTCTCCTCGATGATCAGGCCGCGCCCCTCATAGTCGTAGCGCATGCCTTCGGGCAAGTTGTAGCGGTGCTCGATGTCGGGGGCGACCAGGCTGCCTCCCGCCTTTTCCTTTTCCTTCCAGCCCAGGCGATAGTGCTGCCCCAGCCTGCCCTTGGCGAGATGCAGCGGTAAGACCTTGATCGCGGCTTCTTCCAGGACGCAGGCCTTTTCGCATTTGCCGCAGCCGGTACAGGCTTCCGAATGCACGATCGGCAGAAACAGCGTATGCTTGCCGCTGCGCGCGTTGTGCAGCGGGTCCAGGGTGATGGCCCGATCGATCATCGGGCACACGCGATAGCAGACGTCGCAGCGCAGCCCCAGAAAATTGAGACAGGTTTCCTGGTCCACCAGCACCGCGAGGCCCATGCGCGCCTTCTCGATGTCGGTGAGCCCGTGATCCAAGGCACCGGTCGGGCAGGCGACGACGCACGGTATGTGATCGCACATCTCGCACGGCACCTCGCGCGCAATGAAGTACGGCGTACCAAGCGCCACCGGCTCGCCCGCCTGCGCCAGGCGCAACGTATCGAAAGGACAGTCGCGCACGCAAAGGCCGCAGCGGATGCAGGCGCCGAGGAAATCCCGCTCATCGGGCAGGGCGCCCGGTGGACGCAAGGCAAGCGCGGGCAGGGAAGCGGCCTGCCGCGAATAGAGCCCGAGCCCCATCCCAAACAGTGCCACCCCGCAGGCAGTTGCCGCCATCTCGGCCAGAAACCGCCTGCGTCCCGCTTTGTGCGAACTGCCGTTCATCCCGCCCCTGCCAAGGCTGTTTGATGTCAGGCCCTGGTCACCTTGACCGCGCATTTCTTGAAGTCCGTTTCCTTCGAGATCGGGCAGGTGGCATCGAGGGTCAGCTTGTTGACCAGCCGACCGGAATCGAACCAGGGGATGAACACCAGGCCCTGCGGCGGGCGGTTGCGGCCGCGCGTCTCCACCTGCGCCAGGATCTCGCCGCGCCGGGATTGCAGCTTGGCGACCATGCCGCGCTTGAGCCCGCGTTTCTTGGCGTCATCCGGGTGCATGAACACCACGGCGTCAGGGAAGGCGCGGTGAAGTTCCGGTACGCGGCGCGTCATGGAACCGGAGTGCCAATGCTCGAGCACACGGCCGGTGCACAGCCACAGATCGTACTCGGCATCCGGCGATTCGGCAGGCGATTCGTAGGGCAGGGCAAAGATGTTGGCCTTGCCGTCCTTGTTGCCGTAGAACTGAACTCCGACGCCTGCTGGGACGTGCGGATCGTAGCCCTCGCGATAGCGCCACAGCGTCTCCTTGCCATTCACCACCGGCCAGCGCAGTCCGCGCACCTGATGGTAGTGGTCGAATGTCGCCAGCTCGTGGCCCTTCTTCGGTCCTTCCAGGCTGAAGATGCGGTACTCCTCGTACAACCCCTTCTGCAGATAGAAACCGAAGTGCTCCATCTCGTCGTTGTCGTAGACGTTGCCGGCGCTGTCGGTCACTTTCTGTTTGGGGTACTTGTTGACCACGCCGTTGGCGAACAGGATGTCGTACAGGGTCTTGCCGCGGTACTCCGGCTTCTTGGCGATGAGTTCCTCCGGCCACACCTCCTCGACCTTGAAGCGCTTGGAGAACTCGACGATCTGCCACAGGTCGGAGCGCGACTCGCCGGGTGCCTTCACCTGCTGGCGCCAGAACTGCGTGCGCCGTTCGGCATTGCCGTAAGCGCCCTCCTTCTCCACCCACATCGCTGTGGGCAGGATCAGATCCGCCGCCATGGCGGAGACGGTTGGATAGGGGTCGGAGACGACGATGAAATTTTCCGGATTGCGCCAACCGGGATACATCTCGCCATTGATGTTGGGCCCGGCCTGCATGTTGTTGTTGCACATCTGCCAGTAGCAGTTCATCTTGCCGTCCTTGAGCATGCGCTGCATGAGCACGGCATGAAAGCCGACCTTGTTCGGGAGTGTGCCTTCCGGGAGTTGCCACACCTTCTCGCAGAAGGCGCGATGCTCGGGGTTATTGACTACCATGTCCGCGGGCAGTCGATGCGCGAAGGTGCCGACCTCGCGCGCGGTGCCGCAGGCGGAAGGCTGGCCGGTGAGGGAGAACGGGCCGTTGCCGGGCTCGGAGATTTTCCCGGTGAGAAGGTGGATGTTGTAGACGAGGTTGTTCGCCCAGGTGCCTCGGGTGTGCTGGTTGAAGCCCATGGTCCAGTAGGACACCACCTTGATGTTCGGGTCGGCATAGAGCTTCGCCAGGGCTTCCAGGTCCTTCTTCGGCACGCCGGAGAGCTTGTGCACTTTGTCCAGCGTGTATTCCGCCACGAAATCCTTGTACTCCTCGAACGTCATGGGCTCGGCCTTGTTCGGGTCCTTGGCATTCCGCGCCCTCTCTTCACGTGGATCATTGGGACGCAAGCCGTAGCCGATGTCGGTCACTCCGCGCTTGAAGTTGACGTGTTTCTTGACGAAATCCTCGTTCACGCTGCCCGATTGGATGATGTAGTTGGCAATGTAATTGAGGATGGCGAGATCGGTCTGTGGCGCGAACACGATGCCGATATCGGCCAGCTCGAAGCTGCGGTGCTCGAAGGTGGAGAGCACCGCTACCTTGACATGGTCGGCGGTGAGGCGCCGATCGGTGAGGCGCGACCACAGGATGGGGTGCATCTCCGCCATGTTGGAGCCCCACAGCACGAAGGCATCGGCGTGCTCCAAGTCGTCGTAACACCCCATGGGTTCATCCGCGCCGAAGGTGCGCATGAAGCCGGCCACGGCCGATGCCATGCAGTGGCGCGCGTTCGGATCGATGTTGTTGGAGCGGAAGCCGGCTTTGAAGAGCTTCGCGGCGGCGTAGCCCTCCCACACCGTCCACTGACCGGAACCGAACATACCGACACCGGACGGGCCTTTTTCCTTGAGCGCCTGCTTCCATTTCTCCGCCATGATGTCGAAGGCCTGATCCCAGCTTACGGGCGTGAACTCGCCGTTTTTGTCGTACTTGCCGTCCTTCATGCGCAGCAGCGGCGCCGTGAGGCGATCCTTGCCGTACATGATCTTTGACAGGAAGTAGCCCTTGATGCAGTTCAGCCCTCGGTTTACCGGCGCATCCGGATCGCCCTGCGTCGCAACCACGCGCCCGTCCTTGGTGCCGACCAGCACGCTGCAGCCCGTGCCGCAAAAGCGGCATGCCGCCTTGTCCCAGCGGATCTGATCCGGTGCTTTCGCCAGTGCCGTGCCTATGCCTGGCAAGGTTATTCCTGCAGCAGCGGCCGTGGCTGCAACGGCATTGGCCTTGATGAAGTCGCGCCTTGACAATTTCATTGTTTCACGCCTCCTTTTGGCTGGAACCGCATTCTTCGTAATGGTGGTAAATCATTGCGGCGGAGAGCACCCCATCTACGTTGTGCATCTGCAGGATGGTGTCGACCATCCGGCCGTCGTTGTCCTCCTCCACGGAAACGAGCAGGCGGCCGCAGTCGCTGGCCGCGTGCACCTCGACGCCTCGCATGACCTCCAAGCGTGCTTTCACGTGGGCGATCTTGTGTGGATGTGAATGGACGATGAGCCCGACGATATTCATGAATGCACCTCCGTTGCACCTGATTGTCCACTGGAGTTAGGCGTGTCCAAGCGCGTGAGTACAATGGCATCGACAGGGCATGACCGATAACAGGCGCCGCAACCGCTACATGCCGAGACGTCTATCTCCGGCGGCATGGTGCTGCGGGTGATGAGGTGGCGGCGGATGGCGCGTAGCGCACAGTGCTCAAGGCAAGTGATGCAGAGAATGCCGCGTCGTGCGAGGCAGTTGTCCGTGACGAATGCTTTCACGTTCCAGGGAGTGCCATCGTCGTGCGGCGGTCTAAGTGCCCCGGGAGCGCACTTGTCGGCGCACGCCCCGCAAAAATCGCATTTGCCGCGCCGGAAATCCACAAACGGATAGCCATCGCGTTGCTGTACCAGGATTGACTGTGGACAGCTCGTAACGCACGCGCCGCAGCGGGTACACGTCTCTATGAACGCGTGTTCAGCAGCGAGCGCCCAGGGCGGGCGCAACGCGGGGTGCCGTCCACGGAAGTCACCGCGCAGGAATTGCCGGCGATTGATCGCACCGGTTGCCACGCAACAATACCCCCTATGTGTCCAACGATGATTACACGTACAGAATAAGTGGGCATTACTCTGCGCGTATGGGGAATGTAACGTCCTTGACTTGAGTCAAGCGGAAACAGAGGCATACACGAAAATCGAGTTGCGATCGAAGCGTGCATAACTGTGAGTGGGTAAGGGTGTAACTACCTAAATTCACAAATCATTTTTGATGCGTATTGTGGCATTGTCTCGTAGGGTGTGATCGGGATTACGGACGTCTTCGACATACCGACCAGCGCCATACTGCGCGCTTGTTTGATCGCGACACGTCAGCATTACCCATATGAATGGCGCCGCAGGTTGCGGATCGGCTCCGGCTATGCTGCGGTCGATGCGCAGCGGTTGTTACGAGCAAGATGGGGGAAAAAGTAAGGGCCGTTCCTGCAAACACTGGCGGCGGTGCAATGGCGTCTCCGTGCCGGTAAATGTCCTGGTATCGGGGAGCGTTGCTATGGCAGAGCCGAATGGTGGATCCACGACATGGTAAAGCGCCCGATGCGAAACCGGTGGTGCGACGGGCCTACGCCAGAGGTGCAAAGCGCTCTGTTGTCTGGTCCAGTCCCAGCAGTCTCCCTTTCTCCAGGTCGAAATACCAGCCGTGGAGCAGCAGCTCGCCCCGCTCCACCCGTTCACGGATGCTCGGGAAGGTCATCAGGTTATTGATCGAAACTTGGATGGCGGCCTGCTCGCAGGCGCAGGCCTGCGCCTCGGGCGTTGCATGCGGCAACTCGGTCAGGACCTGCGTGCGGGCGTTGGCGGCGATGGCCATCCACGTGCCGATGAAGCTGTTGCGATCCGCCTCCTGGGGGAGGCCGGCCAGCAGCGCGCGGATGCCGCCGCACCGCGCGTGGCCCAGCACGATGATGTGGCGCACCTTGAGG